>SVDC01000028.1:0-24816 GCA_015058045.1 Cellulosilyticum sp.
TATAGGTACCAGTTTATAGTTGCTTCTGGAAGAAATTCTTTTTTCGGACGACTGAGCGGATGTATTTTTCGACAGCCCCCTTTTTTATCTCTTACTTATCTTTTCCCTTTATCATAAACTTCACCAAGTGATTTTGGTGGATTATTATTTTTAGAGAAGAAAATAAGTAAAATCATAGTGACAATATATGGTAAGGTCATGATTAAATCTGAGAAGGTACTTGGTAGTTCTAGTAGTCCACTAATCATATAACCTCCTGATCTTGCAAAACCAAATAAAATACACGCAATTAAAGTCGGTATGATTTTCCAATTACCAAAAATCAGTGCTGCAATGGCTAAATAACCATATCCTACATAGAAACTTGATGAAAAGTTAGCTGAAATTGAATAAGCAAAACAAATCCCACCTAAGCCTGCTAATGCACCTGAAACCATAACTGCACTAAAACGAATTTTAGCAACATCCACCCCACCTGCATCTACAGCATGTGGGTTATCTCCACAGGCACATAATCTCATTCCATATCTTGTTTGAGAAAGTACATACCAGCTGATAATAGCAATGACAACAATAATGAGTCGGAATGGATACATATCTTTAAAGAATCCACCTATAAAAGGAATTTGTGCAAGCCCTGGAATTGAAAAACGTTCTAAAACATCTAATACAAATTTAGAAGAAGGTTTTCCAAATATCACTTCATTTAACTGACTGGTTAAAAATCCTGTTAGGGCAATCGCTAAGATATTCATTACTACCCCACTAATCACTTGATTTGCCTTAAACTTAATACAAACCACACCATGTAACATAGCATAAAGCATACTGCCTAACATGGCAAAAACAATGGCAATATAGAATGATATAGGTGCTAAGGCTGGTATCAATTCTTTTGTTAAAATAGCAGCTAGTGCACCAATAAAGGCTCCCATTCCCATAAAACCTTCAAGAGCAAGATTAGTAATCCCGCTACGCTCACTATAAATCCCACCAATTGCAATAATAAATAGTGGCAATGCAAAGGCTAATCCATCAATAATGACTGTCTCCATTATGCCTCCTCCTTCTGCTCGTCCATGTTCTTTTCTTCTACCTCATCTTTAATACGTTTAAGACGGTATTTAATATACACGCCACATGCACTAAATAAAAGAATCAGCGCTGTAATAACAGATGAAATCTCTTGTGGTACACCTGCTGATGAACTCATATAAGTGCTTCCTTTACTGATAATTGTAATAAGGAAGGCTGAAATCATACTTCCAATAGGATTTGCATTTCCAAGTAAAGATACTGCAATAGAATCATATCCAACTGATGAAAGTACTCTAGGCTGAATAGATGTATTATAGCCTAAGTAGTAAGTCACCCCCGCAAGACCTGCAAGTGCTCCTGATATAAGCATTGCAATAATCATTGTACGTCCTACTTTAATCCCTGCATACTTGGCTGCTTTTTGATTGGCACCTACTGTTTTCATTTCATAACCTAATTTTGTTTTATCTAATATAAATTTAAGGCCAAAAGTAGCAAGTACTGCTAAGATAATGCCTAATGGTACCTCCATCTTCATTCCCATAAATTCTACGTTTTTTAAAGTTAAAGAAGCTGCCTCACTTATATTTTTTGATTGACGCGATACAGCATCCACATAAAACATATTAATAAAGAAACTTATAACATATTGAAAAATATAATTCACCATAATACAAGATACAACTTCATTA
Source organism: Cellulosilyticum sp. (assembly GCA_015058045.1). GTDB lineage: Bacteria > Bacillota > Clostridia > Lachnospirales > Cellulosilyticaceae > Cellulosilyticum. The sequence goes on from SVDC01000028.1 coordinate 1,731, forward strand.
ATATTAAAGCGATACTTTAAGTAACCAATAAGGCCACCGAGGAGTGCTCCACAAATCATCCCAATAATCAGTACCATTGGTTTTGCCATAAAGCTACTCATATCACTGTAACCTACAATAATCGTTGCCATAAATCCAGCAAATAGCATCTGGCTAGAAACTCCAATGTTAAAAAGACCTGTCTTAAAAGCAACTGCTACCGCTAAAGCACCAAAAATTAGTGGTGTTAACGCATTTAAAAAACTCATAAAGTCCGTTAGCATCCCTTTACCACCTGCATAAGAAGACTTTGGTAAAATACCTGATCCTTGTAACAGATTATGATAAGCACCTAATGGGTTGCTTCCTATAATACCAATAACAATTGCACCAACCATTAAACTAACTAACACAGCAAAAATAGGTACAAGCATTTCTTGACGCTTTTCATCCTTTGTTAACTTTGCAATAACTTGTTTTATATTTGTTTTCATCTTAAGCATGTACCCCCATCATATATTCTCCGACTTCTTTTGTTGTGAGTGACTTCGCTTCTTTGATTGCCTTTATTTGTCCATTATAAATAACACCAATGGTATCTGCACAATTCATAACCTCTTCAAGCTCAAGTGAAATCAGTAAGATTGCTTTACCTTTATCGCGTTCCTCAATAATTTGTTCATGAATACGCTCAATAGCACCAATATCTAATCCTCTAGTTGGTTGTACAAAAACAATTAATGGTGCATCTAATTCAATCTCACGCCCAATGATAATCTTTTGTTGATTTCCACCACTCATGCTACGTACTTGAGTCTTAGAACCTTGACCACTTCTAATATCATATTTTTCTATTAGCTCATTACTATAACTTGTGAATTTTTCTCTTCTTAAAACACCTTTTTCACAAAAGCTCTCTTTAAAGTAATCTTTTAAAACAGCATTTTCTTCAATCGTAAAATCTAATACAAGTCCATAAGCTTGTCTATCTTCTGGGATATAAGCTACACCTGTTTGTGTACGTTTTCTAATCTCCATGTGGGTGATATCTTGATTATTTAAAGTGATTTTTCCACCTGCTACTGGCATTAGCCCTGCAATGGCATCTGCAATTTCTACTTGTCCATTACCTGAAACCCCAGCAATGGCAAAAACTTCTCCTGCTCGAATAGAAAATGAAACATTCTTAACCACTTCAAACTGATTTTTATCTTTAACTGTTAAATTTTCAACTTTAAGAACTTCTTTTCCAAACTGAGGTGCTTTCTTCTCTAATTCAAATTGAACTTCACGACCTACCATCATTCGTGCCATCTCTTTAGTAGAGGTATTTTCTACCTCACATAAATCTACTAGCTTACCTTGGCATAAAACTGCACAACGGTCTGCTACTTTTTTAATTTCTTCTAACTTATGGGTAATTAAAATAATGGTTTTTCCACTTGCTCTTAAGTTCTCAATAATCTTCAGTAAAAACTCTATTTCTTGAGGTGTTAAGACAGCTGTGGGTTCATCAAAGATTAATATTTCAGCATCTCTATAAAGCATTTTTAAAATTTCTACTCTCTGTTGAACAGATACTGTAATATCTTTAATTTTACTTTTAGGATCTACTTCTAAACCGTATTGTTTAGAAAGATTTGCCACCTTTTCTTCTGCTTCCTTTAAATCTACATAAGGTAAAAATCCCCATCTTTTTTTGACAGGCTCCATACCTAACACAATATTTTGTGTAATTGTGTATTCATGCGCTAATTTAAAGTGTTGATGCACCATTCCTATATTCAGCTTTGTTGCTTCATTAGGTGAGCTAATATTAACTTTCTCACCACGTACAAAGATTTCACCTTCATCTGGCTCATACATCCCAAAAAGCATACTCATTAATGTAGACTTTCCAGCTCCATTTTCTCCAAGTATGGCAAGGATTTCACCCTTTTTGATTTTTAATGTCACATCATCATTTGCTATAATGCCAGGAAATTTCTTTGTAACATGTCGCATCTCTACAATGTACTCACTCATCATTTAGCCTCCTATTAATTCTTGTCTTTCTCATAAAACGACAAAAAATGAGGGCTATCCAAACAAAAATATTTGGATAACTCTCAATGATTTGCTTACTTTTTCTACTTATTTGTAGCTTGGAAGACCTACAAACGCTTCTGGTGTCATTCCATTAAAGTTTGCAGCAGGAACGATTGCTCCTGTTTTTACAAGATCATAAACTTCTTTCATTTTTGTTAATGTATCTTCTGAAAGACTGTGACGTCCTTCTTCTGCTACATAACCTGTTGAATCTGTATCTGCCTGACGTAATTCATTTGCACCTTTGAAAGTACCTGCTTTAATTTCTTCAAGTACTCTTTCTACGTTTGCATCCATTACTTTTAATGCAGATGTTAAAATAATATTTGAATCGCCATTTGCACCGTCATCAAATTGGTCAACATCACAACCGATTACTTTTACATTTCCAGCCTCTTTAGCTGCTGTAAAGATTCCATTACCAGCACCACCTGCTGCAACGAATAAAATATCACAACCTTCATTAATTAAAGTTGTACCCATTACTTTAGCTGTTGCTTCATCAGAGAAATCTCCAACGTAGTTTCCACCAACATTAGCACCTGTTACATCTGTTCCTGCATAAGAAGGAAGCTCTACAAGCTCTACATTTTTACCAAATACTTCATTAACGTAGTTTACACCACTTTCAAAACCAAATTGATAGTTTACGTTTGAAGGGAACGCAACACCATTTACAACTGCAACTTTATTTGTTTTTGTTTCAAGAGCGGCTGCCACACCTGCAAAGAACCCACCTTCTTGTTCAGCGAACATCATAGAATAGACATTATCGAATATAGTTTGTTCTCCTACTGCAGCTGGCTCTGAATCTACAAGAATGAATTTTTTATCTGGATTCTCACTAGCTACTTGTGAAATCCCTGCAAATTGGAAACCTGGTGTCACAATAACATCATAGTCTGCTACAATATCACTTACTGCTTGTACTGCAGCAGTTGTATCACCAGATGGTTCTTGAATAGCAGTTACTGTGCTACCTGGGTTATTTTCGATAAATTCTGTAATCCCTTTATAGTTATTTTCATTGAAGTTACCATCATCTACGCCTGTAATACTTGTTACAATCGCAATTTTTAAACCATCTTCACTTACTACTGCTTGCTCAGTATTAGCCTCTGAACTTGCTCCACATCCAACTAATGTTGTCATTGCTAAAAGCCCTGATAACACTAAACCTGTTAATCTTTTTTTCATGCCTTTTTCTCCTCTAGTTTTTCTTTTGCTTTTCACCTAATTAATCTATATTAATCCGCTAATTATTGGTGACTTTCTCCACTTAAATAGCGATAGAAAGCATCATTACACCATATTTGTGTTTGACTAGCTTCCATTGACTCATCAATAAGTTTAAGTCCTTGTAGGACTTTTTCTTTATCTTCCTCTAAACAAAATGATTGGAATGTATAATCCCCATCTGTTACCACATTGTTATAGATTCCTTCATATCCTAAATCATACTCTAATGAATACGCTAACATTAATTTCTCATTAACAACTTCCATATGTAGCTGTTGAGCCTAAAATAGCTGCTAATAAAAGGGCTATATGTTTTGATTGAAACTTAAACCTTTTCGATATTCGTTCTCATCCTTTTGCAAGTTATTCTACTCATTAGGAATCACTTCCCATTTACATAATTCATTGTACATTTTTTAAACACATTGTCAATTTTCACTCACTATTAGAACTTATTTTTTAGTAAATACTTATTAAAAATTTTACATTTTAATTTTTTCAAAATTCATTATATTTTATAATAATAAGACTACATTCTTGAATTTTATAGGTAATTGACTTGCATATACGTCAATAAATCTAGAAAAAAAAATTTTCTAATTATTCATGTATACACTTTGTACAAATAGAACATTTTTTTATTTTTTAATTACATCGTTCGGATTTTACCATTTTATGCCTTCTTCCTCTTCTATTTTTATAAATCTTTCTATCTTTTTCTCACTCATCTCATTTCCCACTTGCTTTACTTTTAAATACATGCTATAAACAAATTTGATATTTCTTTTATTAACTTAGCAAAGGAGCTCAATATATATGATAACAAATCAAACATTCGGAAAAACAATTGGTATCATTGGTGCCATGGATGAAGAAGTAGAAATTCTTAAATCATTATTAAATATTTCTGAAACAGTTACCGAGGCAGGTATGACTTTCTATAAAGGACAATTACACAATACAGAAGTTGTTCTTGCACGTTCAGGAATTGGCAAAGTAAATGCTGCTGTATGTGCTCAGCTTATGATTACACTCTTTAAAATTGATTGTCTTATTAACTCTGGTGTTGCTGGTACACTTCATGCTGATATTAATCAAGGAGATCTTGTTATTTCTACTGATGCTGTACAACATGATGTGGACACAACTGTATTTGGTGATCCATTAGGTGCAATTCCACGCCTTGGTGTGACTTTCTTTGAAGCAAATAAAGAACTTATTGACTTAGCTGTGGAGGCTGCTACAAATTTAGACTTTGAAGGTGTTTCTCTCTTTAAAGGTCGCATCGCTAGTGGTGACCAATTTATTGCAGGTGGCGAACTCAAAGATCGTATTCAAGAACACTTTGCACCTTATGCAGTTGAAATGGAAGGTGCTTCTATTGCTCATGTTGCTTATTTAAATCAAGTCCCATACGTTATTATCCGTGCAATCTCTGATAAAGCAGATGGTGGTGCTGATTTATCTTATGAAGAATTCTTACCAATTGCTGCTAAGCATGCTAGTTCTTTATTAGAAGAAATGGTAAAACTTTTAGCAAAATAATAGGCGTTATCCATAAAAAATAAGCGTATCTTCTTATACTTTAGAAGATACGCTTATTTTTCCCTATATGCTATGATTCGTAACTATAGCTTTTATCTCTTTACACTTTAAATATATCATTACTATGCAGCTTTTTGAGCTTCTTCTGCTCTTTCAATTATAATACGACCTTGTGGCGCTGCATATTCTTCTCCAACAGTCCCATTTAAGTAATCTTTAATATATGTGATCAATACTTGATTATCTAACATAACAGAGTCTTGTAATAACTTATTATCTGCAAACATGCTATAACCATCGCCCATTGATTTAATCATATAATTATGAGAAGCAAGTGTATAAGTTTTAGCTGGATCAATTGCTTCATATTTACCTGTTTTACTATTTAAAACTTGAACATCTTTTACGCGACGTTCTCCTTCTACTTTTACAAACATACCTTCTTCATCTGCTACAACACTTGATTTAACTGAAGGGTCTACAGTGTATTTTAAACCAGATACTTGAAGGAATCCACCACTCTCACCTGCTGCATTTAAAGTGCCATCTTCAGCCTTTTCAGTCGTTACTGCTTTTACACTCTTGCTTCCTAATTCTAAAGCATCTAAAACTTCTTGTCCTGTTACTTCTACAACACACATTTCATTTCCATATGGATGCACACTAATAATGTCATTATAAGTTATTTCACCTTTTTCAACGCTCGCACGAATGCCACCACCATTTACAAAGGCAATATCTGCTCCAGATACTATACGATAAGCATCTGCACATAAGTCTCCAAGAGCTGTTTCTTGGTTACGAACAGCACGTGTACCATCTGCAGCAAGCATACTTAAATCAACATCTGATTTTGCCACTACTTCATTTAATACTTTTTCAAGAGATGCTTGAATATCTGTGACACAAGTATTAACGGCATCATCTTTCTTTGTATACTCTTTCACAAGTTCTGTAGTCATTTTACCATCTGCAGAAATCACTAATTTACCAATAGCTGCAAATTTTGTACCTGTTTGTGAAAGAAGCACAGTTTCACCTTTTGCATTTTTCACTTCATCTGCTGCTACTTCACTATGAGAGTGTCCATCTAACACAACATCAATACCGCTTGTATTTGCAATCACATCTGTAGAACGATATGGTGCTGAGCCTTCTTCAATACCAAGGTGTGCTAATGCTACAACATATTGTGCACCTTCTTTACGTGCAGAATCTACAGCAGATTGAACCGCTGTATAAAGCTGGGTTCCATCTCCTTGGCAGAAATTATAAATGTAATTGCCTTCTTCATCCATAAAATAAGTTGGTGTAGATTGAAATAAAGATTCTGGTGTACAAACACCTACATAAGCTACCTTAACACCGTTATATTCTTTAATAGCATAAGGTGCAATTTCAATCTTTGTATCTTCTACTAAAGTAGCCTCTTCTTTTTCTGTTTTAGCTACTTCTGCTTTTTTAACTTCATCTCCAATATATTTAAAGTTACATCCAAGATAAGTTGCTTCTGCTTTTTCAACTAACTTAGCAAGTTCTGGGATTGTATAGTCAAACTCATGATTTCCAAATACAGCATAATCATATCCCACTGCATTCATAATATCTACAACATATTCACCATTAGAAAGCGTACCAATTGCTGCACCTTGAATCGCATCTCCACAATCTACTAATGTTACATTGTCTTCACCATACTCTGCTACCATATCAGCTTTGTATGCTGCAAGTCCAGCAAAACCAATTCCTTCATCTACACCACAATGAATATCATTTGTGTATAACACAACGATATCTTTTTCATTAGTCGTAGTGTCTGCTGCCCATACTGGCATGGCATTCATAGATAAAGCCATTGCTGATACTAATGATGTAATGACTGCTTTTTTCTTTCTTCCTATCATGTTAAAATCCTCCCTATTGAGTATATTTACTTCCTAGTTCAGTTTAACAAATTTATATAATTTTAAACATATATATTTTTTATAATTTTGAAAATTATAAGTTCTATTTTTTAGACAAAATAACCTAATATTTTTATATTTATATTATTCTGATAACCATTAATTATTCATGCCACCTTTATTTACTATTGGCCTCTATATTATCCAATACTCTTTGGGCTAACACTTCTGCTGCGTTATACCCCATCTTCTTTTCTCTAAAATTCACCGCTGCTGCTTCACACAAGATCGCAATATTACGTCCTGGTTTTACTAAAATCGTATTAATTGGTATTCCAACTCCTAAAATCTCCATATATTCATCTTCTAATCCTAGTCGATCTGAATCTTGACCTTTTGTATAATGTTCCAACTTAACCACTAAATCAATGTTTTTCTTTTCCTTAATTGCCCCTGCACCATAGAGTTTTTTAACATCTACAATGCCAATTCCTCTTACCTCAATAAAATAACGGGTCATCTCAGGTGCCATACCTAGTAATTTCTTAGCAGATATCTTTCGAAGCTCTACTGCATCATCCGCTACCAATCTATGTCCACGTCTAATAAGCTCTAGTGCCGCTTCACTTTTTCCAATACCACTCTCACCTATAATAAGGACACCTTCACCATAAATATCAATTAAAATACCATGCTTTGTAATTCTTTGGGCAAGTTTTTCATGTAACCATCTATTCGCTTCTGCTAAAATGGTACTCGTAGCTAAACTTGATTTAAAAATAGGAATACCACTCTCTCGCGCACACTGAAGCATATAAGGTTCTGGCTCTATTTCATCACGACAAATAATAATACATGGAATCTCTTTATGTGCCATGAAATTCTTAATACGCTCTTTGCGTTCTCCTTCACAATCAAGTTCTTTTAAGTAATTACTTTCTACCTTTCCAATAATTTGAAGTCGGTCGGAGTCAAAATACTTAAAAAAGCCTGCTAGTTGAAGTGCCGGCCTGTTCACATCACATTCCATAATTTTTCTATCTTTATAAGGAATTTCTGGTACTAAGTTTTCTAGTTCTAAATGATCAGCTAATTCCTCTACAGTTACAAAATACATTTACTTACTCCTTTATACATTCTGTCATTCATTCTAGTTATTATTTCTATTTCAAAAGAATTTTAATAGTTTTTAATTAGGATTTCAATCTTAAAATCTCACTTTTATAAGAATAAAAAATAAAAGTACGCTTCTCACCTCGATATCTATCTACTATTTTAAATGGCCAGATTAAACAAATCGGTATTTTAAAATCTATGGGCACACAAACACCTCATATTCAAAAGGCCTATAATCTTGCTTGTTTGCTTCTTATTCTCATTAATTTTGCCATTAGCTTACCACTTTCTATTGTGATTTCTAAGAAACTTGCTAATGTCTTTATGGGACTTGGTAATATGGATGTATTAAGCTCTGCTATTCCTTTATCTTATAATGGTTATTGTTGTCGCTGCTTTTGGACTGATCTCAACGATGAGCGTTCAAGTTTCTGAACATACTATAGAAATTGGTGTTGTGTAGCAAACAAGGCCGCTTATCTCTCCATTAAAGAAACATTGGCCTTTGAGTAAGATTTGTTTTCTAATAAGATGCCAATATCATAAAAAGTCTGTAATGATCTGAACTGATCACTACAGACTTTTTACTTTTAATATTTTTATGCGATAACGTGTATTTTCTACTATTCTATACAAAATACTGAAACTTCACCATCTAATTTCTTTGCTTCATTCTCTAAATCTGCTACAGTTTGACTCAAGCCTTGAACCGTACTAATCTGCTTAACTGCCGTATTATCTAACTCTACAGTAGCTGCTACTGTCTCTTGTAACATAGCTGAAATATCCTGAATCATTTGAAGAGTTTGGTCTTTAGATTGATCAATATTATTAACTGCCTGTGATATTTCCTTTAATCCATTAAGTAGTTTATCTACTTGCAAGTCGATGCTATTGAAAGCATCTACAGTATCAACAAGTGCTGTTTCTTGAGATGCAACAATCTGCTCTGCTTCTTCTGTTACTAGAACTGTTTTATTTGTCTCTGTTTGTATCTGTTTGATAATATCAGCAATTTTTGCAGTAGCTTGTTTAGATTGCTCAGCTAATGCTCTGATTTCTTCAGCAACCACTGCAAATCCTTTTCCTGCTTCACCAGCTCTTGCTGATTCAATAGAAGCATTTAGAGCTAATAGGTTTGTTTTTCCTGCTATCTCTTCTATAGTCCCCACAATACTTCCTATCTCATTGGATTTCTGCTCTAATGTCTTAATATCTTTTCTAACAGTAGATGTAATGTCCGCTGTACAACTTGCTTTTTCTTTTAGCTCCTCTATACTTTCTAATCCACTCTTAACACTACTTCTAGTAATATTGGCTACCTCTTGAACACGCTCAGAACAATCACATACCTCATTAACTTGTAATGATAAATTGGACATTTGCATTAAGCAATTTTGGCTATCCTCTGCTTGTTGTCCAACACCTTCTTTAATGCTGCTAACGGTATTGGCGATTTGATGCGATGCCTCAAGTAAATCTTCAGACCCCTTAGAAATATGAGTTGCAGACTTTAACACTGTTGTACTAACAATAGACATAGATTGAATCATCTTCTTCATACTATCTATCATATTGAATATACCTTTTGCAAGTATGCTAAACTCATCTTTGGATTTATACACTAACTTCTGAGTAAGATTTCCTCTAGCAACTTCCTCCAATGTTTGATTTGCACTATGTATCTTTTTCTCTATACTTGCTGCTAGCATCCACCCTATAGCAATAGCAATGATAGATGCAAGTGTTGTAATAGCAAATGTTGTAACTTTTACAGTAGCCACCTTATTTAATAAGATACTTTCTTCTACAAGTGCACAAGTCATTGCTCCCTCATCTATTAATTTTTCATATAAGAATAAATATTGCTGACCATTGTATTCAACATACTCAAATCCACTTGCTTCTTCACTTGCTTGAATCTTTTTATAAAATTCTTGATTACAAAAACTAAATTCTTCTATATCTTGATTAAGGATTTCTCTTCCATCTTGAGTAATAAAACCAAGAATACTACCCTCACCTAAATTGGCCTCTTGCATAGTATTCTTTATAAATTCATCTTTAATATCTATAATAATGTAACCTGCATTTTTATAGTTAATATCAATAAATTTTTTTACTAATGATATACAATAATCTGCAGAACTGTTATTTAGTTCTCCATCAATACTGGGATGCATACCTAGCCAAATATTCTTCTCTTCTTTACCTTCAACAAGTATTCCTTCTTCTGATTCTACGAATTTCTCATATACATCAATTGGTACAACGCTATCATTCCATAATCCTTTTACATTTTTAGAAAGAATACCAACATTTTGCACCATATCTGTAACCATTACCATATTCTTTATATACTCAGTTAATTCAGCTCTTTTATTGCTTTCTTCTAGGGCATTTTTCTTATAATAACCCGAAAAATACATTTTTGCTGTTTCATTTACATTTAACTGTGTAGCTTTAGCTAAAGCAGATTCAAAACCTACACCAAAATACTTATTCATCATCATTAAACTTGTTTGACTGGTCATTTCATAGTTACTAATAATACTACTTCTAGCTTGCTTATATGAAGATACGCCTAATACAATAATCAATACTACAGGTATTATAAATGCCCCAATTAATTTTAACTTAATACCTATTGATTTTTTTCCCCAACCTTTCCTTATATACACCTTCATACGCCCCTCCTATGTATCACTTGCGTTTTATTTGCTACGATACCTTGCCACTCAATCCACTTTCTTGATTATATTGTTCTACTGCTTTGTCTAATTTTTGTATAAATTCATTTATACTGATTTCCTCTTTTAATAATGCTGGTAGTGTTTTGTTAAACACATCATTTTGTATTAAAGTATTCCACTTTAGCTGATAGTTAGGTATTAACTTAAACTGTTTCTGAACTATATCTAAATAATCTTTAAACACTTGTGAATAGCTATTATATACTTCTTCATCTAACAGCTCTGCTATATCTATAGAATTTTGCTCATTTCTATACTTTAAAAAAGCAATTGCCCCTTCCTGAATCTCTTTACTATATCTAGAACTAATAGCCCATCCTGACATAGCTGGTGCACCAATTAGAACATCTTCTGGAAATGATGCAAAGCTAATTTTATCTTCAAAATCCTGATCTATGTATTGATTATCACTTAAACTTTCAATCATCCATCTACCATTTGGAAGCATTGCTGTTTCTTCTTCATAGAAATGCTTTTCTGCTATATCAAAGTTCACACCTATTGCATCATCTGTAGTATACTGAAATGCTTTTATATATATCTCCATCATATTATAAAAAACATCTATATCATATGTATCAGGAAATATTTCTTTCATAAAATCTTCTCCTTCTTTAAACTGCCCTAAATAAGAGGTAGCCAAAAGCATCGATGACCATGAAGTGCCTTCTGTATGTAAAGATAGTGGGGTAATGCCTTTGGCTTTCAACTGATCACATACTTCCCAAAATCCATCCCATGTCGTTGGAAATTCTGTAATACCTGCTTTCTTAAATAATTCTTTGTTCCAAAAAATCCCCGAATAATAAGTCGCATCAAGTGGCATTATATATATTGAGCCATCCTCCTCTGTTACACTATCTATTACCTCTTGTGAAACAGAGTCTTGCCAATTAGCATCTTCTAAATAATAAGGTGCTAAATCTACAATCTGCTTATTCTCTATAAGAAGATTATAAAAAGCTGGATCAAATCCCACATCTGTAATAATAGCAGGCAATTCATCCACTGAATTAAGCATCTTAAGACGTGCTCTATAATCTGCCACATTACCAGTAAACCATTCGACATCCAAATAATACTTATCCCTATAAAGCTCATTAAATTCATCAACTAAATCTACATTACTAGCATTTTGAGTACTTTCGTCACATAAAAACATAACGGGTATAACTGTAACTTGTTCTTTCATATAATCTACTTCAATACTTTTCTCTTGATTAAAACTTATATAAGCCACATATAAAATGATACTTGCACCTATTATTCCAATTAAGCTTACTAGTTGCTTTACATATCGTGCTTTCATCTTTAAACCCCTTTATTTTCTACATGTTCTCATTTTGATTTGGTATTTTTATACTGCAAATTGTTCCTACATCTCTATTAGACTCATACCAGAGTGAGAATGCCTCACCATATCTTAATTTTAAACGATTTACAACGTTTCTAATGCCATATCCTCCTTTATGCCCAGTATCTTCAGGTATATTTTCATCATATGGCATATGCTGTAATTGATTTAATCGATTTAGAATATCTTCCTCTATTAGACCACCATTATTCTTAACAGTCAGAAGAATATAAGACGACTTATCTACTACATTAATTTCTATTACCATTTTCTCTAATTCATCTAAATCTTGAAAACCATATTTAATACAGTTCTCTACAATGGGTTGTAAAATAAGTTTTAAAATTTTAACCTTCTTTAATGCTTCTTGACACTCTATAGTGTACTCAAACTCTTCATCTTCTCGCATTCTCATAATTTCTATATAACTTCTTATATGTTGCAGTTCTTCTTCTATGGTAATCTCTTGTTTTCCATTACTTAAACCAATTCTTAAAAACTTAGAAAGTGATTCTATCATCTTCTTCATTTTTTCATCACGATTTAATCTAGCCATCATATAGATATTATCTAAAGTGTTATATAAGAAATGTGGATTAATTTGATACATCAATGAATTTAATTCACTCTTGCGAAGCACCTGTTCCCTTAACTTAACTTCATGTACAAGGTGATTAATCCTCTTTACCATTTGATTATACGAACATGCAATTTCATCTAATTCCGTATCCGTTTTGATATATAATGTAGATGAATAATCCTCTCTATCAAATCCCTTCATCGCTGTATTAATTTTATATATAGCATTTACATATTTACTGGTTAGATAATTAATGGTAACAACTGCTAGTCCACATAAAAATATCCATGAAATTACAATAACATATTTTATTTCTCTAAAAACCACATCTATTTTTTCTCGAGGTACTAACATTGCTACATGAATTTGTGAATTCTCCTCTTGACTTGTGAATAGCATTCCTTCATCGAGCTGTTTAACTATACCACTTTTATTACCTTTTACCGCTTCAAAAACTGATTGGTAGACTTTATCATTTACAACTTGTCCTTCTCCACTCTGTATATAACATAAATTATAATCAGAATCCCAAAACAGATACATGATCTCTTTATCCAAATCACTAATAATATTCTTAAAGAAATAATCACTCATCTTCAATATTAAAACCCCAGGTTCGACAGGATATTCCATATGTCTTATATATCGCATCATGAACAAGGCATCCTCATTGGCACCAAAAAGTGAATCTCTTTTCCAAACCCATTTTGTCGTTGAATAATCTTCACCTAATGTTTTATATAAGTTGCTTTTTATAAAATCTTTATAGTTAAAGCAAATCAATCTTGCTCCATAAACATTCCCCTTATTATCAATATATGTAGCTCTAAGCATATCCTTAAAATCTATGTACGCCATCATATGCTGTACTTTTTCTTTTACATCTGCTGGGACTTTACTATTTGCAAGAGTCTCTTGTATAACAGAATCTCCAATATACTTTTTAAATAACTCATCACTTGCCTCAAATTCATTATGAATCTTGGTAATAACTTTATCATTTAAATACTGATATTTTTCTATCGTTAGTTCTTCTATACTTTTCATTACAATACTAGTAATTAATCCTACTACCAAACTAATAATTACAATCATACTTCCTAACGCATAGACTAATAACTTCTTTCGTATACCATAGATTCCTCTAGTGGAAATTAATCTTTTTTTAATTAGCTTCATTTGTTATTTTCCTTCTATACTCACTTGGTAAATAGCCTGTGGTCTTTTTAAAAACCTGCGTAAAATATGATGAGTTCGGAATCCCAACTTCTTCTCCAATTGCTACTATGCTATTATTTCCTTCCAAAATCCTTTTTTTTGCTAACTCAATTCGCTTATTTAGTATATATTGTTTAAATGATATATTTAATTCACTTTTAAATAATCTTCCAAAATAGACAGGATTCAAATAGACATATTCAGATACCTCAGTAATATTAAGGTCTTCATTTCCTAAATTTTTATCTATATATTGTACTGCTTTTAAAATATATTCACTCAAATATTTTTTGTTACTTTCTATCGTTGTATTTTCTTCTCCTACTAGCATATGTAGTCCGGTTTCATAAGCTAAATTGTACATTTCCTGAATTCGTGAATAAATAATCTTTAATGCCTCAATACCATAAAATACAGCAGAAATAGCAGAGAACAATTCCATAATCGTCATTTTTTCAACCTCATTAATCAACGCTCTAATTATGTCCATGTCCTCTGCTTTATTTACTTTTAAAATAAAAATTATTCTATCTGAACTGCTTTTTAAATACCAACCTTGATATTGTTCAAAAATTTTATCGCGTAACTCATTAAATACTACACTTGCTTGTATTTCAAATTCTTCTTGACTTAACATACGGGATGTTATATCAAATCCAACACATACACCTATTAAACCATCCTGATCTGAAATACTTTCTCCTCTTATGTCTAATGCTTTAACAAAGTCCGCCTCATCAATTTCTTCTTTTAAATAACGTTCAAATATTATACTATGAAAGCTTCCTTTATTCTCACATAGCATTTCTTTTAAATAATCATATTCAGTTTCTATCTCTATTTTTTTCTCACACAATTCATATGCTGACTGCATTGTTTGGACTAATAGATCTTCTTCAATAGGTTTAACCAAATACGCAAATACACCTAAATCACAAGCTTGTCTAGCATATTCAAATTCTTTATATGCACTCATTAAAATAAAGATAATATTTTTATCAAATTCTTTAACCTTATCTACTAAGGTTAATCCAGACATTTTAGCCATTCTTATATCTGATAAAACAACTTGAGGTCTTTTTTCTTTAATTAATTCTAAGCCTTTATCTGGCTTAGTAGCTGTTCCTACAATGTCAAAACCCATCTCATCCCATGGGTATGTTTCCGCTAATCCCCTCAAAATAATTGGTTCATCATCAATAATAACCATCTTCATCTGTTTCATACTATTCCCCTGTTCAATAATTAACTTTTACATTATATATATATCATACTATATAAGTATGTTTTTTTCTATATATTGATTAAATGTATAAATATTTTCAAATTATTGAAATTTATTGTATGAAATTCAAATTTCTAAAAATTATTCATCACCAAATGATTTTTTTCCCTAAATTCCTACCCTTCAACTCTTCCAAATACAATTTATATTCTATGTTTATTTTCATATGTTGCTCTAACATCTGCTAAATGTATAGAGATAAATCATGATTATCCGTTAGATATTTTGCATTCTTTCCTAAAGCAGCGACCGAACGCGCTGGATGATCACTTCTCAGCGCTCCTGGCCACTTCCTAAACATCTCTGCAACTGCTCCCATGGTATTGGTAGGTGTAATATCTTTAAATGATAATTTTTCTTTCCATAACTTCATACACCTATTTATTCTTTCGTAGAACCAGCTGTGATTCCATAAATTAAATGTTTCTGTAATGCAACATATAAAATCGTAATTGGCACTGCTACTAAGACTGCTCCTGCTGCAAATTGAGTATACTGATTATTTGCATCTGAACTAATTAAGTCAAATAAACCTACAGCTAAAGTCTTCTTAGAATCTGAACTAATTAATAAACGTGGTAAAACATAATCCATCCATGGTGCCATAAAAGTACTCACAGCTAAAAATGTAATCATTGGAAATGCTAGTGGAATGATAATCTTACGGAAAATTTGTAATCTACTAGCACCATCTAACATAGCTGCTTCATCTAAACTCATAGGAATACCACCTAAATATCCCTTCATTAACCAAACATTATATGGGATCTGCCCAGCTATGTATGTTAATGCTAATCCATATAAGTTATCTAATAACCCAAAGTTTAAGAATAAAACATAAACTGCTGTCATCGCCATAAATGAAGGAAACATTTGAAGAACCATAATGAGCATTAAGCTTTGTTTTTTTCCTCTAAATTTAAAGCGCGAAAATACATAGGCTGTTAATGTTGTAATGAATACTGAGCATATCATATTAACAACAGCTATTTTTAAAGTATTCCCATACCAAATTAGGAAATCTGTACCTGCAAATAACTTCTTATAGTTATTTAGTGTTGGATTTTTAGGAATAATAGAGCTTGTAGCTAATGAGCTAGAATTATCAAAAGATGTTCCTACAATCCACAGTACTGGTACTAGAACAATAATTGCAACAGCTATAATTTCCAAATACATTAGTGCTGTTATAGTATGATTTTTAATTTTATGTATTCGGTTTTCTTTAATCGCAGATTGTACACTTATTTCTCCACTACTTTTCATACTAATCCTCCTTGAATCCTTTCGTACGTCGTAAATTCCATATTGATATACTTCCAATTAATATGAAAATTAAAATAGACATAACAGACGCCATGTTATATAGTTGGTTATCCAAAGTCAATTTATATACCCATGTAATTAATATATCTGTAGCACCTGCAAATTGGTAGTTAACATTAGTTGGTCCACCATCTGTTAAGAAATAAATAACATTGAAGTTATTAAAGTTAGATGCAAAACTCATAATAATTAATGGTGCTGCTTGATTAAGTACAATAGGTAAAGTAATCTTCTTAAATTCATCTAGCGGTGATGCACCATCAATTTTAGCTGCTTCATATAAATCACTTGATATACCCGTCATTATACCTGTCATTAATGCCATGAAGTAAGGGAACCCCAGCCATAAGTTAATAACTAGCAAAGTAATTCGTGCTAAATTAGGATTATTTGGATCAGAAAACCATGCTACACGTTCAGATGTAATTCCCATATCTAATAAGAATTGACTTACAGGACCAAATTGTCCATTAAACATTGTTCTAAATACAAGTAAACTGACCATTCCAGGAATAGCCCAAGGTAAAATATAAATACCTCTCCATAACTTTTTAAACTTGATACGTTTACTATTTAATATAACAGCTTGAATAAGTCCAAATGCAAAACAAGTAAATGTAGCAACTACCGCCCAAATAAGCGTCCAGCTAAATACACCTGCAAAAGTCTTTGACCACACTGGAATATTAATCAGGTTCATAAAGTTTTTAAAACCAACCCAGTCAACTAAGTGTGTAGGTGGCATATTGGTTTTTGTATAATTTGTAAATGCCGTTAAAGCTGAAAAAATAATAGGCATGATAGAGAGGAACATTAATAATAATGCTGCTGGAATTAAAATAATATAATGGAACATAGACTCCCATAACTCTTCAACGTATGCCCTTGTAGATAATCTTGTACACTTTTCATTAAAGCTTTTACATGTTTTATAAGCATCTCTGATATTCCAAGCATAAATAGCTACAAAAATGAGTGCAACAAGCATCACTATAATTCCCTTAACTAGTAACATAATCGAGTGATCACCATCTGTTACACCCGTTAAACTCATTTTTCTAGGTATTGTACCTAATGTAATGAGGCCCCATATCCCCTTGACAAAGAATCCACCATTCTCTCTAATAACATAACTTCCTGTAAAATAATTTCCTGTTGCTATTTCAACGATTACTAGGATTAATTGAAATAAAAAGAAAAAAATTGCTTTTATATATTGTTTATTCATTAATTGTCCTAAACCCCAGATGATAGCCGAAGCTATCCCTGGGATTATAGGGGTCATTTTTTTTCCACTTTCTATTTCCATGCCTTATTACCCCCTACTTTAATTTATTGTCCTGTTGCTCTTAAATCAGCATAATCTTTCATTGCTTTAGCCATTGCATCTTCAGGTGTACTTGTTCCATCCCAAACGCTACATTCCATATCTTTTGCTACTGTCCAGAAATATGAAACTTCTGGGATAGATGGCATTGGATAAGAAAATTCAGCTTGTTTAAGGAATGCTTGAACATTAGCATCTTCAGCTAATCCCTCAATTTGAGTTGTATCTTGTACAGCTGGAACTTTACCCATGTCTTTATATGCATACTCTAATGTTTCATTAGAGATAACTTCCATTACTAAAGCTCTTGCTGCTGCTGGATATTTTGTATATGAAGATACACAAGCAATTTGAACGCCAGAGAAAGTATATGGTTGGTTACCATCTACCATTGGAAGTGGCATAACTCCATATTCATAACCTTCTCCTACTACTGTTTCTACATCATCCGCAGTAACAACACCATCTGCTCCTTCTTCAACTGTTTCTATTGCCCATGGACCACTAATTAGGTAAGGTGTTGTACCTTTTTGGAATTCTACAACAGTTGCATCCCAACTTGCATCAGCTGAGTTAACATTCCAAATTGGTCTTAATGATTGATAATATTTAAGTCCATTTAATACTGCATCTGTATCTAAGTTAATTGCTTCTGGATCTGTTCCATCTGGACCAAATAATTCATATCCAAAAGAAGTTAAGAAGAATTCATTTACATATGAATCATTTGTTTGCCAACGAATTGCCCACTTATTTGTTGCTTCATCATTATATTGCTTTGCTAATTCAATAATTTCATTGAAATCTGTTGCTGGCTCAGCTGAGTCAACTAATCCATCTGCATAAGCTTGTTCAAGTAAAGTTTTATTATAAATCATAGCAATACTTTCAGTTAAATATGGCACACCATAAAGTTCACCATCAATTTCTACTGTACTAACAGTAGATTCAAGCATTTTTTCACGAATAATATCGCTATATCTTCCCATCATACCAATTACAGATGCGTTCATAGCACTTCCCATTGCATCACTATTAATTAAAAATACATCTGCACCTGTTCCAGCTTCTCCTTCAAGAGACATTTTATTTACTGCATCTCCTGTAGCAACAACTTGTACCTCAATTTTTACATTAGGGTATTTAGCTTGGAAGTTCTTAGCAATTTCTTCTCCAAAACCTTCATTATCTACCCATAGTTTTAAAGGTGCTGTTCCATTTAAAACGTCTTCTTCAAGAACATACATTTGATTTTCAACATCCCAAGTAATACCACCATCATCAATGAACTTTTCATTTTCTGAAGATGCAACTTCCTCTGTACCTGTTGATGTTGTTTCCTGAGTATTGTCACTTCCTGTTGAGGTACTTTCACTTCCACCACAGCCTACTAAACTTGTACATAAAGCTGCAGCTAATAAAATCATTCTTATTTTTTTGCTCATCTCTTATTCCCCCTTAACTATTTTACTAGCTCATTTACTTATTAAATTGATTGAGCATATTAATATATCTACATACGCCTCTTTTTATGCTAGGACATGATGTCTCTCAATAAAATGGAGTCATATTGTATTCGCTTTTCCTTTATTTGTATTTATTATAATAAATAAACTTATTTATTATATATAATTTTTTATACTTTAAATATTAAATTTTATACAATTTTATTATTTATTAAGTATTCTCATATATTACATTGGTCAATTTTACAACTAGAATCCTTTTAAAATCAAAAAAAGATCTGTAGCTACTACTTAGTAACTACAGATCTTTTTATTTAATATTTGTAATAAAAGATACTTGCTTTTTCTCATTATGCCAAGTTGTAATAATCCCAAGACTTCTCGTTAACTCAGCTACTGGAATAAATGTTCTGCCATTTACTACCTCTGGCATCGCCGACATCTCAATAGTCTGGCCATTAATTTTCATTATTTTACTCCCCAGTTCTAATACAATGATATCCTCTGCATAAATCGTTATCGTTTTAGCTTGTGCATTCCATACTACAAACTCTGCCGAAATACCTAAGGCATCGGCTACATATCTAATAGGTAACATCGTACGCCCATTACTTGAGTAAGGTGCCGCTTCCATCTCTTTTAACTCATCACCTAATGTATAATATGGATTACCTAATGTAAAACAGACAGTTACCATCGTTTGTGAAGGTACTACTTCTACCTCTTCTGCGCTTCTCTCACTCACTGAGATAAATGCTCCTTGCCAAAAAGGTACAATATTACTTTCATCTGCAAAAGTACTTAAAGCACTTCCACCAATTTTAAGGATATAACTCCCTTCTGCCACAGTCTGATCAACTGTTACATTAAAATTAGAAATAACAATTGTAGAAGCAGCATTAGAACGTCTTACAATAGGAATCTCAATATGATTGCCATTAATTTTAGCTTCTCCCAAACGTAGGTCCCCTTTAACCACTTCAATTTGAGGAAGCATACTATATTTAATTGCACTTTTTTCTAAATCTAAAATAATTTTTTCCCCTTGAATAAACTCACCTGGTCTTGTTTCTTCTAGTACAATCTCTCCACCTACTTGGTCTTTTAAACCAATAACCGTTTTAAATGGCTGTACACTTATTTTAAATGGTGCATATATATTTAAAACAGGTACTTGAAGATTTTCTAACAATGAGCGTCCTTCTGCTGTAAGCGTTACTGTACCAGTTTGTCCTACTGCCACATAAGTAGGTACCTCTATAGTATAGCGCACCTCATCTGCTGGTAATTTTGC
Organism: Cellulosilyticum sp.; assembly: GCA_015058045.1. Taxonomy (GTDB): domain Bacteria; phylum Bacillota; class Clostridia; order Lachnospirales; family Cellulosilyticaceae; genus Cellulosilyticum. The sequence goes on from SVDC01000028.1 coordinate 22,205, forward strand.
TACTTTAAATCCCACTGCTTTTCCTTGTTCATCCTCTATGGATTCACATAGTACTTCTTCTCCATTAATTCTTACACTTACTTTATCTTCTTTTGTAGTCTCTATTTCTACACCTTTATTAAAAACAAAAGTCGTTGGTCTGTTCCTTACTAATGAATCCTCAATTTGCTCTTCTAATACAAAAACCACCTCTTGTTTTGTTCCAGCTCTTACAGTTTGAAGCTGACTCTCTAACGTAATAGCATAATCCATAACTTTTAAAACATCTATAGTTGTTTGATCAATTAAGCCCCCTAAAGCTGTAACTGTTAAAACTTCTTGAACTGCTAGTTTATCTACCCTTTTAATACGTACCCCTGATAAAGTAAAACACCCTGTATACTTAGCACTACTAATATCTGGCAAAGTAATCTCTAATGTTTGTGCATCGATTTGCTTAATAGCTGCATCGTCACCATTAATCCCCTCAAAACCTTGACTCCCTATTAAGACGGCATTGCTATCTAAAAGACTAAAAGCATAATCATTATGATTAAGTCTTAGCTGAATTGTTGGACTTACGCCCTGCATCATAGCTTTTGTAAAAGCTCTAGAAAACGGTTCTTCTAACTTTATATTCGCCATTACACCATCTGTTGTTGTAACGGGTAATTCCCCTGTTGTTAAACTCCCCTTATAACTGGCTGTTTCTGCAATCAAATACGTACCTGATGAAACCGTTGTATTATTCCCCTTAATGCTTACTTGCGCCTTAGCATCTGTCATTTGTATTTGCATCGGTATTCTCAGTGTAGTACCTTCTGATAAACTCCCACCTTTTACTTTTACCTGTAATCTTTTTTGACTTAAACATTTTATTTCTAAAGAACAACTTGGATCCGCACCTTTTAACGTACTGTCAAAATTCGCATCTAACCATTTTGCACCTGTAAGATCTAGATAAAAAATCGCATTTTCCTCTAACTCATCAATTAAGCGAATGGATAAAATAGATGCCTGATTTTCGTCTAATACTTCATTTGGCATAACAGTTAAAACTTTATTCATATGATTAAATGAAGCTGCCTGATATGTAGATGGCATTCCCATAGTAACTAATCCTGCTATCAGGAATGTTACAATACTCTTTTTTAATTTCATTCTAGTTCTCCTCGTTGTGCCCCATATCTATTCCGGTACTCATTATAACCATAAAAAATACATGTTGCAATAGTATTTGTTAATTTTTTACATAAAAAAATTCATTTTTAGTTCAAAAAGTCAACGGATTATTTACAATTTATCTATATAGTTGATATACTTACAGCCCTTCAAAAAAAGCCCCTTAAACTTAGATTACTCTAAATTTAAGGGAGCTTTATTAGTTACTCCTTCATCCTATTAAAACTATACATTGCTCAGCACTAAATCATCTACTCATTTATATCTGCCATAATCTCTTCTATAATGGCATTTGTCACAGGCATCTCCTTCATACATTCAGCTACATCTGTATACTGAGTATCTTTACATTTTTGAATCAGTTCTGAGTGCTCTGATATAATGGCTGGTACTTCTATTTGGTGTTCTTTACCTAATGCTAATATTTCACTTATGTTTTCTAAATGATTAACATATGGTCCTGTTTCAATGGTTTTATATCTTAAATAGTTGAAACAAAAATCACCGAACATTTTCATATAATGTGGCAATGTCTTATAATTTTGTTGTTGATTAATCATGACATCATAAGTTCGAATAATTTTAATCCCCTTCTCTATTCTGTCCAAGTAAATTTGTTTTGTCATATGGGTTAGTTCTCCTATATATTGATTTCTAATATGATATTAATAGTAATCTACACATAAATCAAATATTTTATCCAAACTCATCTTATGATCCTCTGCTTCTATTAAGTGATTGTCCTCCTGGTTTTTATAAGGTTAATATCATTTATGTAAGACTTTCACGTGACAATATCTCCCACATACATGTCCATATATTCCTTATCTGTTAATATATTATGGCATGTCTTTAAAAAGGATACACTTAGTCCCCCTAATCTAATAAACATAGACAAAGCCCTTATCTCTTATAAAGGCAAATACATTATAAGAGATAGGGGCTTCATCATATCATTTTAGTGACCTTTCACAATCTGTTCTGTAACGTTTTCATTTTCATCTAATGCATAAGCTTGTGCCGGTCCAAGGATGACACGACCATCCACCAATTTTAATTCAAAAATATTAAAGTTCATACTTAAAACTTGTTTAACTAGTGGACCATGTTCTGTCATAAATTGCTGTACAATCTCTTCAGCCTCATTCACCTTTTGATACATTAAATTAAAAATAATTCTTTTTCTAAAGAAAGTGCTAACAGCTGCTTGTTCACTCTCTAAAATCATACCTTGAAAAGCTTTTGTTTCTGTAATATTTTCATAGTGGCTTGAGCTTCTAGTCAAAACAATAAAGTACTTATTATTAAAATAAATATAGGGTAAATAGGAAACCTCAGCTTGACCATTTACTGTCCTAGTGGCTAATACCATTGTTTTATTTTCACTTTTTAAGCGTTGAATTTCTTCTTTAACTTGTTCTGCCTTTAATGCTTGTTGCATACCTGGATGT
>SVDC01000028.1:24916-30396 GCA_015058045.1 Cellulosilyticum sp.
TTTTATTTTCACTTTTTAAGCGTTGAATTTCTTCTTTAACTTGTTCTGCCTTTAATGCTTGTTGCATACCTGGATGTCCCATATCTTTTCTCTCCACCTTTAAGTCAATTTAAAATGCTTGAATACCTTATTATTTTCCTCAAATAGCTACATAATATTCTTTATAGATTCATCAACATTCTAATCAAACACATGAATTATGTAGTCAGGATTTTTCCTATTCTTATAATGCCTTCTTCAATCATTTCATGAGATGAATTAGTATAATTTAACCTAAGCGTATTTGCTTCACGCCCATCTGTATAAAAAGGATTTCCTGGTACAAATGCTACCTTCTCGGCTTTTGCTTTTTCAAAAAGTTTCATAGCAGACTGTCCCTTAGGTAAAGTTGCCCAAATAAACATACCACCTGCTGGCTTAGTAAAGGTTACCTCTTTAGGGAAATACTCTGCCATAGCCGATAACATGGTCTGACACTGCGCTTTATAAAGATTTCTTATTTGAGCAATATGCGCTTCTATAGGATTATGCATCATATAATCCCAAATAATGTATTGAGAAAAAATATTAGAATGTAAATCGGCTGCTTCTTTTGCCGTATTAATATACTTACGTAACTTAGCATCTCTTACAATCATAAATCCTAATCTCATACCAGGTGTTACTGTTTTTGAAAATGTCCCTAATAAAATACTCCCTTCTAAATCATGGGCACTTATATAACCTCTAGGTTTGCCATCAAAACTCAGCTCACCATAAGGATCATCTTCTACTAAAATACAATCATATTTTCGAGCCAAAGCAAGGATTTCCTTACGCTTTTCATCTGAATAAGTAACCCCACTAGGATTTTGATAGTTAGGTACTAGATAAGCAAACTTAACCCTATTCTCTTTTAATGTCTGCTCCAGTTCTCTTATATCCATTCCGTCATTTTCTAATGGAATAGGTAAGAAGTGAGGCTGATATTGTGAAAAAGCCTGAATAGCACCTAGATAGCCTGGCTCTTCTACAATGACTGCATCATCCTGATTAATCAGTACTTTTCCGATCAAATCTAAAGCTTGCTGAGAACCTGTAGTAATCAATATTTCTTCTGCCGTAATATCCATTTCATACATTTCATTTAACCTTGCTGCAATACCTTCGCGTAACGGTAAAAGCCCAGCTGTTGAAGCATATTGAAAAACCTTACTCCCAAAAGTATCTATCACACGCTGGGTGGATTCTTTTAATGCTTCCTTTGGAAAGGAAATAGGATTTGGCAGTCCCCCTGCAAAGGAGATGACTTCTTCATTTTCCGTCACTTTCAAAATACCTCTAATAAAAGACGGCGGTGTTACAAGACTTCTATTTGATATTTTATTTTCATTCACTTGGCATCTCTCCCTTTTAATATACTATTCCTTTTTCCTATAGCATCTTCTTTTTACAACTCATGTATCTATAGTCTTTAATGATTTATTCTATAACGCTATATTTTTAGAATTATATGTTTTTTCAAATTTTATCATTGCCATAGTCACCATACAATATTAAAATTGTATGCAAGACAATTTTAATATTGTATAAACCACTATTTTCACAAAAAGGAGTAGATTATGCCCATTAATTCATTTGACCATTACCCTATGAGCTGGAAACCACAACTTCATCCATCCAATACACCCATTTATCTATGCCTTGCAAACCAACTAAAAGAAGATATTGCTAACGGCGTACTTACACCAGGAACTAAGCTTCCCCCTCAGCGCGAACTTGCTGATTATCTGGATATTAACTTAAGCACCGTTACCAGAGCCTTTAAATTATGTGAGCAAAGTGGCCTCATTTGTAGTGCCGTAGGACGTGGTACTTATGTTGCTTCTGATGCTGCCTCACAAAATCTAATTCTCTTAAATAATCCTAAACAAAAAATCATAGAAATGGGTGCTATTTTACCAAACCCAGATATTAATGAACTGGTTTCTAATTATTTAAGAGATATCGCTAAGGAACCTGATTTTTACAAACTACTACAATACGGAACCATTGATTATGACGAACTTCAAATCAAAGCTGCTTGCAAATGGTTTAACTATTTTGGTTTAAAATCTGGTAAATCTCATATTATTTATTCTAATGGTAGTCAAAATGGTCTGTTTGCAACTATGGCTTCTTTATTTCATAAAGGAGAACGGATTGCCACCTTACCTACAACTTATCCCGGACTCAAAACAACTGCTAAGATACTAGGTATCCAGCTTCAGCCCTTACCCTTATTTGATGGTAAAATCACTAGACAGTCTTTAGAATATGTCTATAAAAATCATAATGTAAAAGGTTTTTATTTTATTCCCGACTTCAATAACCCTACTTCTGAAATCATGGATTTGAAAACTCGAAAAATGATTGCCAACTTTTGTAATACTTATAAATTACCTGTTATAGAGGATGCTATTTACACTTTATTTATTCCTAAACCCTTACCACCTATTGCCTCTTTTACGCCTCAATATGGCATTTTTATCTCTAGTGTTTCTAAGATTATGTCTCCCGGACTACGTCTTGCACTGGTTCATGCACCCTCTCAGTTTTATAAGCCTATCTGGGAATGTCTTTATGCCATGCATATTACTTCTCCTGCACTTATGACGCAACTCTTTACCAGAATCGTTATATCTGGGTGCTTTGATGAGATTAGAGCCTTAAGAATTGCAGAGCTAGAAAAACGTAATCAGGTTTTTGATGCCCTCTGTCCTACTTTATATACGATTGGTCACTTACATAGCCCTATTCGTTGGCTCCTACTGCCTTCTACCATCACGCCATCATCTTTTGAAAAGAAGGCTTTTGATCATGGATTGCAAGTTTACGCTGCAGATCGGTTTATTATCGGTAGTGAAAAAATTCCTAATGCCATTCGCCTCTCCTTAATCTCAGCCCATTTATTAGAAGATTATAAGAAGGGATTAGAACTTTTAAATAAGCTATTATTACCTCCTATAACTGATTAAATATTCCTTTTTAAGGTAATACTTACTTGGTATAAAGATTTATACTGCTATTATAAGACTAAAATAGCCCGACTATTGTAGTCTTGTTTTTAGTATCTCTATTCCTACCCATTTATAAAAGGAGTATTTACTATTATGAGAATTCCAAAACATGTTGCACTCATTCCAGATGGTAATAGACGTTGGGCTAATCAATCTGGCTTTGCAAAACATGAAGGCTACGAATACGGTCTTAATCCAGGTGTAGAAGCCTTGCGTCTTGCCAAACAATACGGCATAGAAGAACTGACTTACTATGGCTTTACAACAGATAACTGTAAAAGACCTGCCATTCAAGTAAAAGCTTTCGTTACTGCTTGCGTAGATGCCATAAAACTTATTCAACAAGAAGATGTAAGCTTACTTGTAGTTGGTAATACTAAAAGTTCTATGTTCCCTAAAGAACTCCTTCCCTATACCAAAGAACGTGTTCTATTTGGTAGAGGTACTACCAAAGTTAATTTTCTTGTCAACTACGGCTGGGAATGGGATTTAGCTCATATGCATACTAATGCCATAAATCGGCATACTATTACAGACTCCCTTGCTTCTAAAGCCATCTCTAGAATTGATTTGATTATTCGATGGGGTGGAAGAAGACGTCTATCTGGCTTACTGCCCATTCAATCTGTTTACGCTGATTTTTATACTCTAGATGAAATGTGGCCAGATTTTTCTGCCGATCAGTTTACACGTGCCTTAGAATGGTATAGTCAGCAAGATGTGACTTTAGGTGGTTAAGATTACATGCTTAATAAGTATACAAAAATAAGTGTAAATGCAGTCCTATGTAGGTCGTACATTTACACTTATTTTTTCTAAAAAGCACTCAATTAAATAGTAATCTATTAATGAGCTGTCACTTTATTTAACTTTTTAACTTCATCATCACTTAAAAACCGCCACTTCCCATAAGGCAAATCCTCTTTTTCCAGAAATAAAATACGAATACGCTCCAAACGGATCACCTTATACCCAAATGCTAAACACATTTTTCTAATTTGCCTATTCAGCCCTTGGGTTAAAATAATTTTAAAGGTATCCTCACTTACCCGCATCAGCTTACAAGGTCTAGTTGTAACTTCTCCAAGGGTTACACCTCTTTCCATATTCGCTAGAAAAGCTTCATCAAAAGGCTGATGTACGGTAACTAAGTATTCTTTTTCGTGCTCATATTCAGCATTTAAAATCTGATGTGCTAAATCCCCATCATTTGTCATGAAGATTAATCCCTGAGAGTCTTTATCTAATCGTCCTACTGGAAAAATATATTCTGGATAATCCATATAGTCTATAATATTATCTTTTACGTTTTGGTCTGCTGTGCAAGTTACACCAATTGGTTTATTTAATAAAAGATACACTTTTTCTCTAGCTTCTAAAGGCTTACCATCTAATAAGATTTCATCCTCTTCTTCCACCCATTGGCCACAGATAGCTAGCTTACCATTTACCTGAATTCTTCCTGCTTCAATCCATATATTCGTCTGTTTTCTAGAACAGATTCCTTTATTACTTAGTAATTTATTAATTCTCATCCTATTTACCCTTAAGTTCTACTAAAATCTGTAGTTTACATCATCTACTAGATTGAATGCTCCTGATGTTCCTACATTGGTTAGCTTTATTATAGCCTATCTTCATTTCCTTTTAAACCAGCACAGTCTTTCTAAAACCGAACTATATAAAATACTATTTATTTCGATGAAACCAACTCATGATTCTAAGACATCTTTATAAATTCGATTCACTACTTCTTCAAACTTAAATCTTGATATAGACATACTTCTGAAATATCCTCCCTGCTCATTACATTTGTTTCCACTTCTTTCTTCTTAAAAGTTCTATAATTCCTGTGATCACAATGCTACTTAAAGCGATGATTAAAATATTATTGTTTCGAATCGTATTATAGTATGTTATATCACTGAGCTCAAAAAGGAACGATATATAGCCCATATCAATACAAGCACCTGCCAAACTAAATGAAATTAATAGTCCATAACCTTTTTGATGTTTTAAACCTAGAAACATAACGCGTAAATAAATCCCCATTTGTATCAACGCATTCACCAATATCTGACGATAAACAAATGGTCCAACTTCATAGGCCTGTATTCCAAATGGATATACGCCCTTTTTTACCCAATGTATGCTAAGTTCCATGAGCATTATGGTATATCCTATTAATAATATACTTACAACACAAAATAATTTGTACCACTTACTTCTTTTAGATTCTATCCTATAGCCAGATAGTACATAATATGAAGTAAACATAAGGATAGGCATTACGATAAAGTTTATATTTGGCGGTACATATTTAAATGTCATTTTCTTATCTATCATACCTTACTCCTAGATTTCATGTTTGGCTTATCGAATCCAAACACATACATAATTCATGGATTAACTGCTTATTCTAATCAAGAAATTATTTCGTCT
>SVDC01000028.1:30496-46514 GCA_015058045.1 Cellulosilyticum sp.
TGTTTGGCTTATCGAATCCAAACACATACATAATTCATGGATTAACTGCTTATTCTAATCAAGAAATTATTTCGTCTATTTTATCTTAAGGAGGCTTATATGAAAGCAATCGTTTATAAAGGGATTAATCATGTTGAAGTAGAAAAAGTAGATGATCCTAAAATTGAAAAAACTGATGATATTGTCGTAAAAGTCACTTCTACCGCCATTTGTGGCTCTGACTTACACCTAGTCCATGGCATGGTTCCCCACACACCTCATGGCTTTGTACTTGGTCATGAGACAATGGGTATTGTTGAAGAAATTGGCAAAGATGTGACCAAAGTCAAAAAAGGTGACCGTGTCATTGTCCCCTTTCCCGTATCTTGTGGTGACTGCTTCTTTTGTAATCATGGCTTTTATAGTCAATGTGATAACTCTAATCCTAATGGTGAAGTAGGTGGCTTATTAGGTTATAGCAATACCTATGGAGGTTATCCAGGAGGTCAATCCGAATATCTCCGTGTCCCTTATGCCAATGTAGGGCCTGTTGTGGTGCCAGAGGAATTAACCGATGAACAGGTTTTATTTTGTACAGATATCCTCCCTACTTCCTACTGGGGTGTTGAAATCAGTGAAATGAAACCAGGAGATACTGTTGTTGTCTTAGGATGTGGACCGGTAGGCCTTCTTACTTGTAAATGGGCACTTTATCATGGTGCCAAACGCGTTATTGCTGTAGATTGTGTAGATTATCGCCTAAAGCATGCCCAAAAATATGCTGGTGTTGAAACACTCAACTTCGAAGACTATGATAATGTAGGCGAACATATCAAAGAAATCACCCATGGTGGTGCTGATGTAGTTATTGACTGTGTAGGCTTAGATGGCAAAATGTCTACTATTGAAAAAATAGAAACTGTCCTTAAACTCCAAGGTGGTTCTAAATCCGCTATTGAAATCGCTACGCAAGCTGTTCGTAAATGTGGCACAGTGGTCTTTGTAGGGGTATATGGTAAGCGTTATAATAATTTTCCACTTGGTGACTTCTTCTCTCGTAATATTACGCTAAAAATGGGACAATGCCCTGCCCAATCCTATACCGATAAAATCTTAAATCTCATACGCAACAAAAAATTTGATGCTACTGATATTATTACCCATACGCTCGATTTAAATGAAGGCCGTCATGCTTATTCTATTTTCGATAAGAAAGAAGATAATTGTATCAAAGTCATTTTAAAACCTTAATCCACTATTTATGTACTCCTAAAATCTAAAATGATTCCTAGCATAACCTTAAAAATCACAAAACCCTCGAACTAGATTAACCTAAATTCGAGGGTTTTATATTATTTAGCTAATGCTGCATCAATTTGTGCTTTTTCAAAACCAACAATGACTTCATCATTGATGACTGTTACTGGAACAGATCTTTGTCCTGAAATTTCTTGAACAATATCTCTATCCTCTTTCGCATCTGCTACTGTTACAACTTCATAAGCAATCCCTTTGCTCTCTAAATACTTTTTCACTTTATTACATGGTCCACACCATTCTACTGAATATACTTTTACCATTTGATTATCCTCCTATTACGCTCTAATATAATGTTCTGCTTTTAATGCTGCAATTGTACCATCTGATACTGCTGTTGTAATTTGTCTAAACTCTTTTTCTCTTACATCTCCAACCACATATACACCTTTGATGTTTGTTTCCATACTTTCATTTCCTAAAATATAGCCTGCCTCTGTCATTTTAAGATAAGGCTTAAATAGATCTGTTTTTGGCTCTGTTCCAATATAACCAAATACAGCTTTTAGTGCTATTTTTTGGATTTCCTTGGTTTTAGTATTTTGAATAATAGCATGGTCTACAAAACCTTCGCCTACTACCTCTACTAAATCCCAGTTATACATAATTTCAATATTAGGTGTATCATTGACTGCTTCCAGTACTTTTGCCTCACCATTAAAGTAATCATGTCTTCGAATAATAATGACTTTCTTTGCATATTGAGCTAAAAACATAGACTCTTCAAGTGCAGCACTACCGCCACCTACTACAGCAATCACTTCATCTTTGTAGCCTGCACCATCACATACACCGCAGTAATGAATCCCTTTACCAAGATACTTTCTTTCATTAGGAATTGGAAGCTTCTTAGGTGTAGCACCTGTTGCTATAATGACTGCTTTAGGCTTATAAATATAGTCTCCAGTTTCTACGATTTTCTCTTCATCGCTTAATGAAACATTTTCTATAAAATCAAACTCATCAATCACTGCACCTAGCTGCGTTGCCTGAGCTTCCATTCTATCTGCCAATTCATTTCCTTTAATAAGATCGAATCCAGGGTAATTTTCTATCGTATAGCTTGATCGTACTTGTCCACCAATGACATCTTTTTCTAAGACCAATGTAGTTAAATCAGCTCTTGCTGCATAAATAGCTGCTGTTAGACCTGCCGGTCCTGCTCCAATAATAATAAGGTCTATTTCTTTAATAGGTTTACTCACCCGATGTCCTCCTAACCTTCTATTATTTTAATATAAGAATTCTCTTATTCCTATAAAAACAATATACTAAACTTTCTCCCATTATGCAATCTAATCTTTTTTAATAATTATTATTCCTTATAGTCCTAATAAAATACCCTTCTTGAAAGAAGGGCTATTTATTAGCTAATTTTTTATCTACATACTCTGTAATTTCTGTGTAATCTTTTAATAACCTTCCACCTACGATATAATAATCTTCGCATGGTGTAATACGTAAAATTTCTCCTTTAAGGACTTCACAATTAGGTACCTCAAAATTCTCTATGCAAAGCTGAATAGTTTGATGTTTTTCACCCTTAAAGTTCTTATCTTTTGTCATAAAGCAGAAACCATTCACACAGATATTCTTCATTTTCCCTCTAATTATATCCTTGCTATTTGAAATTGTAACCTGGCAAGTATTATAGAGATTCATTCGAGGATATTTCCTTCTATTGGTTGTTTTAGGATTTGTATGCATCTTTAAGTAGTGGTAACTATTACCATTATCTTTTTTAATGAACATTTTAACCTGTTCCCATGTGTAAACAATATTTTTATAAATAACAACTACCTTAATGGCTAATTTTTTATTCTTAACGGAAATCATTTCACTATTTTCCTTAATGGCTTCAATTAAAATACCATCCTCTAACACATCTTGAATCTTTGTATAATAAGTTTGAGTTTTAGCTGTAGCTAAATCCTTGATATGTACTTCTACGTCTAACCCTTGCTCTAGGTCTTGAATTTTCATAAACCCTTCATCTCCAAGGTCTGCTACTAATTCGGCAACAATACTTTCATTATTTTTTACATTTTCAGATGTCTCTTCGTATTTACTTGCCATTTCCTTAGCCGCATATTCAGCATCCTGCACTTTAATGGTGATCTGTTCCATTACAGCTGTAATACCTTTCATATTTTCTACCATATTAGCATTTGAAGCTTCCACTTCATTAATTGCTTGGTCAATGATATTAATATTTTCACCTAAATACTTAGTATCTTCTGATATCCCTGTAACACTCATATTAACTTGGTTTACTTTTGTTAAAGATTCCTCAACGGCCTTAGTAATATCATTAATAGATGTGATAACTTTATCAGAAGTTTGCTCCAGACTTTGTAATGCTTTATAAATGCTACCTGAAGAATCCTTTGTAATATTACTTAGCTTTCTAATTTCTTCAGCAACAACTGCAAAACCTTTGCCTGCTTCACCTGCTCTTGCTGCTTCAATAGAGGCATTTAGTGCTAATAAATTAGTTTGTGATGTAATACTATCAATAGTTCCTACCTCGTCTTTAACTTGTGAAAAGACATATCTAAATTCATTAATGGCATCTTCTACCTGACTAGATAAATGAGCCATCGTATTTGTTAATTGCACAACTTCCTGCAATTCATTTCTACTAAGCTCAGTATGTTGTGTAGATTCATCAATAAGCTGCACCATAACTGTAATGAGCTGAGCAACATTTTTAACTTGCGTATTAATCGTCTCTGTCATCTCTTGCGAAGACCTGGTCTTATCATAAAGTAATTGATTATTATCTAATAACTCTGCCATATTACCAACCACTTGATTTGCATCTTGAAGATTATCATCTGATAAATCTCTTACAACAGTCATACCATCTACAATCTTATTACTCGCCAACTTAACCTTATGTACCATACTTACAACAGTGTCCAAATTGTCTTTGATATTTTTCATCATGCTACTATCTACAGTAATTAAATGGTCAATCGCCGTATTATACCCTATAAAACATAATGTAATACAGGCTAATTGTATTTGATAAGCGGCTAAATCTTCCCCCATATAATTCCCTGTTACCATTCTCTTAATAATCGAAATGATACTTATTATGATTGCAGAAATACCAACTCGCTTAATATATTGCTTATCCTTGAACAAAATAAGCATACTAGCAAGGGGTAAAATGTACGCAAAAACCTCTGTTGACTCACTTGTAAGTAGTGCAAATGTGTAGGTAGCACCATACCCTACAGAAATGGCATGTTTATAATACTTTGTATCAGCCCCATATACTCTTAATACAACCATTCCTACCGCATATGGAACCCACACAAATAATAAAAACATTATATAGTATGGCACATCTCTTCTTCCAGATATTACCTGCACTAGATAAGCAACAGTTAATAGCGTACATAATATCCCCCATATAAATGCTGCCTTTCTATTAGCACTCTTATCAAAATACTCTTGAGTGTGATTCATTTTAATACCCCTCTCTGTATCTAATACTCCATAATACAATTTAAACTCTATAGTTTCTTATAATGTATCTTCTAAATTGTACCAGAATTATTATTTACATAAATTATACAGCATTTACATAAATAATGCATGTTTTTTTGTCTTATAAATTAATTTTTTGTTAAAAATACAAATTCTATTAAATACTAAAGTAAAAAAATACTCATTTTATCTTGAAATATTTTTCACTGTTAGCTTACTTTTTCAATCTAAAAGGCGTAGAAAATCTTTAAAAATCAAGATTTTCTACGCCTTTACTATTATCAAGAGTGAAAAATGTGGTATCTTTCCCTTACTTAAATAGGTTCTTGGTTATTCATTGAATAACCACCATTTCTTACATCTTTCATATCTGGTTGTTCTTCCTGTACTTCTACTTTCTTTAGCTTCTTAATGATTCCATATGGTTTATCTAAAGAAAGGTCTTCCCCTCTTCCTGAAAGCACCCATAACACTTTGTACTGTCTTGGTACGTTTTTTAACGCCTGTTCGCCTTTTCCATCTGTAAAGTATACTAATAAATCTGCTTTTTTCTTATTCAGATAAGAAAATACAGGGTTAAAAAGGGTTCCTCCTTGACTTGCAAAACGGTCTTTTAAATCTTTAATGGATTTTACCTCATATACACGTCTAATCTCTTGGTCACACTCTATAATGGTAACCGCATGCTTATATTGCTTAACGATTTGAAATACTTCTTTCATCGCTTGTTTAAATTCTTCATTACTTATACTTCCGCTAATATCTATAGCGATAGCAATTTCGACCCTGTGCCCTCTTAAATGACCTCTTAAATCTAATCTTTCTGGTTGCCTACGATTTCTTCTTGTGATGGTTTTCTTCTTCTGGCTCTCTAATCTTCCCATAAGCTTATCAAGATAGAGTTGCCAAGGTAATTCTCCCTGTGAATTTTGAAGAGCAGCAATCATACTCCCTAAATAAATTGGAATTTCACTTTTTTGAGCACTTAAGACTTGTTTTTTAGTAAAAGCATTTAAGGTCTTTTCATCTACATCATCTGCTTCTTCCCATATGTCATGGGTTTTTTTTGGATCATATTCTTCTTTGATAGCCTGATTTTCATCCTCTTTGCGATCGTCTTCTTCTCCCTCTTCATCCTCTTCTTGTAAATCAAGAGCTATTTGTATTTTATTTAAATAATATTCAAATGTTTCATAGGGTTCAAGTTCTAAGTCATAGTGTAAATTTACCATATTAAGTGTTGTCGCATAGGGTGGCAAATTATCTAAATATTTATTAACGACTATATCCATTGCCATATTAATGGCTAACGTACTATATCTCTCTTTTAATACTTCTGCTCTTTGTAAGTGCATAGATAATACATGTAATATTTCATGCTTAATAGATGTAGCCATCTGTTTTATATTAAGTTTTAAGAAGATAAGTGGATTAAAATAAATTACATACTTTGCCCCTTTAAAACTGACAGCTGTTGGACTACTCACATCAAAACGTATTTCCCTTAGCATCTGAAATAAGAAGTAGCCATAAAAATTCTCTTTATCTTCGATTAAGGTTAAACTCACTTGATCAACGATATTCCAAAACGCCCTTTTAATCTCTTCTGGCAATGGCACTTCCAACTTTTCACCTGCTCGTTGTGCCTTTAACATCGTAAAGCTTCCAATAACCTCTGTGATTTGTTGATAAAGCTCTTCTACCTGTTCTTCAAAATATCCTGCCATATTTATCCCCTTACTAAGTTATATACTGCAAAATAGGCTTCCACAAACCTTTCATTTTGAATGGCTATTTTGTAAATCTCATTATAACTTTCTTTCATTTCCTTCATTAATCCAATCTTTAAGTCTACTGGATACCATTCTAAAAAGCTCACTAAACGATCCACTACTAAAGTGCCATCACACTCTACTTGTTGTAACCTCTTATCTACCTGTTTAAAAATATTTATAGCAGATAAGTATAGTCTTGTATGCGTTTCACTTTTTACTTTTTCCTCAAGTTCAGAATCTATGCCCTCTCCCTTAAAAACATCTTCATATCCAATAAGTGGCGCATGATCCGATTCAATAAAGTTCATAAATTCCTCTGCAATAACGCCCCCTACATTTCCTTTAATGACATTAAAGAAAACACTTCTAGGGATACTTTCCTGGCTTTCTTTATATACTTTATAACTTTTAGAAACTCTTTCATAACTTCTTGGTGTTGCACTTACATCTTCTTCATTGATTTGGTAGAGGTATTCAGGAAATGTAGAAATAAACCCAATAACTTTCTCATCAATATCCGCTTCCATTGCCCAATTTAACCATGCCGCTACATCACTTTCCATATATAACCAGACAAAACGATTTTCTTGAGCCATATCCATATCTACAACTTGGTAATCAAACTCAGATCCATATTTACTAGATGGATTCATTGCCGCTAAAATATGCACATTAGGGCTTAGTTTATAGCCATTGATTTCTCTATTTAGAATAAGATTCATAAGCTCTTGTTGTACTGTATGCTCGCAGCGGTTAATCTCATCAATAAAAAGAAGTACACCTTTGTTCTCTGCAATCATTTCTTCAATTTCTTTTAATTTGTGATGGGTTGCATATACCGTTCTCTTTCTTACTTGTTCCTTATTATTTTCATCTAATACATAATCATTTTCAATAGTTGGAAGACCACCAATTTCTCCTTCTTTTAGTAAGTTTCCATCTATAACAACTAAATGCCAATTATTTTCTGCTGCTAATTTTTTAGCCAGTGCTGTTTTACCTATACCACTCTGCCCTACTACAAGGGGCACTTCTCCTGTTGCTAAAACTAAACTTGCACTTTTTAATGTTTCTATAAAATTCATCTTTCTAACTCCTATAACATCTTCAATTTTTCATCTACTGTAATAATTTTTGCTTTCTTGCTGCCATATTCATAAATAAAGGCCACTTTATCCATTGATAAATGTTCCCTTGTAATAGATTGACATCTAATAAATTCTCTCACATAGTGTTCTTCCACATCTTCACGAGATAAAACTTCCTTTAAAACATCTACTAATATCGGTATTTCAATCTTATTAATGATATATTTAATAGCTAAAACATTAGCCTTTACAAAAGCACGCATTTTTTCTTGACTGAGTTCTCTTATATACGTCATTGCACGTTCATTTTGCTCAATTGCAAGAAGCTCCAGCTCTATGCTTGGCTCCTGGATATATTTTAGGGCATCATAACTGATGGTTACGGCTTCTTTTTTTGCCCGTTCACTTGGCATCTTAATATATTTTATAGATGTATAGTCCTTTTTAATAGCAAACAACTGTAATGCTTCACTTGGATCAGCTATATACTGAATGGCCCATGCAGATTTCTCAACTGCTTTTGTAACAACATTCGGTGTAGGATGCTTAATATATTGTAAATCACTCCATGCATTTTCAACAGCTTGAAGCATCATCTCTTCTGTTGGTTCTGCTACAAACTTAATAGCTCTTGGATTTTGAGCTACTGCTAGCTCTTCCATTTCCTTTGTTGGTTCTTTAATATATTCTAATACCAATCCATTTTTTCGAACGGCTACTTTTTTCATTGCTTCCGTTGGACTAGGAATCATTTTGATACTTAAAGGATTCATTTCTATATTTTTTAATACTTTTTCTTCATCCATAGCATTTCTCTCTAACTTTCTTTATTGATTTATCTTCTAAATCCGTGTATACAATATACACGATTAAGTATACTGAAAAACTTTTTTTCTCACAAGAGTATTTAAGAAGTCAATTATTCTCAATCATAAAATTACTTGACAGATTATTATACAATAATTATTATTAACTATGAAGTAATTGATATTAAATTTCAATTACAACTAAAACTGAATTTTTTATATGCAAGTGATACTAGCTTCAATATAAACAAAAGCTGGAAACTCATAGAATTAAACAAAACTCGGGTTACAGCGTTAACTATCTAATAAATACGAATGGAGATAAATGATGGAATTAAAGATTTTAGAACTCAGTGCATCTCATGCATTTGGGGCAGGAGAAATTGAAAAAACAGATTCTTACATATCAGTGATTGATGAATATGAACTTGAATCAACGGATTTATCTAACTACAATGTTTTAATGATTACGTACTTTGCTGATCAAGAGTACCTATACAAACATAAAAGAATCATTGAAAACTTTTTAAGTGAAGGAAAAGTGGTTGTATTTTGCGGTCATTTATTCCGTCCATGGTTACCAGGCGCTTCATTATTTATGCCTAAAAAACTTAATAGCTACCAAGATTATTTTGTACAGACAGTTCCTGGTGCACCTTTATTCAATGGTGTTGAAATAGAAGATATGGTTTTAAATAAAGGTGTAGCAGGCTTTTTCGCACGTGGCTATTATTATACCCCAGAACATGCTGAAGTCTGCTTAACTTTTACAGATGGAAAGGCCATCTCATATATTGATCGTCACACAACAAACGGAACCATCATTGTTCATGCTGGTCGTAGTCTTTTAGGATTCGAAAATGCAACGAATACACTAAAGAAAATTAGTGAGCAAACACTTACTTTATTAAAAAACGAAGTATGCGGAGGGAATAAATAATGAGAAAAATAGCAGTTATCTATAGTGGACACGCACCACACTATCGTACTTTCCATGAACCTAAATTCGCACAGTATATTGAAAAGCTCATTTACCTTCCAGAGTTTGAAAATACTGATCTTACACCATTTGATGTATTAATTGTACCCTCTCAGCTTAATTCAAACTTATTATTAAAATCAGCTGAAAAGATTCGTGCATTTGCTGATAGTGGAAAAACAGTTGTAGCACTTGGACCACAACCATGGGAATGGCTTCCTAACCAAAAATGGGAGGAACGTCCAACAAACTTCTGGTGGTGGCTAGAAGAAAATGCAGATAGCGGATTACGCGTTAAAAATGAAGATCATCCATTCTATGACTACTTTACATTAGCAGATTGCACATGGCATCAACATGGTGTATTTTGGCCACCAGCACATGCAACAACATTAGTTGCAACAGTAGATAATGGCTCTGTGCTCTATATTGATGAAGAATCTACTAATGGAACATGGGTTATTACAACCCTAGATCCAGATTATCATTTTGGTTCTTATTTTATGCCAGCAACAGAACGTTTCCTTGAAGCATTATTCTCATGGTTAAGCTTTGGTAAGCTTACAAAATAGATACCATACTTAGGACATATGAATTAAAAAGTTTATTAATAAAAGGAGCTATGCCTAGCAAATCTTGAATTTGCTAGGCATAGCTCCTTTATTAATAATGACATTATATTTCTATTCTCTCTGGATATTGGAGTGTTACTGCTGTAATACCCTCATCCTTTAAGCGTTGTTTGACACTTTGAGTTAGCTCTGCATTACTATGGAATAATACAACTTGCTTTGCTTTAATACTATTGCTCAGTGCGTGAATATCTTCATCATCCATATGGACTTTAAAGATAATCTTTTCTCCCTCAGCTAGAATATTGTGCGCTTTGCGATAAACTTCATCTAGTACGCCTGC
Organism: Cellulosilyticum sp.; assembly: GCA_015058045.1. GTDB lineage: Bacteria > Bacillota > Clostridia > Lachnospirales > Cellulosilyticaceae > Cellulosilyticum. The sequence goes on from SVDC01000028.1 coordinate 40,854, forward strand.
ACCTGCTGTTCCTTTAGCAGCATGCCCACTGATAATAATCTTATTACAGCTATTTCCTTTGATATGATGAAAATATTCAAGACCAACTTCAGTCGTAATCATACCATCTGGTGTAATATAAACTGCAGCGCCCTCATGCTGTAATGCCGCTTCTCTTTCTTCATCCGTGCTTACTACCTCAAGGCTACTAGGAAACTCTGATAAAACCCCATCTTGAATCCATTGATGCTTTGTTGCTAATTCATGAAAACTAACGGCAACTGCTTCTTCCACAAATATTTTCACATCTGAAAGATTTTTACCAAGGAACTGTGCAATCTCAATACCTCTTCCTTTTGGTGGTACTGGAAGCAACACCTTACCACCAGCCATGATACAGCTTTGTACCGCATTTAAGAGCATTTCAAACTGTTTTGGCTGTGAAATTTGCTTTCCAGCATAAGCTGCATTCATAATAGCTGCATCACAGTTTTCAGGTTGATCCCAAGCCAGTACACCAGGCTCTTTACACATATCACCTGTAAATAAAATACGTTTACTATTGACTGTAAAGATATACCATAGCCCACCTAGTACATGACCAGAGCGACCTGTCTCTACCTGCATACCTTCTATCTCCTGAACACCTAGCTCTACTGGAACAAATTGAATCTGCTCCATCATAGCACGTTCATATGGTAGTTCGCCTTGATTTTTGTCCACATAATCCATCCATTTTGTGATAAACTTAGGAACCTCAGAAATAGTTTCCAAAGAAGCATATACCTTCCCTTTATATCCCAGCTGATATAAGAGCGGTAATCCTGCCACATGGTCTTCATGACAATGTGACAGAAAGACTGCTTTTATTTTAGCTACAATCTCTTTGGTTAGAGATGGATAAAAGCCAACTTGTCCATCAATGATTTCTCGCTTGACACCACAGTCAAGTAACAAGTACCCATCTGGCACTTCAATTAGGTAACAGTTTCTACCGTTTTCTCCGCTACCACCTAATGCAGATAGATATACCTTATCCATACCTTCACCTTCTTTATTTCTTCTATGCACCATACTTTTTGCTAAACCATAGGTAATCCATAATGGTTGCCATAAGTTGTGCTCCTGTGTACTGATCAATAATTCCTTCTGCGCACGCACGCTCACCATATGCTTCTACAGCGTCTTTACGAACATCTGGACCTGCCATAAATGATGGTACTGGGTCTGCAGAATGGTCTCTACGACAGCAAGGTGTTGAATGGTCAGCAGTCATAGCAAAATACCAGTTTTCACTACCTTCTTGTTCCATCCAATAACGGAACATGCCATCAATTTGCTCTATGATTTCTGCTTTTTTAAATGGTAAGTTATCGTGTCCACAAAGGTCAGTTCCTTTTACATGGACAATGACTAAATCATAATTTGGTAATAACTCCATTGCCATTTTGGCTTTACCCATATAATCTGTTTCGAAACCACCTGTAAAGCTTTCTTTAGAATAGCCATCAAAACCACACATTCTACCAATTCCAGTAATGGTTTCATCTCCAGCAATAACTGCCACTTTTGCATTTGGATATTGCTCTGTAAATGCTGGTGGTACCATAGCTTTACCACTACCTCTTGTTAGGATAAAGTTGGCTGGAAGCTGTCCATTCTCTATGCGTTTCTTATTTACTGGACTTTCACTCCAGATTCGGTTAATCTCCATAAGGAATTTCCAAAGCATCTCTGCTGTACGACGATCTTCATCTGTTCCTTTCCAACTATTTATAGCTGCTGGATTAACAACTTTTTCACCTTCACAAGCAGTCCCTGGATCAGTATCTGGTAGCTTTCCACCTAAGCCTTTACCACGTACAACTACAGCTACACGATGTTCAGTAAGTGGCTTTAACAGAAGTTGATAGCCATCCATCTCCATTCCATTTACTTCAGCAATTAACTGATTGATTTCTTCTGTATCGGAAATTCTTCCTGCTCTACGATCAACCACACAAAGATTTTCATCTATAGTTGCTAAGTTTCCACGAAAAGCCACATCTCCTTCTTGTAACTCTAAACCAGCACTGTATGCTTCAATAGAACCTCTACCTGTGTAAAACTTCTCTGGATCATAACCGAATAGACATAAATGTCCCCAGTCTGTTCCACATCTTGTTCCTGCACGATAAGGATGTACTAAACCTGCCATACCATTTGCCACTAACTGATCTAGTGTTGGAGTCTTAGCATATTCTAGTGGTGTTTTATGATTCATTTCTTTTACAGGACGGTCACCAAGACCATCTGCAATAAGAAAAATACACTTTCTATTTTCCATTTTTATGACTCCTTATTCGCTTTCTTTAATCGATCAATTAATACTACTCCACCGATACCTAAGCACACTACCCAGATAATCACTTTACTAATCCCTTCTGAACCAAATGGCTCATTAAAAGTAAATTCTAAATTAATATTTCCAGCAGATGCTAAACCTTTTGTTAAACCAACACCACGTAAATTGTTTTCTTCAGTTAAAATATAGTCTGCATAAGCACTTGGTTTTGAAACTTTTACAATTTCATTACCTTCTGGAACAAAAATCATCACTTCATAGTTTCCAATTTTTGATGCAAGATGATTTGTAAATTTATAAGCAATTGGGTAATGTGCACTACCATTTGTTTCTGCCTTCTCTTTTACATCATAAAAGCCTGGGCAAGAAAATTGTGCTTTAACTGAAGCCTCTTGTGCCGCATCTTTAACTTTAATGCGGAAATAGTTTACACTACCTTCGCTGTATGCTTCTAATTCGGACGATTCTAAGTTCTCACCTGTTACTTCACCTGTTGGTGCCATATCCTCCACAGAAGAGATGATATATAAGTAACCATCTTCACCAGCTTCTCCTTTTACAGAGACTTCTAATTGACCATCTAACCCATTAACTGGTGTCATAATCTCTGTATAGTCTGTTAGGTTAATATATTCTGCAGCTTGTACCTGCATTGGCATACCTAACATTCCTAATAGAATTCCTGCAGTTAAGACTGCTTGTTTCATTCTTTTCATTATGATTTCCTCCTATACAAGACCTATTACTCTAAACCAAGTGAAATAAGCAAGACCAAAGATAAGCCATTTAGCAGCTAATACTAACATCCCATAGATAAACTGGTCTTTTACAGAGAAGTAACCTGTACTATAGAAAATTAAGTTTGGTTTACAGTGTGGTGGAAGTGTAATACTATCACAAATTGTGAAAGATGCTGGAAGTGCTAATAACACTGGATTCACACCTAATTTATTTGCAATTAAAATAATCGCTGGTAATAAAATAACGACACGTACTGTTTTACTTGTAAATACTAAGTGACTGAAACTTGCAACAAACATTACAATCATAAATAATGCAAATGGACTTAAAGCTTCTAGATTGAATTTATCAAATACAGTATTTAATAAGAATGATGCTGCACCAGATGCATCAAGTGATAAACCTACTGCGTATGCACCTGCAGAGAATACCATAAGATCCCATGGAATCTTTGTTTCTTTCCAATTTAAAACACCAATGTATGGTAAGAAGAATAATGCTGAAGCGAAAATTGCTACCATTACTAAACTGATTTGGAAACCAAATAAATCAAGATGGTACCCATCTGTTGCCCATAAAAATACTGTTACTGCGAAAATACAAAGTGCTTTAATTTCTGTTGAAGTAATTGGTCCTAACTCTTTTAATTGAGCTTTTAAAGACTCACTTGCAGATTTACCTTCTGTTACTGGTGGAAGTTTAACTTCACTCTTAAATAAAAGCTCACCAATAATAAATGATGCAATAAGTGTTAAAACAGCAATTGGCATACTTGCCATAAACCATTGTCCCCAAGTTACATCAACCTCTGCCATATCTAAGATATAACTTACAGCCATAATTTGACCTGCTGTAGCTGTTAAAATCCCACTTGTAGAAATATTGTTGAAATGTATTTCTTGAATCATAAGCTGTTTACCAAAGTTACTTTTACCTGGCTCAGCTTGGTATACTTGTAAAATCATTAAACAAATTGGTAATAACATTGCTGCACGAGCTGTTGTTGAAGGTACAACGAATGCTAATAATAAGTTAACAACACCTAATGCAATTAATGCTCTTCTAGCTGTTGTCCCAAATTTTGCTACGATGAATAATGCCATTCTCTTCGCAAAACCTGATTTTTCCATACCTGAAGTGATAATAAACGCTGCTAACATTAACCAAATTACATCTTGACCTAATACAGCTAATGCTTCCTTTTGCGTCCAACCTCCAGTAAATACTAACATTACAATCGCTACTAAGGCTGATGCGTATGTAGGGACTGCTTGTGTTACCCATAAAACAAATACCATACCAAATACAGCTAATGATGATTTAGCCTGAACTGTCATTTGTACTGGTGTTGGCATTGTAAAAATGCCTGCAAATACTAAAAGTGAAACTGCGATCCCAGCAATTTTCATCCATTGCTCAAAACTCAATTTCTTTTTTACTGATTTAGAAGAAATTTCCATAGATTTCTTGACCTCCTATTCCAAATCCTTTACTATTATTTTAGAATTTTTCATTATGTTAACTTTTGTCGACATAACAAATATTAATTGGTAATTTCATTATATTGGATTAAATATGCTAAGTCTAATTCCTATTTCGACAGTTTCATATAACAAATTTTTATAAGAGATTACTAGAAAAAAGGAGATTTCTAATGGATATTGATAAAATACTCAGTTTCTGCACAGTGGTAGACTGTGGGAGTCTTTCAAAGGCCTCCGCCATCCTTTACTGTTCACAACCCGCACTATCTAAAAAAATTGTTGCGCTAGAAAAATCAATCGGTTACCCCCTTTTTGAACGAAACAATAAAAAAATGACCGTCAATGAAAACGGTCAACTTCTTTATGCCTTTGGACGACAACTCGAACAAAATTTAAATCAATTAAAAGCAGATTTATATACCTTAAACCATCCACATAGAAGAGAAGTCAGCTTTGGCGCAACCAATTATATTGGTACATATCTGGTACCGCCTATTCTCAGTCGTTTTAAAAAACAATATCCAGATATTCCAGTAAACTTTACTGTTAACTTCTTTCCAGACATTATGGAAATGCTAAGTCAAGATGTGCTCAGCTTTGCATTAATCCCTGAGAATGATGAGCTTCTTTACAATTCTGATTATATCTGTGAACCGTTTTTTGAAGACGAAATGGCTGTTGTGTTTCAGCCACATCATCCACTAGCTGCTAAGGAGCAAATTGAACCTTCTGAACTCCTTGCCTATCCATTTCTCATTTCACAGCACCAATCTGCTACTAGAAACTTTATTCTTTCTAGACTCAGTGCACATAATATACAGTTAACGAATATTTCAAATATGTATAATACGGAGACAATCAAGCAAAGCATTATTAGTGGCATGGGCATTTCTATTCTATCAAAAACTTCAGTTGCTAATAGAGTGCGTCATCATCTTTTAAAAGCAGTCCCTTTAAACGGTGTTAACTTAACACGAAAGTTATATCTGATTCATAAAAAAAACCGAGTTCTTTCACAGGAAGATGCCTTTTTTATTCAATCTGTATTGGAGAAATATTGGCATTAGTGTGTACTTATATGCTAAATAAAAAGCTGTTAAAGCTAAAGTGAAT
>SVDC01000029.1 GCA_015058045.1 Cellulosilyticum sp.
ACTTTTCCTAATAGAAAGCTAGCTAAAATCATAAGATATGCACTAATCCTTGATGGAAGAAAATTCATCCTATCATCTAACTTTGCTGCTGCTCTACCAAAATACAAATATCTTTCGTTTTTATACCCTACCATAGAGTCCATCGTATTGACTGCCTTATACAAAAATCCCAATATGGGCCCACCTATTGCCAGATATATCATCGGTGCAATGACACCATCCGAAGTATTTTCTGCAACGGTCTCAACGGTTGCCTTTGTAATTCCTATCTTATCTAATACTAGTGTATCTCTCCCTACAATCATGGATACAGCTTTTTGTGCCTCCTGTAAAGTTCCATTTTTTAGTGCATAATACACTTTCATACTCTCCACTTTTAAACACCTACATGCCAAAATCTGATAAGTCATGATTATCTCTATCAAACATCCCAGATATTGATGAATAAAATAAGCTCCAACAAGAATTACCCCTGATATAATTCCTGTAGAAAGTAGTACTATAAAAACAAGTAATTTTCCATCATCTAAGGGATTTTTTCTTCCATTTAACCTCCTCTCCAATACGGATATCAAATTTCCAATGAGTCGAATTGGATGTGGTAACCAATAAGGATCACCCAATATGAGATCCATTATAAATCCTAATAAAAATGCAATCATATGATAGATCATTCTAATCTCCTTAACTCCAATACATTTATTTTTATTTGCTCATGATGATTCTTTCTTTGACATAAAAGCCTACACTCAAAGCCCTTTGCATTTTTTACCTGATAATCAAAATACGCCCCCTGCTCCCACGTACTTAATAATGCCATAATTGTTCCTCCATGAACAATTGCAGATATATTATACTTATGATCCTTAACATGCTCAGTAAGATAAAAGAGCACCTTATCAAAACCACTATTGGTTCTTTCAATAAATGCTTCTCTGCTCTCTCCACCTGGAAACGGTAATGTGCCATTACTATCAAGCCATACCTGATATTCTATATCTACCTCAAGCTCCTTATAATGCTTCCCTTCAAAACGTCCAAAATCAATCTCCCGCCATTGGGGAATAACGATAAAATGCTGCTCTGGATAGATTACACTTACTGTTTGAATACACCTTAGCATAGGACTTGAAAAGATTATTTTATTATTCGGATAAGTGCCTCTTTGTCTTTCATATTGAAGTTCTTCTACTCCCTCCATAGATAGCCCTTCCTCTGTTTGCCCTAAATATCTATGGGCTTTATTGGAATCCGTTGCACCATGTCTAATTAAAGTTATATTTATTTCAATTTCTGTCCCATTCCGCATATAATTCTCTCCACACTATCAGCCTTGGATGCAATATAGGTTAATAGCCTACCAACCCTTTCTCTATATTCACGTTCTGCTTTTTCCATTGGTACAATACCATTTCCAATCTCATCACTTATAATGATGCAAGTGGGATGCTCTGCCATAAAAACCTCAAACAATTCTTCTACATTTTCTCCTTTAGCTAGCAAATGCTTCATCAATAGATGAAAGTGATTAATAATGATCCCATTTTGCTGTTTCAAACCTTCAATTTCCTTGTAATCCCTTGCACCATCAATAATAATAAATGCTTTATCACTATATTTACGTAACACATACTCCAGCTTTCCTTGTGCATAGCCTCCAATATATAATTCCATTTTTTCCTCTTTTCTATAGGTTTACAAATTCCTACATCTATACTTTATAGATGTCTCCCTCCAATAGCTACTGCCACTATAACCATAAGCTCACATATTGTCACAAAAAAACCTGCTGTGTCCCCTGTAATACCTCCTATTTCTTTGTAACTTCGATTCATATAATAAATAAAGCTTCCACCTGCTAATATAAGCACCAATATTCCCACCCTAACCGAAAGCCATAGAATCATTAAACTACTGACCAGTAATTGCAAGTATAAAGTCGTTTTTACCACTTTTTCATGAGCACGATCAGCAAACAGGTAAAGTAATCCCTCCTTTTTTGCTGACTGAAAGGTTACTACACTAATACCACTTAAGGCTCTAGATATTACAAATCCCATACCAACCATGGCAAGTAATTTTATATCTGATATCTCTGAGTACATCCCTATATAGATCAGATAATAAAGTACTAGCATAATAACTGAAAATGCACCAAGATGAGGATCTTTTAGTATTTCAAGCTTTTTTTCTTTCTCCTGATAAGAGTGAAATGCATCCATTGTATCCATATAACCGTCTATATGAAATCCCCCTGTAATTACAAGTGGAATTGCAGTCCCAACCAGCGAATAACATAGATTTCCTATTTCAAATTGACCACATAAATATCCCCATCCCACTGTCATAATACCTATTACAACGCCTATCCAAGGAAAAAAACAAAGCATATATTTCATCTCTTTGTCCTTCCATTCAAATTGAGGAACTGGAATTTTAGAATAAATCGAAAATGCAATACATATTGGTTTTATAATCCACATTTTTCCACCTCCTTACATGACTTAATGATGATAGGAATTCCTACCACAATTTCAATAAGACTATCAGCAAGAGAAGTTAGCTCTCGATTGATTCTTCCTAGTGCTTTTATATATTCCATAGTGGTCTCATCATATTTTATCCCATCCTCAAAAATATTGTTGGTAACCACAATCAAATGCTCTGCTTGCTTAGAAAGTACCTCTATTCCCTGCATAATTTTACGTACTAACTCCGAGCCTTTTACTATTCCTTTCTCCGTAAACATTTCATTAGCCACTAAATTAGACATACATTCTAGTAAAATTGAATTTCTTTCACTACTTAACTTTTTAGCTATACCTTCTATATCTCTTTTCTTCTCTATGGTGATAAAGCCTTTTCCTGCTCTTAGATCATGATGCCTTTTAACCTTTTGTTGGCCTTCTTCACCTAAAACCTGCATCGTTGCGATATAATACTTTGTATTTTGCTCTGCCAAAGTTGTTAAAAGCCATTCAGCATACGCCGACTTACCACTTCCGCTTCCTCCGTATACCATAATAATCATTTTGTACCCTCTCAAACTTGCCGAATATACTGTTCTACCTGAATAGCCTCAAAAGAAGTATAGTTTCGATAGATTGCAAGTACCATATCCAAAAGTGATAACAACATAATCGCACCTGTCCCTTCTCCTAAAGCAAGTCCAGCATCAATTACTGATGATAACCCAAGCTCTCTTAAAACCACTTGCATGGCAGGCTCTTTACTTTTATGAGAAGCAATCATATATTTTTCAGTTCCTGTAACGAGTCGCTTCGCCACAAGTGCAGCCGTCACACTGATTATTCCATCAATCACAATGGGAATATGATAAATTGCTCCCCCAATATAAACACCCACAAGCCCAGCAATATCAAGTCCTCCAAAAGTCATTAAAATATTAAATGTATCTTCCTTCTGGAGCTTGTATTTTATTAAAGCTTCATCTACCACCTGTTTTTTTCTCTCAAGCGCTTTGTTCGTTAGCCCTGCGCCTCTTCCTACAACGTTTTTCGCTTCACTACCCAATAGTGCTGCGATTATTGCACTACTTGTGGTGGTATTACCAATTCCCATCTCTCCAGTAGCAATCATTTTATATCCCTTTTTCTTACATTCCATAACAGCCTGTATTCCTATTGAAATAGCCATAAGGACTTCTTTTTCTGCCATAGCAGGCTCTTTTAGAAAATTCTTGGTTCCAAAGTTAACTTTTTTATTTTGTACGCCCTCTATAACACCTCTATAATTCATCCCTATATCTACAACAATGACATCTGTGTTATTACTTTTTGCAAGTTTATTTACTGTAGATTCTCCTTTTCCCATTGCTTTTGCTACCAATGCCGTAACTTCCTGCCCAGACTGACTGATTCCCTCCTCAACAATACCATTATCTGCACACATGATAATAGCAGCTCTTTTTGTAATATCTACCTCTTTGGTATCAAGTATTGCACCTATTTTTGATATAATTTTTTCAAACTCCCCCATACTATCTAGGGGTTTTGCTATACTATCCCATCTTTTTTTTATACACTTTTCAATCTCCTGATTGGGACTATTAATTCTGATATTAAACAAATCCTCTCTTGTCATATCTATTCCCCTTTTACTATTCCCTCTATATAGAGGCTATAAATCAAATTTTTGCTTCATTCAATATCTTATAGATAGATTCTGTATCCATATACTGTCTCAAAGTTTCTACAAGTTTGTCATACTGAATCTCCTTAAAGCTTTCATAATCCATCACATCTGATATCTCTAACGTAATCCCCTTTCTCTTTGCTAAAAGTTGGGCTAGTCTTACTGCTATCTTTCCCTTGTCAAATATGCCATGTACATAAGTGCCATAGGCATTTCCTTTTTCATTACATCCTGTAGTCTGTCCCATATGTATCTCATATCCTTCAATATCTAATCCCGAAAGTTCTTGAAATGGTCCTTTTAGTGTCTCAAATTTTGCTTTTACCTGTATCCTTGTTTTCTTGTTATGAAAAACAGTGATTACTGGAAGAAGCTCCATTCCTCTCATTTCTCCCCCCTCTTCTATCCTATAGGGGTCGCTTATTTTTTCTCCAAGCATCTGATAGCCCCCACAAATCCCAAATACGAGGGTATTCGTTGCTTTCTTTTTGACTGCCGTCTCCAAGCCATTTTGACGCATCCACTTTAAATCCCCCATTGTATTCTTGCTACCAGGAAGAATAATGATATCAGGCTGCTGTAGCTCTGTAGTGCAGGTCACATATCTTACTGAAACTCCCTCTATCTGTTCAAACACATCAAAATCCGTAAAGTTGGATATCCTAGGATATCGTATAACTGCAATATCTATCTATATCCCCCACCAAAAGTACAGGTGCATCAACCATTTTTGCCATTCCCATATTTACAATATCATCTTCTTTTAAATTAATCTCAGCTGGACTTCCCGCACCTTCAATCACAATAATATCAACTTGTCTAGCAAGTGTTTCAAATGTCTGCTTTATAGTAGGAATGAGCTACTTCTTATATGCAAAGTAATCCGTAGCCTTCATATTGCCAATTGCTTCACCATTTACGATAACCTGTGACCCTACATCATTTGTTGGTTTTAATAAAATAGGGTTCATTAACACAGATGGCTTTATACCTGCTGCTTCTGCCTGCATGACCTGTGCCCTGCCCATCTTTGCCATAAAAGCCCCCTTTAAATGTGTCATAAATAAAATAAAAAAATCCACTTACACTTACTGTAAATGGATACAAAATATAAAGACTTATGCCAAGGCAAAGCCGATACATGCACAACCAATTACTCGTGGTTTGAAATTAACACTTCTGCACAACACTTAGGCAGGTCTCCTGACTTATAGTTCAACGCACTAGTCCATCTTCCCAGTTTCCCAGTGATTTATTGGACTATGCTCCCTAAACACAGTGACGAGTTCGTACAGGACTTCCACCTGTTTCCCTTTTCACCAGACCAGAAATATAATTTTTACTCCTTCTGTCTGACACCTAATGTTCTTATTAAATTGTTCGTCTTGTATACTAACATAAACTAATACATATTCCAACAAATTTTCTTAAAATTAAATATATAACGATAAATGCGTATTATTTTTTACAAATCTATCACTAATAACTTGGGTCTCCTTCTAAACTTATTCTGCTATTTTTTTAATAAAGCGTAGTTGCTCCTTTTCCTCATTATATCCCTGTAACCGATAAAATGCATGTGCACCACTTCTTACTTTAGCTGAATTAACTCTTATGCCATAAGCCCCTGTATTACGTCCCCACTGCTCTACTGCCTCTAATAACATAGTACCAATTCCTTTCCTGTGATACTGAGAAAATACAGCTAATCCTAATAAGTTTTTCATTGGCTCAAAAAATAATGAATCATAATTATGGGCATGAATATAACCTACCACTTGGTAATCATACTCTGCTACAAATACTTTTTCTCTCTCACTAATGAGCGTCGTTTGTAAATGCTCTCTTAATTGTTCTAGGGGATAATCATAACCTAGTTCTTCCTGGGTGATTTGATGTATTACCTTAGCATCTTCTATTGTGGCCTCTCTAATCTGTATCATATTGGTTCCTCCAATCTTTTTTACAGTCTAAGCCTTTTATATCATTCTTTCTACTACCACATTCATTCCAATTAAAACGCTAGATGGTTTACTACACAAATTTCTCCCTCTCAATATAGTGCATTTGTACAGTTATAAGTAATGAAAACCATTTCTTTACTTGTCTCTATATCATAAGCTTATAGGAAAGTATCTGAGTTTGTACTAAAAAATAAAGCAGCTTATATCTTTTTTAATATAAGCTGCTTTATTTTTTAGTATTCTATAGACTTAATGGTTTTTATCTATCCTTATATATTATATTTCTATATCGTATATATAGTTTTACATTTCCATACTATACGATTACTTTTATATTATAATTTAATCTTCTGGATTATACGACTCTTCTAATCACTTGTAGATCTAAATTCCCACATTCAAATGCCTCTGAAATGATAATGCCTGTTTCTGGTGTACTCGCATGAATCATCTCACCATTTCCAATATAAATCCCACAGTGGCTAATAGCTGAAGCACTTGTACCAAAGAATAATAAGTCCCCTTTTTGGATATTTGCTTTAGTAACAGATGTTCCTACCTTACTTTGTTCACTTGAAGTTCTAGGAAGAGATATTCCATGAATTTTCATAACACCTTGTGTAAATCCAGAGCAATCTGTTCCATTTGTTAGACTTGTTCCTCCATACACATATGGATTTCCTAAGTATTTCATAGCTGTTTGAACAATTTGTTCTCCTTTTGAGCTACTTGTGCTATTGTTTGTATTTGTACTATTATTGGTAGATGAAGACGTGCCTGTCCCACCTGTCCAAACCGAAATCACACCCACATTTTTTAATGCTTGTGTTGGTAAATAAGCGTCATATTCACAATCTATATACTGACTTGATACAAATCCTGCACTACCATTAATCATAATTTTATAAAAGCCATTTACTTTATATAAAACTTCTACTTTTGTTCCGTTCTTTAAACTTCCAATAACTTTAGATTTATTAACATCTGGATAACTTCTGATATTTAAGCTAGTTGCTGTAACACTTCCATCTGCCATTGTTAGGTTAAGATACTCTCTCTTTACATAACCTTTTGTGCTTCCTAAGTCTACTTGATACCAAGGATCACTTATACCTACTAGATCAATAACTTTTATTGATTCCTTAGCATAAACTTTTTTTACAACTGATGAATTAGTTGTTGCTTTTGCTCTTACATTAAGCACATCCGCCGTTACTGTTCCTAGTGTTCTACCAAATGCAAACTGTGGTACCATCATGAGCCCTGCTCCTAATAGCAACATCGCTGTCTTTCTTTTGTTCATAAAGCCTCCAATATCATTTCTTACATCATTTTTTATTCTATATTTCTAACTTGATTTTATATTTATTAAATATTTATTACGTTATATTACAGATATTATACATAATTTTTACCTAAATGTCAATTTATGTAAATTTGTATTTTAATCCTATTGATACACAAACAAAAAGCCTTACAATGACTCATCTCTTGTCATTATAAGGCCTGCTTATTCCCTTATCTCCTTATTCCCATTCTTTCCAAACCTCTGGCATATAACCAACTGTCGCCTTTTTTCCATTTCTTACAATCGGCGTTTTAATCAGTTGTTGGTTTTCAAAAACTCTTTTTTCTTTATTAATCATAGAAGCATATTGAATACGCGATAAGGCTTCTTTATCTTTACACTGCTCATTAATCAGCGTTAGCACTCCTCCTACTGCTTGCTTTACGCTATTAAACTCACCCTGACTCATACCTTTTTCTTTCATATCGATAAACTGAACTTTAACGCCACGCTCTTTAAAATAACGCTCTGCCTTTTTTGTATCAAAGCATTTCTTTGTTCCAAAAATTTGTATATTCATTGTCTTATATTTTACTCCATTCTCGTCCTTGGTTAGGTTGCCTCCTTAACCATTTCTCTACTATTATACACTATGAACCTACCTTGTGTTTAATCGATTCATTCTTTTATACGTCAAAAGCAGAGTCCGCTTTCCACTTTGGTCTGCATCCTCTGCTTCTATACTAACTAATTAGAAAAAAATTCATAGTGAATACGGTCTTCTGATACACCTAATTCAAGTAATGATTTTTCAATCCCCTTCATAAAGACTGGTGGGCCACAAAAATAGAAGTGGGCACTCAATGGTACATTCTTTTGAAGCCATTCTTTGGTAACATAGCCCTCTTCATCATAGTCTTTACCTTTCACATCCACTCCTAATGGCGTTGAATAAAACACCGTATTTGAAAAACCTTTTAGTTTTGTGATATTTTCAATATCCTCTTTAAAAGGATGTATGTGCGAGTTTTGAACCGCTTGAATAAAGTGAAGTTCTTTACGTGTATTCATTTCACCATACAACATAGAAAGGACAGGTGTGACGCCAATGCCTCCTGATAATAAAACAACTGGTTCGTCATTAGGTACATGATCGATGGTAAACACACCTGTTGGTACCATTGCCTCAATCACATCTCCTACCTGTAGCCTATCATGTAAATAAGAACTGATTAATCCACCTTCTATTTTCTTTACACTAATTCTATACATTGTATCATTAGGAAAATTAGAAAGACTATAAGTTCTCATTACATCCTTATACTTCTCATCTGCTATTTGTATCTTAAAAGGTAAAAACTGACCTGGCTTATGCTGCTTTAATTTCCCACCATCTTTTGCTTTAAAATAAAATGATGTAATCGTATCACATTCATTGATTTTATCTATTAACACAAGTTCTCTAAATCCATTCCATGAATTCATTTTATATTTCCCCCATTACGCTCTAATCACTATGTTTTAACTCATCATAACTAAACCACCTCATTTTGTCAATTTATTACTACCAATTTCCACTATTCAATCTTTATCCCCAATCATTTTCTTCTCTCTTAACACTGATTAACATTTCTTTAATTCTTTAGAAATATTCTAACCACCTCCCCTTAGCTCACCATATACAAAGCCCTATAATGCTTGAAAAACCAAGCCATTATAGGGCTTCATACTTATTTCTTCTTTTTAGGTTTTGGCAACGGTAATTCTTCATAAGTTTGGCGAATAAACTCTGCAAGTACTGCTCTATCCTCCAGATTTTCTATCACAAAATGTGGTTTGGCTGATGTATACGGTGATGCCTCTTCTAATTCTCCTATGACTTGCTCTCCAGCTTTTGTCTTTTTCACATAAAATGTATTGTCACATATTAAACCAATTATTTTACCGTTACAATAAATCCCATATTCTCCAAACATCTTTTTATATGCAATATTTCCTGCATCACTTATTTGATCACATACATATTCTACAAACTCTAAACTTGAAGCCATAATCTCCTCCTCATTATTGACACCATTTTCTGCATTGTTCTATTCTTTTCCCATCATCCCCTTGCTCTGTATCATAAGCAAATTCATTCAGTACATTACAAGGAAATGTTTCACATGTCCCACAATGTATTTGATTTTTTGTTTCACAACATGTCTTTACTTGGCAACTCTCCCCCCAGAAAGGTTTCTTTATCTCCGTACATCCCTTACAATTCATTTGTTCCCTATAAGTACATTCACTACATAAAATTCCACATCTTGATTCGATCATTTTTATCCCCCCTTGCATTTTCTTTATTATATTCCTCTAAACACGACACCTATCTGTCATGATTTAAATACATTTGTAATATTCTTTCTGCTTGGCTCTTTAATTCTACTTGTAGCTGCTTAGGTTCTAGTACTTCTACCTGATCTCCAAAACTCAAAATCCATTGTAATAAATTTTCTTGACTCGTAAAATATGTTTTAAACAGTAATCGATTATCTTCTACAACCTGAAAACTCTCTATCCCATACTCCTCTATTAGACGATATTTAACTCCTTCATTAAATAGTGCTACAAGTAAAATATTTTCTTTAAAATAAGAATCTAGTCTAGTATCTTGTTGTGGAATTTCTCTGTGCTCAAATCCCTCATCTATAGTTTTTAAATGCCATAACCTATTTAATTTAAATAGCCTGAAGTCCTTTTTCTCTCTACAATAGCCATAGACATACCATGAGGACCATTTAAAAATAATTAAGTAAGGTTCAATGATTTTATGTACTTCTCCCCTATGATAAAAATAATCAAACTGAATAAGTCGTTTCCCCTTAATAGCACTTCTAATTTCACCTATTTTCACGGATAAGGTACTTTTATAATGTGAAGCTAAGTCTATTAACAAATGATTAGAACCCGAATAAATCCCCTCACTATTCCCAACAAATTTATCTATAATTTGAGTATATTGATTGGTTTGAGAAACACTATTAAGGCTCTGAAGTCCTATAAAAATCGCACTAAGTTCCTCTGGCTTAAAAAGTGTTTTATCGATTTTATATCCCTCTGCAATGGAAATGCCTCCATTTACACCCTGCATGGTGATAATGGGTATACCTGCTTTACAAATATCTTCAATATCTCTATTAATCGTTCTTCTTGACACCTCAAATCTTTCAGCTAAATACGGCGCTGTTACCTTTTCATTTTGCAATAAAACTGTTAAAATCCCCATTAATCGATCTATTTTTATAGCACTCACTCCTTATTTTAATGCAAATAGTTCTGTTTATTTTTATAGATATATTATATCATTTAGTAATCTTATAAAACATCTATATACTGTACTATTTACTTGTCTATAGCTTCTAAGGTTTCTTCCACTCTATAATACGCATTATCTTGATTTACCAATTAGCACATTCGAATCTTTTTACCATCATTTCATAAAAATAAGCATCAATCTTTAAACTGATGCTTATTTTTATGAAATAGTTAACTTCTCTAAGCCATACCATTAGCTGTCTTATATTTATAAATCATTTCTGCATGATTTTGTTCATCTGTTTGAATTTGATTTAATGTATCACGTACTTCTGTAGACGCAAATTGAAATAAATCATTATTATAAGAAGTTGAAATAAATTTTTCTGTTGCAATAGAATCTGTACAAAAATATGC
Organism: Cellulosilyticum sp.; assembly: GCA_015058045.1. GTDB lineage: Bacteria > Bacillota > Clostridia > Lachnospirales > Cellulosilyticaceae > Cellulosilyticum. The sequence continues at coordinate 11,125 of SVDC01000029.1, forward strand.
GTCATCCTCTTTTTCACGATTATTCATTTCTTTTGTGTAAGTTGATTTAGGACAATAGTTCGCAGCATCTAGATGATTAATTTCAGGCTTTTCTGTTTCATTATTTTTAAGTGCTTCTAGCGCTTCATAATGATTGATTTCATTTTCTCTAAGAGTATCAAATAAATTCTTAAGTTCCACGTCATGGGCTTGCTGTTCATAACGAGTATATTTTTGAATGCAAAGTTTTTCTTGTTCTTGCAAATCTTTAATTAAAGATTCTTCTTTTTGATTTAATGACATAATATTCTACTCCTTTTATTCATTTATAAACTCTATTATTTGTAAAATAAAGTAAAATATACATCTTTGAAAATATACTCTGTTTTCCAAGCACTTTTTTATCTTTCCATTCATACATTAATCAATAGATATTTTTATAGGAGATTCTACTATGCGTGAATTTAGTTCAATTAACGGAACCATTATTAGTATAGAAAACTTTGATACCTCTATTCATTCTACAATCTCTTGTACCCTATTAATGGGAATTCAAAGCAAAACGCAAGAACTAACCTATTTTATTGTAGATTTAGAAACATATATCGTAAATAATACGACCTTAAAAAAAGGGGATGTCGTAACGGCTTATTATGACGCTTCTTTACCTGTTCCCCTTATTTACCCACCTCGCTATCGGGCAGTCGTTATATCAAAAGTAAGTAGAAATTATTTTGTTAAAGTCTCTTCCTTTAATGAGGATTTGATTAGTATAGATGGTCAACTTAAACTTAATCTTTCGCCACAAACATCTGTGCTTCTACCAAATAATCAAATCTATTTAGGTAGCTTAGCAAATAGGGATCTTGTAGTACTTTATCGTAATAGTACAAAAAGTATTCCTGCACAAACTACCCCTTCTAAAGTCATTGTACTTTGCTAGGTAATGCAATGTCTTTATATAAGATACCCTTTAGATCATCTATAAATGCTTCAACTGTTAAGTAGGTTTCCTCATAGCCTAGCTGCTTACAAAGCTGAGTCACATGAGGCATCTCTAAATAAGCTTCCTTTAATACTGCCTCTTGCGTAAAAACCTCCTTAGTTGACCCATCTAATAACACTTTACCTTTAGATAACACAATAGTACGTTCAAAACATTCTGCAACAAAATCCATATCATGAATAATTGTTAAAACTATTTTTCCCTGACTACTTAACTGCTTAATAAGGGCTTTAATTTTTTCTTTAGAAGCATAATCTTGTGCAATAGTTGGCTCATCTAAAATCACTACTTTAGGGTCCATAGCTAAAATAGAAGCAATAGCAATCAACTTACGCTCTGAAAGCCCTAAGTCATAAGGATTTTCATTTATTTTTTCTTGTAGTCCTACTTGAGTAAGTGACTCTAATGCCTTTATCTTTGCTACTTCTACTGACATGCCAATATTAAGCGGTCCAAACATCACCTCATCTAATACCTTATTTTTAAAGATTTGATCATTGGGATTTTGAAAAACAAGTCCTATATCTGCAGCTAGTTGTGCTACCGTAAAATCTCTTGTACTTTTATTACCAATCATAATTTCTCCTGAAGAAGGTTTCAAAAGTCCTTTAAGGAGTTTTACAAGTGTCGTTTTACCCGCACCATTTTGCCCAATAATAGCTGTTGGTCTATGATCTAATGTTAGTGAAATATTTTTCAAGATGGGTGCTTCTGGTGTATAGCTAAAATTCAAATTTTGGATTTTAATTTCTAACATTTAGCACCCTCCTTTCTTAAGTTGCCCCATAATGATAGTTGCTTCTTCTAAGGTGACAGGATATACTTCTAGTCCAGGTAATCTTAGACCGAGTGACTTGCAGATTCTTGTAAAGGCTGGTGCCTGAACCCCATAATTCTCTAAATCCGGTCTAGAAAAAACTTTTTGTGGTCTATCAAAATCAATAAGCTTTCCTTTATGTAGCAACATTACCCTATCACTATAACTTGCTATTTTCTCTATCTTATGTTCTACCATTATAATAGTAATCCCTTTTTGAGCCAAAGATTGAACTGCCTGAAAAACCTCCTCACTTCCTTGCGGATCTAGCTGAGAAGTTGGTTCATCTAATATGATGATTTCTGGCTTCATGGCTATAATACTTGCAATGGCCATACGTTGCATTTGCCCTCCAGATAAATCAAACGGATGACGATTTTTATAATCTGCTATATCTAAAAGCTCTAGGGCTTCATCTATACGTTCTATTATTTCACTTCTGGACAGTCCCATATTCTCTAATCCAAAGGCAATTTCTTCATACACCGTTAGCTTGGAACCGGTGACTTGATTAAAAGGATTTTGAAAAACCATTCCTACCTTTTGGCAGATTCTAGCCACATCACTTTTTGCTACTTCTTCATCATCCACCAGTACTTTTCCTCCATAAGCGCCTTTATAGAAATGGGGAATGAGTCCAATCAGTGCTTGGCATAAACTACTTTTACCTGCACCATTTTCTCCAATAACGCCAATAAACTCCCCTGGGTGAATCTCAAAAGATAAGTCATCTAATGCTAAATTCTTAGTTAAGGGGTATTTGTATTTTAAATGCTCTACTACAATTCTAGCCATAATAAAATCCTCCCGATTACGGATAAAATAAGAATACTGGTTAAAATAATATAGACTAAATGATCTCCTTTAGTAGGTTCATAGCTTTTTAAAAAACTTTTCTTATTGGAACAATTAAATCCTCGAACCTCTAAGGCGATTGCTCTTTCCCTTGTTGCAATCAGCGAGTTCATTACAACAGGCCCAATTAAAGGGATAAATGCCTTAATGCGGGTTAAGATATTGCCTTCTGTCTCCATTCCCCTAGAGCGTTGTGCATCTATAATGGTCTCCATGGTTGCACTCATTTGAGGAATAATTTGAAAAACAGAACCAAGTACATAACCTATTTTGGGAGATAGCCCTTTTTGTACCAATACTTCTACTAAGTCTGAAGGTTTAGTGGTTAAAATCAAAACAGAAAAGGCTAAAAGTAAATGAATAATATTTAACCCAATACCTAATGCCACCATTAAGCCCTCTTTATAGAAAATCAATATCCCCACTTGCCATACAGGTGTTTTATTATCTGCTCTAAACAGTCCCTGAATCACTACCACTGTTAAAATAATGAGTAAAGAACAACTCATAATAGGTAAAGATTTCCGTAATACCTTTCCACTTATAAGGATGACTATACTTAAAAGAATCCCTATAAAGGTTACCCATTTACTCCCCCAAATAACAGGTAAGACTAGAATCGTTATAATATAAAACAGCTTACTAAGTGGGCCAAGCTGATGAACTGGGGTTGACAAATCTTCATATAAACTAATCTCTTTCATTCTAACCTCCATTTAAATAGAAAAGTTATTTATAAAAAAGAGGCTTTGCCAAACATCTATCTGCTGACACAAGCCTCCTTCATTATTTTCATTAATCTAAATGCTCAATTTCTAGATCATTGTTATACATTAAAACTAATTTTTGAGGTAAGCCTTTAAAGATTGCATAACCAATAAATACAGTAGCAAATTTATCTGGAATATCTACAACAAGTTCATCTAGTGCAGACGCTAAAAGAGTTGGCATACCTTGTGCGAGACACCACGCATAAACAGCATCTCCCCATATATTTCCTGTTGTACCTTCCCAGAAAATCATATTAATTGGTGTAGAAATGACTACAGATACTAAAACAACAGCTAAACTAATAATTGCTATACCTTTAAAATTCTTTGCCTGATTTAATCTCGCTAATACCCCAACTACAAGTCCAATTCCTATACTAGATAGTGCATAAACAAAAGATACTGGGTCCATAGTTAACCCATAAATAATATTATTAATTGCACCACATAGAGCTCCAACGATAGGGCCTCCTAATAAGGCGGCCAGCACTGTTCCAATGGCATCTAACCAAAGTGGTAATTTTAAAAGTCCTGCAAATAACTTTCCTATGTAATTAATCCCTACTGCAGCTGGAATAAGCACCAATGCTGCTGTATTTAGTTTAAGTGACCAAATACTTGTTTTGTTCATTTTATTACTCCTCCCTTATTTGTTTATCCCACATAACTAATGTTTCTAATGCTAATAAAATCTCCTGTTTTTCTCCCTCTGCTGTCCGATTTTCTCCTGATATATATTCATTAATACCTTCTTCCAAGCCACCATCATAAGGCACAACAGTATTTAAAATGGATGCAGTATGTACACCTCTTAATCCCCCAATAACAAAAAGTGCTGCTGTCTCCATATCGGCTCCCATAATACCTTTTTGAGACCAAAAAGCATCTATCTCTTCTTCCTGATCCGTATAAAAACTATCGTGACTACGAACTTTCCCTATATGATAAGGATATTTCCTTGACTTAGCGACTTCTATTATCTTCATAAGTAACTGTGTGTCTGGAATTGCTGGATAACTTGTTTCAATATAAGCTCTAGTTGTACCCTCATCTCTTACTGCACCATCTGCCAATATTAAATCACCAAGTCCTATCTTGGTATTTAAAGCCCCACAACTTCCAATACGTATCATAGTACGAACACCTATGCGATAAAGTTCTTCTACCGCAATCCCCACTGATGTCCCTCCTATACCTGTTGAAACCACCATAATCTGAATACCTTTATAACTTCCTATAATACTTTTGTACTCTCTATTAAAGGCAATTTCTCTAACTTGTTCTAAATAGTCTTTTACACGCTCTACACGATTCGGATCCCCAGGAAGTATAGCATATGGTGCAGCATCTTTTGCACTACACTGAATATGCGGCTGAATCTTACTTTCTTCCATTTTAACCCTTCCTTTATTTTATATTCAATTCAAAAAATAATGCATTATTTATTATATATTATATCTTTTTTTTACATCTGTAAAGACACATGTGAAAAATATCTGTTTATAAAAATAGATATTCTTGTATGATTAATGACTCACCAAGAGCCCCTATTGTTTATCCATATAACAAATGGGCTATCACACCATTAACCTACTAGGTTGATGGTGTGATAGCCCTACTTTTATCCAATAATAAGAAAATATCGCAAAACTATATAACTAGTTCCTTGATATTTTCTTTTGTTCAATTTAAATATTAAGCGATTAAACCTGTACCTTCATTTGCTACTGTGATTTCGCCAGCTTTCATTTTTGCATATACTTCATTTACAATTTTCATTGTATCATCTGATAAGTTAGGATTTTCTTCTGGAATACCTACACCATCATTTTTAACATTATAAGTTAAAGTTTGTCCACCTGGGAACTTACCTTCTGTTGCAAGCTGAATCACATCAAATGTTGCTGTATTAATTTTTTTCATAGCAGATGTTAATACGACTGATTTTTCACCATAAAGTCCATCTTGATATTGGTCTGAATCTACACCAATTACCCATACGTTATCACCTTTTTGTGCTCTCTCAGAAGCTTCTTTGATGACACCAGAACCTACAGCACCAGCTGCACTAAAGATAACATCTACACCTTGGTCATAAAGTTGTGCACTGATTTGTTGACCTGCTGCAATATCAGTAAACGTTCCTTGGTAAATAAAGTGTGATGCATTCATTGTCACATTTGTGCCATAGTGCTCATTAGCATACTGAATACCTTGTTGATAACCCCAGTTATATCTTTTTACTGCATCTGTTTCCATACCACCAATAAATCCAGCTTCACCTTCTTTAAGCTCTACTGCTGCTGCAAGACCTGCTAAAAAACCAGCTTCATGTTCATCAAACATAACAGCTACTGTATTTTCTTTCATATCCGCTACATAATCTCCATTATGTGCCACAGAGTCAATTACTAAGAATTTCATATCTGGATATTTAGTTTGTGCTTCATGAATAGGTGTTCCAAATTGGAAACCTGCACCTACTACTAAATCAAATCCCGCATCATTAAAGTTTGCAATTTCATTCAGTGCATCTGCATCTGTTTCACCAGCTGCTTGTAAATATTTTTTCTCAATTCCAAATGCTTCTTCAGCTTGTGTAATTCCTTCCCAAGCACCTTGATTGAAAGATCTATCATCAATTGAACCAATGTTCGTTACTAATCCTACTTTTAAATTACTTTCTGCTACATTACTTGAGTCTTCATTTCCGCACCCTACTAAAGCTGTTACTGCTAATACCCCACATAAAATACTACTTAATACTCTTTTTTTCATTTATATGTCCTCATATTCTAGTCTTTTATTCTTGTCTAATGTCAAGTTTCTTGACTTCTCTAGTATACTCATCATCCGAACATTATGCAAGTATTTTTTTTAAACGTACGATAGTATTTATTGTTTTTTTCTTCTAACCCCATCATTTCAGCACTTGTTTTACTATTGACATTGTAAGCTAGTTAGACATTAAATAATGCTTCTTAAATTTTATTCAACGCTTATAAACTTTTATTTTTAATGGATATATTTTTAGTATTTGGTTCATAATGATAATATAGCTTATTAAAATACTAGGAGTTTTTTATGTATAATTCATTAGACTATAAAATAGTAGCGCAAACCTTTCAAGGGCAGCCTACCCTTCAAACCTTTGGTTTACAAAGGATACTAGATGTCGAGCTTTGCATGCAACTGGTTCTTTCTCCTGCTCTTACAAGAGGAATAATAGCTCAAGTCGCTGAGTATCTGCAAAATCTTATAGATGCACCTTCTCTTTTCAATGATTGCTGGATTACCTATACTTTTCAGGAGAATACTACACTTTGTGTCATTCCATTTGTTTTATTAGAAAGTCCTCATCTATGCCATATTATTGTTCCTGATACAAATGGTCATTATCCTTGGCAAAGTACATGTCAGGCTCTATTTTCTGCACAAGCAGATGATACTTTACTTCTTAGTAATATGCTCACCGCTATTAAATCTTGTTTTTTGGAATATCTGATAGTTGATATTGCCTTAGAGGTCTATCCAAAAATCGGCATAACCATTGATTTAAACCTCACCAAGCATCCTGAACAGTTGTCTGAGTATCTTGCTGATAAGAATCTAGATTTATTTATTGTCCTCATACTTTGCTTAAATCAGTCTATGGTGCAAATTAACGAGTTCATTCTTAAAGCTTGTCGTTCCATTCCACTAGTACTTACCAACATGTCTGACCCACTTCTTAAAGCCCGCGAAATCACTTCTAATATTTACACATCCTCTATGAAAGAAGACTATATAGGAAAAATTATGGTTGCTTTTTATAAACTTAATAACAGATAAAAGCCTTATAGAGCATCAATACTCTATAAGGCTTTTATCTGTTATTTCATTTTACTTGCTAACTCTTTTCTATGAAGAAATAATAGGAATATAAAATCTTTGCTTTCTATGATCCGCTTCATAAATTTCAAAATCTATGCCATAAACTGCTTTTAAATGGGATTTGGTTAATACTTCTTCTACCATTCCACTAGCAAAAATACTGCCCTCTTTCATAAGTATCATATTTTTACAATAAGCCGCACTTAAATTTAAATCATGTAAAATGGCAATAATGGTCTTCCCCTTTTTTTCATTAAGATATTTTAGATTTTCCATCAGTTCTATTTGATAACGAATATCTAAATGTGAAATAGGCTCATCTAAAATAAGATACTTTGTATCCTGAGCAATAGCTCTTGCCACTAGCACTCTTTGTGCTTCTCCTCCACTTAAATAGGAAAATGGACGTTCCTTAAGTTCTTTACAGTTTGTAATCTCCATAGCCTGCTCAATCTTTTCATCATCTTCTTTGGATAAAGCTTGAAAACGCTTTTGATAAGGGTTTCTGCCCATGGCAATCATATCATAAACTGTAAAATCAGCTTCTATATTCACATTTTGTGGAACAAAAGAAATATAGGTAGCAAGCTGCTTTCTTGAATAATGCTCCAACGGTTTACCTTCTAAATAAATTTCCCCCTCTTTTGCTTCTAAAAATCTTAAAAGATGGCGGATAAAAGACGTTTTTCCTGAACCATTTGGCCCCATAATGCCATAAAATCCGCCTTGTACAAAATGGGTAGATAGCTGATTTAAGATGGCTTTTTGCTTTAAATCAGGCTGCCATTTTAACTGGTCTACTGTTATTGCTGTTTCTTTCATGATCGTTTCCTCATACTTTCCCGTTTTTGGACTGACGATAAAGTAAGTAAATAAAATACGGTGCACCAAATACTGCTGTAATCACACCTACTGGAATTTCTGTTGGCTGAGCAATGGTTCTAGACAGTGTATCACAAATCACCATAAAAGTTGCACCACCTAATACTGAAAAAGGTAATAATAGTCTATGGTCTGATCCAATACATAGTCTCATACACTGAGGTACAATAAGTCCTACAAATCCAATGGCACCACTTACAGAAACACTTGCTGCAACTAACAAAGAACCTATTAGCATTAAAATCTTCTTTACTTTTACCGTATCCACACCCAAACTAGCTGCCACTTCATCTCCCGTTAAAAGGATATTTAAATCCTTTCCAAATAAGCTGATTATTACGATTCCTGTCCATGTTATAATCGCCAAAAATCCTACTTTATCCCAGTTGGCTGCACTAAAACTACCTAATGTCCATAAATATACTTTTTCTAACTGCTCTCTATTATAAATCATAAATAATGAAATCAGGGAACTTAAAAGGGTACTGACTGCTGTTCCTACTAATAGTAGATTAGCAACTACCATACGAGAACCTAAAGTACCTACTCGGTATACTAAAACTACAGTTAATAGAGCTCCTATAAATGCAAGAATACTAGTAGCCCCTAGACCTAAGAAATTTAAAGTAATCCCTGATAAAATCCCTAAGGTTGCACCTAGTGAAGCCCCTGAAGAAACACCTAATATAGAAGGATCTGCTAAAGGATTTCTAAAAACAGCCTGAAATGTACATCCTACTATTGCTAGATTACTCCCCACAAGTGCAGCTTGTAATATTCTTGGCATACGAACACGCCATACAATGACTTCATAAGTTGATTTAAGATGATCAACTTCTACAAGTTGACCTATAATTGGTATTTTTGATACTAATAGTTTTAAACTATCTAAAACTGTAATATCTGCAGAGCCCACTGAAACCGAAACAACAATACTTAAGAGTAAAAGCAGCATCAATCCAATGAGTGCCATCTTAGCCTTCCTTTTCTGATTTATCATAGTCTACTCCTTTTATGACTGAAAAGCTTCTGGATGGAATATTTTAGCTAGTTCTAAAATTCCTTCTGCATTACGGTTACTTTGACGATCTATTAAATTATTATCTATCTCGTAAACATGTCCCTCTTTTACAGCAGTGAGTTCATTATATCCTGCTGCGGACATAAATCCTTCTTTATCACCATTTCTTATAACAATGATATCTGGATCTGCTGCTAATAATGCTTCTAGTGAGTAAGACCAACTCTCTGATGCTGGCACAATGTCCTTACCACCTGCGAGTTCAATCATTTCTCCAATAGATGTATTTTCTGGAGCAGAAAAATCTCCATATTCTCCATAGCCCACTACATAATAAACAGTTGGCTTCTCTAAAGAGGCAACCTTTGTTTGAACTTCCTCAATAGTTGTTTTCATTTCCTGCACTACTTTTTCCGCTTCTTGTTGCTTATTTAATATCATTCCTAATGTATCTAGCATGGTATACACGCCTTCTACTTTATCTACTTCATACAATCCAATAATAGGAATACCTGCTTCTTCTAATTTTTCACTTTCTTCTCCATAAACATGGGTAGAAGTAATGACTAAATCCGGTTCTAAGCTGATAATTTTCTCAATATCCACTGGGGTAATAGGACCAACTGATTCAATTTCTCTTACCTGCTCTGGATAATCACAATAATCTGTTCTTCCTACTAATTTTTCTTCTCCTCCTATTGCATAAATCATTTCTGTTACGCTAGGTGCTATAGAAACAATACGCATAGGTTCTTTCTGCAGAGTCACTTCTTTACCAAAAGAGTCTGTAATCGTTAAAGGGTATCCCTCTACTCCATCCAAACGCTCCTCTGTTTGTTGGGTTTGATGATTAGCAGTAGGGTCATTATTTCCACACCCTGTTAGTACACTCATCATCAACACCATACACATAAGTAATACACTTACATTTTTCAATACTTTTCTCATTTTAGCTCCTTCTTGTTTTCTCCCTCCCAAAGAAGAACACGATTTAGTTATTTATGGCAGGTCTCCTGACTTATGCTTCTCTTTACTTACCTATCCTTCTCGAGCAAATCACTCAATGGATTTTATAAGGCTTTCATCTGCTTTCACAGTAGTGGGGGCTGTTGTAGATTTTCACTACATTCCCTTTTAATACCTAGGATATTCCATAGCTATACCATAAATATATCCCGATTATTATAGCGATATTTATGATATCTTTCAAGTTTTCTCTCCAATCAAATTCATCACAAATATACTTTCCCAAAGTCTTTGTATAGATGATACATATGATAAAAGAGTGATACACGAGGTCCGTATATCACCCTTTTATACATTTATACTATTTTTTCAAAGTTAATAATCGCTCTAATATCACAGCAACTTGTGCGCGAATCGTAGATTGTTGTGGTCCAAAACTTCCATCTGGTCTCCCAATAATAATGCCTATTTTAGTCAGTTTCATAACTGCTTCTTTAGCGTAACTACTAATTTGATTATTGTCTGTAAACTGAATACCTGTTGGGTTCGATTCACTAAAGTTTAATTTTAAAACTTCAATGGTACGATAAATCATCGTACAAATATCTTCATTTGTAATGAGATCATTTACACCAAATGTACCATCTAAACGCCCATTTACAATTCCTTTTTCATAAAGTGCTAGTACACTTTCTGTATACCATTTACCATGTTCTACATCTTTAAATGGATTAGTCACTATGGTTTGTTGCAAATTAAATGCTCTAGCCAAAAGTGTTGCAAATTCACCACGTGTAATTTTCACACTTGGTCTAAAACTTCCATCTACATAGCCTTTAATCACACCTTGCTTTGCCATATTGTTAATGGCTTCTGATGCCCAATGTCCTTTTATATCCGAAAAGTCTACATTTCCAGGTGTATTATCTGGTGCTTGCGTGCCACCTTGTCCACCATTATGATCCGGTGTTTGTGTGCCACCCTGTCCACCATTACTATCTGGTGCTTGTGTGCCACCCTGACTTCCATTATTACCTTCATCAGATGAATGATCTAATTTTGTATAAATCATCTTTACAGTATCATATTGTTGGACATTATAGCCCTTTTTTATGAATTTAACAGAAACATCATCTGCCTTAAACTCTAGATTTCCATTAGTTTTTAAAGTTAGGGTACTTAATAATACTTCACCATTTACCATATTAAATGGCATGTTTTGATCATTAGACACTAAATAATAGGTAAACTGGCCTTGTGTTCCTTGTAATGTTTTAAGCTGATAAGTTCCTAAAGCACCTTCTACTTTATGGTCTATACTGATAACTTCTTCTAAAGCATCTGCATGAACACTTACTTCTAGAGCCACTACCTCACTACTCATGTTTTGTATCCCTAGCTCTACGGTAACCTGATTAGATGAAACCTGTTTTTCTTCAATAGTTAGCACCGGCTCTAGTGCATTTGCATAAAGCAAATGTGAGCTCATAAAAAGGCTCATTAGTAGGGCACCTTTTAAGCATCTATTTAATAATTTTTTCATTTTAAATCTCCGTCTGTCTTTATCTTGTGTTTGTCAAAAACTATTCTAGTTCAATTGTTGGCAAATCACTTTCTGATGGCACAATAAGCCATTTTGTATCACTTACAAGTCTTCCACCTTGTACTGAATCTACTGCATCCGTTCTAAACATATTGGCTTTAATTTGAGATGGTAGTGTTTGTGATTTAGGCACAAAAAGCCAAATACCATTTCCAACTTTTGAGACCTCTTGATCTTCTGGAACTTCTGCAAACATATAAAGCTCACCTTCGATAGCTTCAATTGTTTCTTCGTTGGTATAATTTGGTCTTTCTAATTGATCATAATCTTTTTCATTAACATATTGTGCTGATAGTACAATTTTACTATAAAGCGGATGTCCACGATATGTTCCCATAACAACAAGGGTATCTTTTGGAATGACACCTTGACCAAAATCATAGTCCGCACTTAAGTATCCTATGGCATTTTCTGTGAAGTAAACACCATCTCCTGGATAAGATAGAATCTCGATTTGTTCATCTGATAAATGTGCTATTCCCTCACCTGTTATACGGATATATTGTGCGTCATAAGTCCAAATACGATCATCTTCTTCATTAACACCTGGTTTGTTAAAGTAAACCAATGTACTACCTTCTCTTAACTTACTTTGTTTTGCAACAGTCCACTTTTCACCATCTTGGCTCACTTCTACAGTATAATCTGTTCCTACTGCTTCTGTTACATCTGTCAATTTAATCCCCACCACTTCTGGTGTATTTGGTAATGTGACTTGTATACTAGAATCTTCTTTTCGTTCTATCTCATATTCTGATTTTGAAATCGTACCTTCTGAAGCAATATAAACTTCATTTGAAGTTGCTTTTTCTGTAGTATTTAATAATTTATCATAAGCTACTACGCTATAAGTATAGCTTACATTATTAGCACTCACTTTATCTGTGTAAGTTGATTCTGTTGTAAATGCAATGCGTTTATTACCTCGATAAATTTCATAACCTAAAAGTGCCTCTTCATCCATATCACTTGTTAAGTTTAATGTCACTACTTGTTCCTGAGCTTCAGTGCTTTCAGCATCTAGTTGACCTACAGTAGCCGTAATGCTTGCTGTATCCCCTTTAGACATACCTGTACCATCATTTAAACGATAACGCATCGCTTCATCATTTAAATAGTAAAGTGCACGTGTTTCAGGCTCATACTGACTTGTATAGTTATAAGTTTCCTCAGAAATGTGCATCCCCCATCTCTCAAAGAATGGTGTTAAATCTTTTTCTACAGTATCACTTGCTAAACGAATAAAGTAATTAATAGCGTCTAATCCTTCTAATTCTGCTTCTCTTGATAAGCGGTGAAGCGTTGGATAGAAATCTTCTGCACCAATACCACTACCTTCATCATAAGCTAAATGCAATTGCCAGAACATTCCCAAGTTAACGAATACATCACTTGCAAGCCCTGTATTTTGAGAAATAACTTTATCATAGATTCTGCTATATACCTCTGAGGTTTCAAGTCTAGATTTGCCACCATTAATAGTTTGTGCAAACAGAGAGAAAATGTTATTAGTGGTTTCACTTACTATAAAGTTTTCATCATTAATAATATGACCAATCTCATGGTTGATTCCCCATCCGAAGTACCCTGATTCTAGGCTGCGATTTCCTTGTACTAAAGCTGCACCTGAATCATATTGAATACCAATATGATCACCTGCTGCATACATGAAAACGCCATTATTCATTGGCATATAACGAATATTAATACGGGATGTTGGATAACGATGTTTTGCTTCCTCTGCATCTTCTGTTAAACCTAATACACTATAATGTAGCTTGATATTAGCATCCCATGTCATTAAGCTTTCATATAAGCGCTCTACTTGAGCTGATAAATCCTCTTCAATACCTTGTATTAATCCACTATAGACCTCTTCTGCTGGTAGTGAAAGAAGTACTTTATCTGTTCCAATTTCAGTAGCATTGGCTGGATTCTTGGCTTTATTGGATAAGTTTAAGCTTTCCATATAAACTGTAAGCTCCTCAATATAGCTTTGAATCGCTTCTCTAACAACTGATTCATCTTCTAAATCAGCCAATTCTAAAGTTGGAATCGAATGAGCATTGACAATACGTACAGTTGTTGTTTCTTGCACCTCACCTGAATAAGTTAAATACAATGCACCACCTTTTTCCACATTATAACGTGTCAGTTGTGGTACTTGAATGACATTACGTCCTGGCTCTAGAGCAATAGACTGTGACCATGTGTCATTACCATGATATTGTGTTGCAACAAGTTCTGGCATATTGCCACCTTCTGGTGCATCTACATACACAATGATTTCATCACCTGCATAACCCATTACACCTGTTGCTTGAAGACCACTTAATCCATCTACTGCAAAGTTTTGCACATTCGCTGTACCAGTTTGTCTCGTTTGTACTACTTCAATGATTTCACCTAAGTTATCTGGCGTATCTCCATTTAAAATAGCTTTAGCGGCAAGTAACTCTTCTTTTAAAATACTTTTATCTACCCATAATACAGCACCTTCTAGTGTATCTAATTCTTCGATTAAAGCATTAATTTGTTCAATGTCAATGCCATCTTTTACCTTAGTATAAGTCCCATCTGCAAAAACATCATCAATGCGTTCAATTAAATCTTGGTGGGTATAGAACATAACATCTGAAATAGTCATTGCACCAGCGCCATCCCACTCATATAAATACACTTCCATTTTTGCCACTTGTGTTTTCTCAAATGGTAAAATCATTAAACCATTAGTTCCAATATTAGGGATTTTTTCTCTCGATACTAGTGTTTTAGGTTCACTCTCTAATGTTTCCCATACTTTAATCGTATATAGATATGGATATTCCCAATATTTACGATTTCCCTCATATCGATCTAAGTCACTATCTAACCTTGGTGTAAAAGCTACATAATCCATTTCATAGATGTCATCAAATGTAGCACTAAAACCTCTATCTCTTTGATAAGTTGCAGCTGTCCAGTGGCTTGTGAAATCACCATCTATAATATTATTTATATCAAAACCATCAGGATAATAATTTGTATTAATATTATTATTATCTAATAATTTAATCTCTGTAATATGAGAAGCATCTAAACGGTTTACTGTTGGAATATCTGGGATGACTAATTCCTCAGTCACTGGTGTTAAACTCATGATATTCGATGGCTCACTTTCTCCTGCACCATTTTGTGCTGTTACATAAACCATGTACTCTACATCATTTTCCAGGTTTCTAAGAAGCATACCCGATGTTGCTTTTTCCACCTTTGTATATACCTCATCCGTTACCTTTTTATAATATATATTGGCACTTAAGGCATCACTACCTGTTCTAAATCCTACTTTAAGCGCCTTATCAAAGCTTCCTAACGCCACTTCTGTTGGCGCTGCTGGTTTCTTTTGTGGAGTTGGCATCAGCGCAATTTCTTTTGACATTGGCCCTGTCCAATCTCCGTTAATCGCTTGTACCACAAAATAATATTCTGTTTGATTTTCTAAGCCTTCAATCACAATACTATTTGTATCTGTATAACTCGCTTCCTGATAACTACCTGACTGTGTCCCATAAGATACTTTATATCTTGTTGCATTAGCGACTGCATTCCAACTTAATGTAACCCCTTCATCTAACGCACTTCCCTTAAAGTTCTTTACGATACTTTGTTCTTGGTTAACAGACTGCTCCACCACATCCTCTAAAAATTCAATTTTAGAAATAGCTGCTAGTAAGCCTGTACTACTATTGGTTTGAGTCACTTCAATCGTTAACTTTTGAAGTGGTCTCTGCTTACCTAACTGAATTTTAATCACTTTTTGGCTAGCACGTTGACCTGAATCTGTTTCTACTGTTGTAAAAGGTATTCTTACCATTTCGCCATTTTCATCTTCATAAACCATAAAACCTGCAGTTGGTGCATTTTCTCCAGGTGCTGTAATTGAAATCTCAGAAACATTTATTGTTTCTTTAAAGCTTACTGGAATGTGAAGCGGTGCTTCTTCTGTAATAGCTTCTTCTCTTTTGAATGCTACTACCGTCTCTTCATTTCCATCAAATAACTCAGTAATAGCTCCTTCTACTGTAATAGCTTCTTGATTAAGGCTACTAAACTCTGTTTCTATTGCCAAATCATCTAACACCTCAGGTAAAAGAGTCTTTGTATAATGTACCTCACTCTTACCTACATTGTTTTGACTCCAATAAAGTTGTGCCAAATCTTCTATATCAACCAGTTGATCACCATTTAAATCACAGTCTAATTGATTTGTTCCTAGAACTTCTTGCATTTGTGTTAAATCTTGTACATCTAACACACCATCTTCATTGACATCTCCTGGTGCAAAAATACCGCTTCCTGCCTCTACTTTTACTTCTGCATTAACCACTATCTGCTTTTGACTTTGACCTAGTTCAATGATATCTGAAGTATAAGTTTGATAGCCCTTACCTTCTAAACGAATCTGATAATTTCCTAGTGGTAAATTCTCAAATATAGCATAGCAACTTGCTTGCTGTGCTTCCTCTAATGTTTTTTCTTCAATGACTTGTTGTTCTTTTAAAAGAACTACCTTTAAGTCTACTGCACTATAATCTTTAACAGGATACTCTAGATTTAAAGAGACTGCTAAATCTGCATTTTGACTGACTATTTCACTTGTCGTAGCAAAAGTGGTTACCGGTACTTGCGAAAATGCCAGGCTACAAGCCATTAAATAGGCGAATTTCTTTTTCAAAGCTTTTACTCCTCTCTTTCCTCTATTATGTTGCCTCATTCTTTCTTGTCCAAGAGTTGAGCAAATAGGATTTTTTCATTCCTTATTTTACCATTACTTTATCATCTTGCAAATTATAATCTTTTTATTTATTCATTTATAATGATATTCATAACTTTTATAAATAATAAGATAATAATAAAATTTTTCTTGCTTACATTTGTTAACATAAGTATAATATCTTTATATACTGTTCTTTTATACAATATTTACATTTTTTAGGAGACATAATATGAATCGCTTAGAACTTTTGTTAAGAAACAAAAAAATTAAAGACAAATTAATTTTTGCCTTTAATCTCATTAGAAACTTATTTATGGTTACATTGCTTGTTGGTATCATAGGCTGCATAGGAATCATTGTCAATTTAAAGCTTTTCTACACCAATGATTATCAAAATAGTATTTTACAAATGGAAATTAAAAAAGATATTCAGGTAGTTGGCAAAATGGTCCTATGGGCTATCGTATCAGAAGATCCGATCACTAGTCAAAATCATCTTGATTTAGCTGCAGCACATGGGCGCCTAGCTGATGATAATATTCAGCAGCTCAAAAAGAATTTCTCTAATCAGGAGCTTCTAACGCAATTAGAGACTAGCCTTACAGAGCTTATACACTTGAGACAAAGAGTCTCTTCACTTATAGAACGTAACAAAAATGGTGAAGCTCTTGAGCTCTTTAACACGCTTTACTCAGAGGCAACAGATAACGTTCAAGATATTCTTATGCTTATAAGTGAAGAAACTGACAAAAATGTAGTTAATAAGCAAATCTTCTCTACTATTCTAGCTAGTTTGTGTGTTATCTTACTACTTTTATTTGGTATTATATGTATTATGCTATGTACCCAATTAAAGCAGTCAATTACTAAGCAACTGATGGAGCCTATTGAAGAAATTACAGAAGCGACAAACAAATTAAAACAAGGTATTCTGGATGTACATATTACTTACCAGGCAGAGGATGAGCTTGGTGAGCTAGCACGTAACTTTAATGAATCTTGTATCTATCTCCACAACATTATTACAGATGCAGGTTATTTACTACATGAAATGGCAAATGGGAATTTTAATATTGCCACACATAATCCACAACACTACATTGGCGAATTTAATTCTTTACTGCTCTCTATGGGTACAATGAACCGTAAGTTAGACTCTACATTGACTCAGATCAATCAAGCTTCTATTCAAGTTGCAGAAGGTTCTACTCAACTGACAACAGCTGCACAAGAACTTGCTGAAGGTGCAACTGATCAGGCTAGTACTGTTGAGGAGCTTATGGCCACTGTAGCAAGTGTCTGTGAGATTGCTGAGCAAAATGCTGAAGACGCTAAAAATGCTTATGAATCAATTACTCAAACAGAAAAAGAAGCTCTCAATAGTCAAGAAGAACTTCAACAACTTACTTCTGCTATGCAACGTATTGATACAACTTCTAAAGAGATTCAAAATATTATTGTAACCATTGAAAATATTGCAGAACAAACCAACTTATTATCCTTAAATGCCGCTATTGAGGCTGCACGTGCAGGTGAAGGAGGTAAAGGTTTTGCAGTGGTTGCTAATGAAATTGGAAAATTAGCATCTGATAGTGCACAATCAGCAGTCAATACAAAAACCTTAATCGAAAAAACTCTAGCAGAAATTCATACTGGAAACCTTATTACTACTAAGGCCGTAGAAGACTTAACAGGTATATTAAATTCGATTCAATTATTTGGAAATATGGCTAAAAACTCTCATCTTTCATCACTTAAGCAATCTGAAATCTTTAAACAAATAGAAGATGGTATTTCTCATATTTCTGAAATCATCCAAGACAATTCATCTGTAGCTGAAGAAACCTCTGCTACAAGTGAAGAACTCTCAGCACAAGCTGAAAACTTAAAAGAACATCTTGGACAATTTAAATTACGTGAAGATTAAACTAATTTCTTCACTGTATATGCTTTTGTCCTCTTGCTTTTAAATGAACTAAATCATACTAAATACTACAAAAAAACCCCCTAAACCAATCACACTTGAAGGTTTAGGGGGTTTTTAGATGAACAAAATAAGCTTCTTTCTTCTCTTCATGGCAATAACGTATCACAGCCAAACTTAACTACTCAAGGATTATCGAATACTTTTATTTTTTACCGTATCTCATTGCATAACCACAACGCTTACATAATTCTTCTACAGCACGTCTATTAGAAAAACCCTCATATAATCGCTTACTTCTAGGTGATTCAAGAATTTTTTCTAACGACTGCTCAAAAATATTACCTAATGCAATATGCCCTTCTCCATCTAAACAACAAGGGACTACTGTTCCATCTACTAAAATGCCTATTTGATCTCTTAAACCATAGCAGAAAATTTCTTCTGCAATAACTTCTCTGTCATGATCTGGCCACTCAAATTTTTCTGCCTTATTTAAGTAAACATTCTTTTTAAGCTTAATCCCCTCTTTTTGAGATAAAGCTTCTTCAATATCAAATTCAATCCCTAATCTCGCTTCAATTAAGGATATAATATCTGTATTTAAACTATTTTGTGCCTTTAAGTGCTCTGTATCCATATTCCATAAACGTAGGCTACAAATTAAATTACTTTTCTCCGTTGCTTCTTCCACAAAGCTTAAGACACTTTCAATATATTGATTCATTTCTACAGAACTTTCATTTGCCTCAAAACTATGCAATGAAATATTCACTTGTCTTAAGGCAGGTGAAGTAATCAATACTTCTTTAACCTTACTTAATAAGGTTCCATTCGTTGTTAGATTTACCTTTAATCCATATTCTTCACACATTGTTAAGTATGTTTTTAATTCCGGATGTAATGTAGGCTCTCCTAATAAGTGTAAATAAACATGATCTGTATGATTTTTTACAGCTTCTATAATATGAAGAAAATCTTCCTGATTATTTCTTTTTAAACTTCTTTTTGTTTTAGGACAAAAGCTACAACTTAAATTACAACGGTTGGTGATTTCTATATATACTTTCTTAAAACGCTTCATCTCTTCTCCAGTCTACTGATCATATACTTTCTAATCTCTATCTGGATTTATTATATCATATAGAAACAATTCAAAGGCTGCTATATTTTTCCGACTTTCTTTTTATTGGTTACAATACAAAAAAATCCTTGAGTACAGTCAAACTTAGCTGCCTAAGGATTTTTTTATATTTTCTTAGCTATCTTACATTTCTTGATTGATAATAGACTCAAGATATGCTCTATGTTTTTGTAACATAGATGAGTTATTAATAAGCATATATGGATTCTTGATTTCTTTAATCCAGTTATGGATAATACTTTCGGTTTCCTCATAAGCTTTAAGACGCTCTGCAATACGAGTCTTTGCTTGTTCTAATGCCTCTTTTAAAACTTCTTCCTGGTCTAGCTTATTCATTTGCTCTTCTAGTTCAGTTTTAAATGCCTCAAGGTTTAAATGTAACTCCATATATTCTGGTAAACGTACCTCTTCTTTTTTATGATTGATTGTATACTCATCACTCCAAAGCTCTAATTGACTGATTAGTTCCTCTAATCTACGTACATTTAAGTCAAAATCCTCATATGCTGCTGCTAATGTTTCATCCAGTTTCATAAACTTCTCCTTTAGTAAAAATTTCAGAGACCAAACTAAATACTTTACTCTATATACTCGTTCAAATTTAGCTCTTTTCAAATGGTATAAAGGATTTGCATTAAAGTCAAGTCCAAATAAAGAAACCCATCAAATCCATTCTAAGATTTGTGGGTTTCTTTTATACGTTTCTATTTAATTTCATCTATATCTATCTAGATTTAAACTTCTTGAATTTCCTTATGGAATTCTTGTAAAGACTTAATTTGTTTACCTTTACCTTCTCTAACGGCTTTAATGCCTTCAACTGTTGCTTTGGCACCTGCCATGGTTGTGACATAGAATACACGTTTGCGAATGGCAGCTTTTCGAATGTAGCTATCATCGTCCGCACCTTTTTGATCATTTGGTGTATTAATCACAATATCCACTTCGTTATTGGTAATGGCATCTAAAATATTAGGGCGTCCTTGGTGGAGTTTAAAAGTCTTTTTAGCTGGAACCCCTGCTGCATTTAATAGGTCCGCTGTACCACCTGTAGCAATGACCTTAAAACCACATTCCACAAAACCTCTAGCCACTTCAACGACTTCTTTTTTATCATGGTCATTGACACTAATTAATACGGTACCTGATAAGGCAATCTTAGTTTGTGTTGCTTCTTGTGCTTTATAGTAGGCTTCTCCAAAGTTATCTGAAATACCAAGTACTTCTCCTGTTGAACGCATTTCAGGTCCTAAAAGTGGATCCACCTCCTGGAACATATTAAATGGGAAGACTGCTTCCTTCACACCATGATGGCTGAGTTTCTTTTCTTTAAGGCTTGGTACTGGAGAAGGTTTTCCTGTTAGTTTGCTCGTAATGATTTCTGTTGCAAGGGGTACCATTCTCACATTTAAAACCTTAGAAACGAGTGGTACTGTACGAGAAGCTCTAGGATTTGCTTCAAGCACATAAACCTTTCCATCTTCAATAGCATACTGCATATTCATAAGCCCACGTACATCCATTGCTTTTGCAATTTTTTGCGTATAGGCTTTAATACAAGCCACATTTTCCTCAGAAATATTAATAGATGGTAAGATACATGCTGAGTCCCCAGAGTGAATCCCTGCAAGCTCAATATGCTCCATAACTGCTGGTACAAACACATTTTCTCCATCACTAATGGCATCTGCTTCACACTCAGTGGCATTATGTAAGAAACGGTCAATTAAAATTGGACGATCTGGTGTCACACCAACTGCTGCTTTCATGTAAATCTCTAAGCTTTCAGGTGTATGTACAACTTCCATGCCACGTCCACCTAAAACATAAGATGGTCTTACCATTACAGGATAACCAATACGTCCTGCAATTTCTAAAGCTTCCTCTACCGTAACTGCCATTCCTGACTCAGGCATTGGAATCTCTAATTTTTCCATCATTTCTCTAAATAAATCTCTATCCTCAGCAAAGTCAATGGTTTCTGGGGTAGTACCTAAAATATTAACCCCTGCTTTTTTAAGGTCTGCTGCTAAATTCAGTGGTGTTTGACCACCAAATTGTGCAATGACACCGACTGGTTTTTCCTTATCATGAATACTTAAAACATCTTCCAAGGTTAATGGTTCAAAGTATAATTTATCAGAGGTATCATAGTCTGTAGATACTGTTTCTGGATTACAGTTGACCATAATGGTTTCAAAACCTAATGCTTTAAGGGCATTGGCTGCATGAACGCAGCAATAGTCAAATTCAATTCCTTGACCAATACGGTTAGGACCACTTCCTAAAATCATAATTCTAGGCTTTGTAGATGTTGGAAGTGGTGTATCTTCAATTTGATAGCTTGAATAATAATAAGCAGCATCTTGTGTTCCACTGACATGAACACCTTCCCACGCTTCTTTAATTCCATATTCAAGGCGTTTATTACGTACATCTGTTTCAGATTTGTCAAGTAACTTCGCAAGATATCTATCTGAAAAACCATCTTGTTTTGCTTTAAGGAGCACTTCTTTAGAAATCTCTTGATCTTTAGAGTTAATAAGTTGTTCTTCTTCCTCTACTAACTCTTTCATTTGCTCAATAAAATAAGGTTTAATATGTGTCAGTTCAAAAAGCTCCTCTACTGTTGCCCCTTTTCTTAAAGCTTCATACATAATAAATTGTCTTTCACTGGTTGGTACATGGAGCATTTGTAAAAGTTCTGCTTTAGACTTAGTATTGAAATCTTTTGCAAATCCTAAACCATAGCGTCCTGTTTCCAAGCTTCTAATGGCTTTTTGGAAAGCTTCTTTGTAGGTTTTTCCGATACTCATAACTTCCCCTACTGCTCTCATTTGTGTACCAAGCTTATCTTCTGCATTCTTAAATTTCTCAAATGCCCATCTTGCAAATTTAATAACGACATAATCCCCATCTGGCTTATATTTGTCTAGTGTGCCATATTTACCACATGGAATATCTTCTAAGTTAAGACCTGTTGCAAGCATTGCAGAAACCAATGCAATTGGGAAACCTGTTGCTTTAGATGCCAGTGCAGAAGAACGAGAAGTTCTTGGATTGATTTCAATAACAATAATACGTCCTGTTTCAGTATGGCGTGCAAATTGAACATTGGTTCCACCAATCACTTGAATTGCCTCTACAATTTTATAGGCTTGACGTTGTAATTCTTTTTGAACGTCTTCAGAAATAGTGAGCATTGGTGCTGAGCAGAAAGAATCTCCTGTATGCACACCCAGTGGATCAATATTTTCAATAAAGCAAACCGTAATCATATTTCCTTTTGCGTCACGTACCACTTCAAGTTCAAGTTCTTCCCAACCCAAAATAGATTCTTCTACTAATACTTGACCAACTAAACTTGCTTGTAGTCCTCTTGCACAAACAGTGCTTAATTCTTCCTTATTATAAACAAGGCCACCACCTGCACCGCCCATGGTATAAGCTGGGCGAAGAACAACTGGGTAACCTAACTTATCTGCAATAGCAAGCGCTTCTTCAACAGTATAAGCCACTTCACTTCTTGCCATTTCAATACCCAAACTATCCATTGTCTTTTTAAATTCAATACGATCTTCTCCACGTTCAATGGCATCTACTTGTACACCAATCACTTCAACATTGTATTTTTCTAAAATCCCTAATTGATTTAGTTCAGAACATAAATTTAATCCTGACTGTCCTCCTAAGTTTGGTAATAAGCAGTCTGGGCGTTCCTTCGCAATAATCTCTTCTAAACGCTCCGCATTAAGTGGCTCTATGTATGTAACATCCGCAATATCTGGATCCGTCATAATCGTTGCTGGGTTTGAATTTACTAAAATAATTTTGTAACCTAATTTTCTAAGTGCTTTACATGCCTGTGTTCCTGAATAATCAAACTCACAAGCTTGCCCAATAATAATAGGACCAGATCCAATAATTAAGACTTTCTTTGCTACTTCTTGATTTTCCATCCCTTTAATCCTCCACCAATCCATTTTTATGCTTTCCTTTAAGCTTCCTTATCCAGTTACTTTCTTTCAACAATATCCGCTTAAATCGCATAAATTATAACATATATTCTTAATTTTTTGAATAAATATTCCGAATTATATTTTTTTATACCTTTGCTTCATCTATGCTCTCAAAACGCCTTCTAAAACTTTCATTCTCTATATACTTATAGTCATGATTACCTACAATTGAGTGTAAATGTCCTTTTAATTGATCTACCGTTTCTCCTAGCCTATCTTCTAATTCAACTTGGTCACATACCAAAATATCGCCTAAAATAAAAATGTGATCTTCTGGTTTCACCTTTTGATTATGACGATAAATGATTTCTTGATGTACCGTTTCCATATTATCAAAATAAGCATATCGACTTCTCTTAAAGGATACATCATGAAAAAATTTATTCTTACTTACATTTTGTTTTAGCCAATGGCCGATGGTTTCACTGTATAAAATATCCCTATCCGATTGCTTTTCTCGGATAGGGATTACCTTAAATATACTATATTTTATTGATTCTATATGCTGTCACTCATCACTAAGGCCAAAATAATACACTTTCTCATAACCAGCCTCCACTAAACAATTGGCGGCAATTTCACTATTATACCCATGTTTACAATACAGTAGCATAGGTACAGCTTGATTTAAATTTGGCACATAGGGATTTTTTAAAATGGTTGCCAATGGAATGCTTAGTGCATGAGGTAAATGATTCTCTTCATACTCATTCTGCGTACGTACATCAATTAATAGACTATGCTTTTTATCAACCAAAAGCATGGCCTCTTCAAATGATAGCCTCACGGTCTTTAGCAAATCTTTCTCCAAAACTCCAGGCATTATGCGTAACTCTTTTTTGAACATACGCTCTACAATCTTATAGGCTTCCTCATAAGTTATAAAATCTCGCATACCAAATAGGGTTCCATACTTCTTATCCATAGCTTTTTCATTAACTTTATGTTCTGATTTTACACCCATAACTCCTTTAACAAATACTTGTGCTACATGGTTCACACAAGTTCGGCAGTCATATAAATCTCCTAGCTGTCTTGCCAGATTCCAGTCTGCTTCATCCATTTCTCTACATTCTTTTCGCAAGAATTGATGAATGATTCTAGCTGCTACTCGCCTTTCAATCGCTTTGTTTGCCCAAAGGATATCCGCTTCTTCCAGCCATCCGTTATATCGGCCATACTGCATAATAGCTGCTGGTCCAATCTCATTTGTTTCTTGATTTTGGCAAAAATGATTCCATATAAGCATCACAAATGCTTCTGTAGTGATCTCCTTCATAACTTCATCTCTCATTTCATCTATTCCAAGCTATTTTATGCCTCATTCCATCATTAACCACTTTCTGCTTAAATCATTGGCATTACTTTAATTGTCACATTATCACAAGCATTTAATTCGTCTACTGCGAATCTGCCTGTTGTATTTTGTGTTTCAATCCCAGTCCATAAATCTATTACCCTGTAGCTTTTTGCTCGTTCAAATTTTTCTTTGTCTTTCATTTTGTGACCAAGCTTTTTCACCAGCTGACTAACCTCTATGCTATAACCACTGCTCTTCTTCTCTTCACTGACATTAATAAAAGAAATAGCCATTCCTCCATCTGCTAATGGTTTAGCAAGAATATCTACACGATTATTATCTCTAATATATTCTGTATCTGGAGCCTCTAACTCTATGCTGCAAAATACACGTTTGGCTTGAACTCCTAGGGCATCTTGATTTAAAGCAATTAATTCTTCATTTGCAATCAGCTTCCAAATGGCATCACCCTTCTTAATTCTCCTCAAATCTAGACCAAGCATTAGAGGTGAATTCATCATACACCACATCGTCATATGGGTTTTACACATCGTATCTGTTAAACCATTCATACCAATCATTAACATATCCGGATCATTCCATCCTCTATCCAACCCTGCAAATTCATCCATAATAACTGCCTTGTTGTATTGTGAAGTGATACTAGTTGTATAATCTTGGTTCCATGAACCTCTGCCTGGATCTCCATCTGCACCTACTTGGAAAGTGATATCATTAAGAATTCTCCAAGAATCTCCTACCTTATAGCCCCAATTCTGTGGTTGTGTCTTTCCCCATTCACATATAGAGAAAATGACGTCGTGATTTGGATCAGCATGATTAAGTCCTTCAAGTAAGGCTGCATATGAACTTAATGTATTTTCCTGTCTTCTATGATTCATTAAGCGAATTAAATTGTCCCCTTCCTGCAAAGTTACTTTAATTTCTCCAGAATCCATAAAAGTTTCTGCATTCTCTGTCGCTGGAAGAAAATCATCATAGAAAATAATCGTTTCTTCTTTCTCTCCTACAGCAATCTGAAGCCAGCTTCCTATTCCTACTTCCTGTCCAGTCCCATAGTTTACTATCAGTCGATATTCTCCAGTCTTTGGTGCATTAATATGGAAGGCAACTTCACCGCTGCGCTCCCCCACTGGAGTTGCTTCTGGCCCTGTCCCATCAAAGGTCCCAATGTTCGTTACATAATCCTGCTTTTTTTCAACTCCTTGTCCTAAAAGGATACCATCCAAAACGGCGGAGCAGGTTACATGATAATCATTTCCCATCACTTGTATACTACGAATATTAGGTGCATAAACATATTTAGCATTGGTACGATCAGAAAAAGTAGCATCATCCCAAAGATAGTAGCAATTGTCTACCTTCAAAAAGTCAACACCCCAATCTAAATAAGATTTGGCATCATCTCTTTCATGACCACAGGTTCCTACAGCCGCACCAGCACAAAGATTGGTTCCAATGTCATTATACATACCAAATTTCAGTCCCTTGCCGTGTATGTAATCAGCCAAAGCTTTAAATCCAGATGGGAACTTCATAGATTCATTAGTTAATTTTCCTTTCACACGCTCTGGCTTATAGCAGCCATCATCTAGCACAACATACTGGTAACCTAGCTTATCTAAGCCTAGTTCCACCATTGCATTTGCCATTGCCTTAGTTAAGCTTTCGGTATTACCACTTCCAAAAGCATTCCAACTGTTCCATCCCATTGCAGGGAGATGGCCTTTCTTTTTATTTAAAAGTACCTTACCATTTGAAAAAGCATCATATCGGTATGCCTTATCACTAAGTTCATCAGGTGTTCTCTTAATCACAGCCTTTGCAAACACATGCTCTATAAAAGCATCCGCTAATGGAAGCCATAATTGAAAATGAGGATATGAATTATTGCCATAAATCGTAACGCCTGACTGCCCATGAGGCACACCTGAAAAAGTATGTACTTCAACTTCAACATGATGTGCTATAAGGTCTGAATACACTAAATTCAAATTTTCCATAGCAGCATCTTCTCTACCTACTGCAAAAAAGGTTGGCGGATAAACTACATTTGTATAATCAAAAGATTCCCCCTTCCATCTTGGTCCATATACACATACTACAGCATCTGGTGCACCATAATAGTGATCTAGTTCCTCAGGTATATAATTTTGAAAGTGATTCTTTATCTTCTGCGTGCCTGAAAAATATTGAATACATGCTTCTGCTGTCAAGCCACCATTAGAGAATCCCGCAAAGGCCACCTGATTCTCATCGATTCTATAAGTTTTTGCATCTTTTCTAATCATCTGAATAGCTCTGGCTGAATCAGCTCCAGCCTCTTTAGCTGTATATGGAAGGTGGTTGGTACGATTTAAAAGTAGGAAGCACTGATAGCCCATCTTATTGAAATCAAGGCAAGTTTGATATCCTTCATGCATATTACATTCTCCATGATCCCCCCCTGCACATACAACTACAGCCCCTTTAGGCTCTACCTCTTCTGGTACCAGCATAGCATACATATAAGGCTTAAATTCTGGATCATGATTGTAACGATGTCCAGGATTTTCTATATAGCTCCCCTCCTCAGGCATATTACCCTCTGACCATAAATAGATTCTCTCCGGTGCATTCTCTATAGGCTTAAGTTTTTTCATCATATCAGAAAAAATCTGTATCATTTTCTCCATCTTCTCCACATTTTTTTCTTCTGCCAATTTCCTATACATTTGATGTAACTCTAACAATTGTTCTTTTGAATAGCATGGTGCATCTTCAAAATAAACTACTGCCTGATGCAATAATACTTGCCTACTTTCTAGTATAATCTGACTCTTTTCTGCAGTTATCATTTAACGCTTCCCCCCATATTTGTCTTAATTATTTTAATTAAAATAATTAAGATACCGACTATTTGCCTCATTATATCACGAGTAAGCATACAAAAAAATGTTCATTATTATAAACTAAACCCTGCCTCTTTTTGTTAAATTAACTTCATCTATGCGATATAAATAGTAGATATAATAACAAGTTGTTCTAGTTAAATCATCTATTTTTACTAATGTCCATTTAGCCACCGAATTTTATTTACGATTAGAAATTCTAAATGGCATTCCTATCTTTATCTGAATTGTTGCTCCACTATCTACTTTAGTAGTTGATGGTGGGAAAGCTATATATCCCCTCCTCCATGCCCTTGTACACCAAACTAAAATACCCTATAAAATAAAAGAGGTATCATCAGTTAAGTCTCTTTTTTGCTACTCAACTGTTAACTCCTTTTTCTCAAAGTAACTCCCTACATATCAAATCGTTGAGTGGTAAAAAAAGAAAGTAGGATTGCCCTTCATAAACACTCCTACTTTCTTAATATATAAAAACAATAAAAATAATACTCTATCTTTTTTACATCCTAATGTTTGAGCATTTACTAGTTTTGCTGCTCATTCATAGTACGATAACTTGTTTTTTTCTTTGGTTCTCCATGATTATTTTGCTCCTCATGAAGTTTTTGTCTACGTTCTCCTTTTTGCATTGGATTATTTGAACCTGGTTTATTAGCCATGATAACACATCCTTTCTCAAATAGAATTTACCTATTTTTGTACTTTTATTCTCATTGGATTATTGGTGATTTCTTATTCATATAATATTTGGATATAGAAACATAGCTTGTGTAGAAATGCTTTCATTTATGGTATTCTTCATTTTATAAGTCACAACAATATCCGCTTGCGAGTCATCAACTATAATATCTAGCACCTCTGATAATACAGAAATTGTATTATTTTTCTCAAAGGTTATAGATGAACCAATATCTGAAGCCTTAAGAACTGCCATATTTGCATAAACAATTTGAGGCAAAGATAATACTAAAACTAACACAAAACTTAAACTCACTTTTTCATCATGCTTCCTCCCAAATTGATAATAAAAAACTCGATATTCCTTTTGGTCTTACATGCTAGTAATTTTGCTTTTTCTAATATTGGTTTAGAGATGTCAATTACATTCTTAATATCCTCTTTCATAAGTCACATCTCCCACTTTAATAAATATAATCTTCTAGTACTATTAACTTCCTTTATTTCCTACACACATTAAATCTAAAAAGCTATTACTTACTTATGATATGGCTCTCCGTTCAATTCGCAATAGCCTTTATATGTTAAAACCTAACAACTACCTCTATTATTATCGTATTACGCTCAATGGTTTAGGTTTCCAAACTTCTAATAATCTCTATAAACTTAGCATCTTCACGTATAGGTGCAAAAATTTTCCTTGACGTTAATATTTCTTTAGCCCCAGAAGTTGTATTTTTATAATCAAAGTCCATACTCTTAAAGCCAGTCTCACCATTATAAATAACTGATGTATAAACAGATTTTTCTGGAAGAGCATCAAATAATATGCTATGTTTTGCAAACTTTTCTATACATTCAAGCGCATCTTTATACTTATCTAATTTCATATATTCTTCAGCCATCCAAAAATAAAATGCTCTCAAGCGTAGATTCTCATAGATAAAATCATTCTCTTCATGCAGTAACTCTTCAAATCTTATAACTTTTTTAAACAATTCAATTCTTTTAACTGTATTATCTTTATATATTGAATTAGCAAGGGTTTGAATCAGAGTTTCAAACATATTTGATAACTGCCATATGTTTTGGACAATTTGATGTGATTTGTCTTCTTCGTTAAGTATTTCTAAAAGTATCATATCACGTGAATCACGTGCAAATGGAAGCTTATTAGCTATTTTAATAGCTTTTTCATTTTTGCCCATATCATTGTAAGAAAGTGCAAGAACTTTCAAAGCACCAAAACGTATACCATCATCTGTACAATCTCTTAAAATACGGTTGCAAATCAAAATAGCTTCCTTTAAATTCTTTTGCCTGTCTTTTTCATCAAAGGATACATAGGGTTCTTTTGAATAACATAACGTCTTAGCAAGACAGAACATTAGGTCATAATTATTTGGAAAGTCTTGAACTGCATTTCTAAGTAATTTAATTTTTGTGCCATTAACCCAATTCTTGTGTCGTTCAGGTCCAATGTCCTTAATGATTTGCTCTATTCTACTTTTATTTTTCGTAACATCATAGCACAATAGCTCATCTAAGCTGATATTAAAAAAACTTGCAATTGATGGCAAAAGTTCTATATCTGGGTAGCATCCTTCAACCTCCCATTTGCTTACAGCCTGTGCCGTAACACCTAGATATTCAGCAAAATATTCTTGATTGACATCAGCTTTTTTGCGCAGTTCCCTTATTTTTTCACCAATCTTAACTTTCATAAATACACCTTCTACTAGGATATTTTATAAATTCTTGCAAGATTTATATCTATACTTTATAACACACTGAACTACAGTTCAATAAACAATTGTTTGTTGGAATTTCAACTAGAGGTTGCATCATACCAAATACTTTACATTCAGTTCAGCATTTTAATAGACCTATTTGAATATTTATTATTTCACTTCTTATTACTTACTTATGATGCGGCTCACCCCCTAGGTAACTAGCAGTTTTTATCCTAAATAAGACCATTAGGACTTTTCTATCATATATCCCAATGGCCTTATATTTTTACATATATACAAATGATTCTTATACTTCTTGTATATTCTCTATTACAGTTATATCTAATAATGTTGTATAGGCTACTTATAAATAAACTTAGCTACCTAGTTTTTATTAACTTGCTTTCTGTTAAAACTTTATCATTTATGCAGCCTCCTGAGCCTCATAATGCTCATAGAATCTCATTAAAATGACCGTAGCCATTTCCCTTGTTACTTCTTGGTTATGTGCAAAGTTAGTATTGTGACACTATCATTAGTAGCTGCGATCATGAATGTAAAGTATGTAAACGCCATTCCTCTTTATCGTTTAGAGCAAGAGTTCAAACGTGCAGAAGCCAAAAGCTATATGTAGGTCTATCGTATAGCAAAAATATATGATGCAGCACCGATTATATTATATGAGTACCAAAAAAACACGAAATCAAAGTCACCCTAGAGAATTTTTAAAAGACCATAGTGGTGTCTGTGTAACGGATGGCTATCAAGTCTATCATGCACTTGAAAAAGAGTTAAAAGACTTAAAGATAGCTGGTTGTTGGGCTCATTGTAGACGTAAGTTTGCAGATGTTGTTAAAGCGTTAGGCAAAGAAAAAGCCAAGAATACGCTAGCCTATGCAGCACTTCAACAGATTAGTGTCATCTATAATGTTGAAGAAGAACTTAAAGACCTTTCTCTTGAGGAAAGAGTGAACAGGCGTCAGCTCAGTGTCAAGCCACTAGTAGATGCTTTCTTTGCATAGGTAAAAGCTAATCAGCATAAAGTACCTAAGAAATCTGAAACAGGAAAAGGATTTACTTACTGTATCAATCAGGAGCAATATCTCAGAGTCTTTTTAGAGCATGGAAATGTCCCAGTAGATAATAATGCTGCTGAACAATCTATACGAAGCTTCTGTATAGGCAAGGCTAACTGGCATTTGATCGATACAATCAATGGTGAATAGTAGCAAAAGAATTAGATTTATTTGAATTATAATTTAACGTCTAACCCTGAACCTGTATTAATAAAAAGAGGATTTCTATAAAATTTACCCCTTAAAGTTAGCCTAAAAATCTAACTTTAAGGGGTAAATTTATACTGGGTTATATAGAAAATCCAGAAATTCCTTCTTGTAGAACAAGGCTACTTTTCATACAGGACTGAACATCTGCAACTGTTTCACTAGACGATGTCATAATGCTATTATTTTTTTCGGCTATATTAGTAGTTCCCATAGCCCCCTCTGTAGCTGCCTTTGCTATTTCATCGATAGCCACCATAATATTATCCATAGAAGCCATTAACTCTTCACCTGTTGAGCTAAAGTCGGCTACTAAATCTGCTATATAATTGGCATCTTCACTATAAGCATCTGCAACTTGTATGAAGGTCTCATAGTCTTTAGAAACATCTGTACCTACATACTCTAGGAGCTCCTTAGAATTATTAGCTAGATTACTAACCGCCTCCATTACCTGCTCCGTAATTTCTTGAATCTGGATAACGGTACTCTTAGACTGATTTGCTAGATTAGTAATCTCTGCAGCTACTACTGAAAAACCTTTTCCTGCTTCTCCTGCCCGAGCTGCTTCTATGGAGGCATTAAGTGCTAAAAGATTAGTCTGTGCTGTAATATCCATAATAGACTGTGAAAGTCCTTGAATCTGCTCTACAACCTGGGCATTCTCCAAAGCTAAAGTAAGCTTGTCATATAATAGGTGGTGCACCTCTAATGACTTATCTTTTGCCTTTTGTGTTTCCTCCTTGATAGTTACTGCCCTCTTACTAATTTTTTCTGCTTGTTGTGCGCCTTGCTGTGCCTTTTCTGCAGTATCATTTATTGCATGTTGGATTTGACGTGAAGTAGCTGCCATCTCTTCTGTAGAGGCTGCTGTTTCCTCCATGCTAGCTGATAGTTCTTTAGTAGTAGAAGCAATCTCTTCTATTCCATTATTAAGTGTAATTACTTTTTTATTAACATTATTAACTACTTCTGCTATATTTGTAGCTTCCTTTTTTACATTCCCGATTAATAGCTTTATTGCCTCCTTCATTTTCTCCATAGCTCTGGCTAACTCACCAAAATCATCCTTTCGTTTTAGAAAATTTAAAGGTATATCCGTAATAAAATCACCCTCTTCCCATTTTCCTAATTGCCCTTTAATAACCTTTAATGCTTTCAGAATATCCCTAGTAATAACTGCAGTAAAGCTTCCTACAAGAACTATCATACATACTACATATATAACTAGCGTATTCATTACCTGGAACTCTTTTTTATAAGCTTGCTCTGTATAATATTGTATTGAATTGTCAATGTCATCTATGTAATTGCCTGTTCCTATTACCCAATTAAAGGGTTTAAATAAGACACTATAGGCACGCTTCGGACTAGGCTCTGTCTCTCCAGTTCTTGGAAAATAATATTCTACATAGCCCCCTCCTTCTTGAAGACCTGCACCAATAATCGCTTTTATATATTCAAAACCGTTAAAATCTTTAGCTTCATAGCGATTAGTCCCCTCCGTATCAGATCCTAGTAGAACTACATTAACACCCTCAATAGTATCGATCCAGAAATACCCTTCATCCCCGTATCTCATATTCCTAATCAAATCTGCACCTAATTCTTTGGCTTCTTGTAAAGTATATTCTCCTGCCTCATATTGCTTATAAATATATTCGAGTAAAGCCATTACTCCCGCTACTTCATTTTTAATATTCTCATCATACTTTTCCCTGACGGATGCCTCTAATAGCTGCAGAGATGCTTTATTACTTGTATGTAGCTGAAGAAGTAAGTAGCCTGTTGTTAAAATAATCATGATTATTACTACTATATTTAATATAAGCATTTTAGACTTAACTCTCATATTTTTTACCATTGTTCTTTCCTCCCCATATAATCTTATTTTTTTCATTTTTAAACTTCTTCTTTGTTTTTCTTAGATTTTAACTTTTTGAAATAACAATTATGGATACAGTTATCACATCTGATGTAAAACTTTGAGATTATGGGTATAGTAAACAAAGCGCATTTATTCTGCTTTTATTTTGTGGTATTTTCCCCAGTTATTTCATAGTCGCAAGCCTCCCATGTCTATCAGGGGCATGCCCTCAATTCCTTCGTTCTGCCTTTTCTAATTACTGCATCTAATTCATAGGCATATCTAGGTTCTTTTCTCTTTTCTACAAAGCCACTCTTAGATTGATCCATAGTATATCCCACATATTTGTGTGTATTTATTCTAAAAGTTAGAATAGCACGTCTATATAATATAGTATATATACTCTCATTTCTATAATATTTTACAATTTTTTTAACAAAACAAGAAATATTTGTATAAAATCAGCGTAACTGTTCAGTCAACAACTGAGCAGTTACGCTAATTTTATACTTTAAATAAATATTCTAATTATCTTGCTTTATCTTATCTTGACAGAAAATGATTTAGCTCTTATAACTACCACTAAAGTAGTAACTACTAAGATTGGAAAGAAAAAAGTTTATATATTCTGATCCTTTTCCATCTAGCTCCATGTTTGACACAAGAAAGAGGAAAGATTGTAAATCCCAAAATTTTTGCTAAAGCAATGACTTTAGGACTTTAAGATTCTAAAAATGGCAATGCCACTTTACCACTGTGTAGATCAAACCAACTCATTTTTCTATATATTTATTTTTATCTCTCCACTACTTATACACATTAAAATATCCCTATCCGATTGTTTTTCTGATAGGGACTATTTTATAAAATTTCATTCAAGTGCCTCATAACCTCTTGCACATACTCATAGGGCAACTCCCGGAATCATTCTGCCAAAAGATCTTGGACAATCAGCTTTTCATTAAACAGGTTTAAGTATTTATCTCTATTTACTTTCTGTTAATAATTTTTAGGTATGTATACTATATACGTCTTTGGTGTTCATTTACTATTAATGTGTATAATAAAAAAACGCCCTTACTTATGGTAGGGTTC
>SVDC01000030.1:0-32987 GCA_015058045.1 Cellulosilyticum sp.
TCTAATTTAATACCATGATTTTTTTCTACGAGCTTCACCGCATTATCAATA
Source organism: Cellulosilyticum sp. (assembly GCA_015058045.1). Lineage (GTDB taxonomy): Bacteria > Bacillota > Clostridia > Lachnospirales > Cellulosilyticaceae > Cellulosilyticum. The sequence continues at coordinate 52 of SVDC01000030.1, forward strand.
ACAGTTAAGGTTCTTAAGCCTAAGAAATAGGAATAGGTAACTTAATCCTTCAGCATTACCTGTTCAGGCAAGTTTTCCCCTCCTTCACACCGTGCGTGCGACTTTCACCGCACACGGCGTTCCATCGTAAATAGTAGTCTGCGGCGAACTACTTTCGAATAATGTCAGATAAATAATTTCTTTTACGCCTAAAGAAAGCTTTTGTTTAGTTATCGTAATAATCTAAATGGTGAAAGTTATTAGGGAAGAAATGTATTTCAGTTCCCGTTTTACCTTCTATTTGCTTCCATACAATGACTTTATAGGTTAAAGCAGTGTATGTTCTTGTTCCACCATCCTCATATATCTCCCTTTTAGGAAATAGCAGAATGATTAAGATTATTATTACTAAGATAATGTATTTCTTTTTCATAGTTGTTCTCCTCCTCTAAATTATTATTGTAATTGTTTTAACAATTATATCATATTTAGAGTTAAAAGATTGACTCTTTAGGCTTTATTAATCATTATTTAGTTTAATTTCTTACGGTATTTTGTAAGATTTTTCATTGTTTTTTCTGACAGACTTTCGGGCATTGAATTATTATGAATTAAATCATGACAGTATTGATGAACTGTAATAAGATTCTTTACTTTATTCATCAAGTTTGTTGGTAACTTCTTATCGACATGATGGAATCTTGCTTCATTGGGTTCAACATATCCCCCACATAGTTTGCATTTTCCCTTGTCTCTATTGTATGTGTATGGTCGGTTCATAAAGTATTCGAAATTATACAGTGGACTTTTGCTCATCCGTATAAATAACGCATGATTGGTAGAGTTAACCTCATCAGTTCTCACTTTTAGTCCTTTCTTTCTCATCCTTTTGTTATAAAGTTCCCTTCCCTCGGGTGTATATGGTGTTTCTGCTTGTTTTTTCTGTACTGGGTTTTCCCACTTAGCAAAATTTATGTCAGTTATACCAATATACATATCCTTGTATTTGATTGCAGGTATATGTGCTCTGTGCCCATAATGCAATCCTATAAGATTTGAAACTTCATTTGCTCTAACCCACTTACCACCATAACGTTTTAGCGATTTATATGCTGTATATTTTAATAACCATGCATATTTCCTCACTACCACACTAATTTGATCACACATACTATAATAATTGATAAGTCCTACTATAATCGAATTCACCCTTGTGATGTTTTGTATCAGTCTATCCATATCCTGTGTAGAAGTTTTTCTAATATAGAATATTTGGCGACTTAAACTTTTCATTTTTTGCTGAAATCTTTTTCTATCGGGTGATACTTTATTAACCCATACGCCATTCTTTTTGACCATTCGTATTTCAACACCTAAGAACTTAATCGGTTTAATACGAACATTGGTTATCAATGTCTTTTCTTCTGAGAGTTCAAGCTTTAAAGTTTCTTTTAGATACCTCTTAGCTTTGTGTTTCAGTCTTTCAGCATCTTCTTGATTATCTGTTAAGATTACCCAATCATCTGCATATCTGACATAATAACAGGTTTTTAAGTTGCTATGATTTCTCATAGCAGTTAATTCACCATCTCGTCTTGTGTGTGGCTTTCTGAGCTTTTTTCTCTCAAAATCTCCTGTCATATAATTATCGAATTTATTGAGGTAGATGTTTGCAAGTAGTGGTGAAATAATTCCACCTTGTGGTGTTCCTAATTCACTTCTACTGCATTCTTCCATAACGCCTGCTTTTAGCATTTGTTTAATAATACTCAACACTCTTTTGTCTTTAATACCAAGGTTCCATAGGCTCTTTATCATTACATTGTGGTCAATGTTATCAAAGAAACCTTTTATATCTCCCTCGACTATCCAACAACATTTTGAGGTGAAATTAATGCGTTTAATTCTTGCTACTGCCATATCAGCTGACCTCATAGGCCTGAAACCATATGAGTGTTCAAAGAACTGTCCTTCTGCTATGGGTTCTAATATATTTCTCACGCACTCTTGTATTATTCTATCGATAATTGTAGGAATTCCGAGTGGCCTTTTTTCGGACTTACCCGGTTTTGGAATCCATACTCTTCGCACCATATCAGGATTGTAGTTATAAAGTTTATTTCTTACTATCTCTATAACTTCGTCATATCCTTTTCCTAAATAATCATCTATATCTTTATCATCAACTCCAGAAGTATGACTTCCTTTATTGCTTTTGATTTTATGAATAGAAGATATAATATTAGGTTCTGATGCAATAATTTCTAAGATTCCTGTAAAGTTACTGTCTTTGTCATTATCATAATTATCCTTTGCCGTCAAATAAATATCTTGCAAGAGTTTATTGAGTTCTGCTTCATTAGCTGGAACCTTGTTAAGTTTTGTCCCCATGGCATCACCTCTGTGATACTTTTTGGTTAGTTCGTTTCGCTCATCGGCTACCTTAACAATTAAACGTTTCTTACATTATTCTATTTACGACTATGCCCCTTCCCTCCAACGGTTTATCGTCGTCTTCACAGGTACTACGGGCTGCTGCCCCTTGAATTCACAGGTCATTTCCTACACTGTTAGAAACATTGGCTCTTAATAGCCTTAACATTTTCTTTCAAGGTTCAATTGTTCCGTTAGTTCTATCCTTTAATTATAGTAACTTAGCTTCTGCCTTTAACCCGCTAACCGTTCTTTCTCCCTTTAGTCGAATGGAATAAGAACTCATATCATCTATGTGATAAGAATAGTAATAACAATGGACAATATCATTACTACGATTAGTACTCCTATAGGAGCAACCCAACTTTCGTTGAGGTCATCAAATCACGAGCCTTTCATACGGCAGTTCCCGGTGAGTAAGCATATTACTTTTTACAGGACCCCCGACCTACTTCGTCACCATACTTCTTACTTTATACTTTCTAACAGGCGGGTTCTAACCACTTTTGTACCAATTATACTTGTATATTTCATCCATGTAGGTTTCTTTTTGGCCGTCTTTACCGAGCTTCATACACTATAGCATTAAGTCTATAATGCATGTCGGAGTATCAGGGGTTGGAATATCGACATTTATTCCACAAGTGGGATTTCACCACTCTAATCAAACTAACAGTTAAGCAAGGTGTTTAGTTCCTTACTCCGCCAACTTGTTTCCATTTCTGGAGTATTTCGTTAGCGAACAATTCGCACGTCCATTTTAAGAAGTCCTAGCTCCTCTAATGTCGTCATTGTATATTGGGTAATGAGTAAACCATCACTAGCATTAAGTGGTACATATTCCATAACCGGTCTATCTGCAATAACAACTCCAGCCGCGTGCATAGAAGAGTGTCTTGGTAAACCTTCTAATTTCATGGATGTATCAATGAGATATTGAATCCTCTCGTCTGTTTCATAAAGCTCTCTTAGTTCCCCATTCATCTCAAGTGCCTTTTTGATAGTCATCTTAAGTTCATTAGGAATCATTTTTGCAATTTTATCTACCTCTGCATAAGGCATATTCGTTGCACGTCCTACATCACGAATAACTGCCTTCGCCGATAATGTTCCGAAGGTAATAATTTGCGATACACAATCCGCGCCATATTTACGAATAACATAATCAATTACTTCTTGTCTTCTTTCATAACAGAAGTCAATATCGATATCAGGCATGCTGACACGTTCTGGATTAAGGAAACGTTCAAAGAGTAGTTGATATTTAATGGGATCAATATCTGTAATCTCTAATGAATAAGCTACAATACTTCCTGCGGCACTTCCTCGGCCCGGTCCTACTGGAATGCCTTCTTGTTTTGCATAACGGATAAAATCTCCTACTATAAGGAAGTAATCTACAAATCCCATCTGCGTAATAATATCTAATTCATACTCTAAACGCTCTTCTAAATCTGGTGTAATGGGATTATAGCGTTTCTTTAGCCCTTCGTAGCAAGTTTCTCTTAAAAACTGTGCAGCTGTTTTTCCATCTGGTACATCAAAACGTGGCAACTTTAATTTATGAAACTCAAATTCCACATTACATCTTTCAGCAATGCGATTGGTATTGGCAATTGCTTCTGCGGCATATGGGAAAAGCGCTGCCATTTCATCCCCACTTTTTAGGAAAAATTGGCCACCTTCATAAATCATACGATCTGGATCTTCCATGGTTTTTCCTGTTTGAATACACAGAAGCACTTCATGAGATTCTGCATCCTCATCTTTAATATAGTGGACATCATTAGTGACAACCATTGGAATATCTAATTCACTAGCCAATCTCATGGTCATCTGATTCACTTTTTGCTGCTGATGCATGCCATGGTCTTGAAGTTCTAAAAAGAAATTCCCTTTTCCCATAATATCTTCTAATGTAAGCGCTGCTTCCTTAGCTGCTTCATATTCATCATTTAAAATACGTCTGCTCACAGGGCCAGCTAAACAAGCCCCTAATGCAATAATACCTTTATGATATTGTTTTAATATATCTAAATCAATACGTGGCTTTCTATAAAATCCTTCAATATATGCAATTGAGACAAGTTTAATGAGATTTTGATAACCTTCATTATTTTCAGCCAATAATACAAGGTGATAGCTCCTTGCATCCATAGGCTCTTTATCAAAACGTGTACGTGCGGCTAAATAGACTTCACACCCAATTATAGGTTTAATCCCCCTATCCTTAGCTGCTTTATAAAAATCAATTGCACCATACATGGCACCATGGTCTGTAATCGCTAGATTTTTCATTCCTAGTGCTTTTGCCTGATCTAATAAATCACCTATTTTTGCCGAACCGTCTAATAAACTATACTCTGTATGCACATGTAAATGTGTAAACTCTGTAGGCATCGACTTTAATAAGCTCCTTTCCTCTTAATATCCATATTATAACATAAGTTAATAGCCCCGTTAACGCTCCATTTTTAGACAATCTCTCTAGCATTCTAGCGAAGCTTCTTGGCATAATCTTTAATACTTTCCCTAACACAAACAGCTAACTCTTCTAATGATATAACGCCAAATTCCTCATGAAACCATCTTTTATAAAGTTCTGTAATCCCACCGGCAAGAAAATAAGTCATGACCTCAAATTTTTTAGTTTCTTTTAAATGACTTGGCACATCCGCATCATTTTCCATATAAGATACAAATAACTTCTTTAGACGATTTAAAAACTGTTCTGATCCAGAATACTGAATCAATGTCTTAAAATAGTCCATATCTGCTTCAAGATAGTGATTAATCTTTATAATTAATGGCGTAGGATCTTGAAAGAAACTCTTATAATCTGTTTCATTTAATAAAAGTAACAGCTGATCCATAATTTCATTTTCAATTTCTTCTAGAACTGCATAAGGACTTTGATAATGCGCATAAAAAGTCCCTCTATTTAGATCCGCCTCCTTTACAATATCTGTAACTGTAATTTTATCCACTGGTTTTTCTAACATCATTTTTGCAAAAGCTGTTCGAATTAACTTACGTGAACGTTTTGCACTTTTGTACTCTGCTTTTTCTCCCACTTTATTTCTCCTTCTTATAAAACCCAATATATTTTAGTGTTTTTGTACATTTTTGTACATTTATATAGAATATTAGTTATTGAACTACTATTCTTATCTATACTATAATACAACTACCATAAAAAATAAACACCTGTACGATTTTATACATTAGTGTTAATTCGAACAAGTGTTATATCTATCAGGATTGTAAAGGAGTAAAAATATGAAAAAACTAGCTCATTTTATCGTTCATAAACGATGTCTTATTTCAACCTTATTTATTTTACTCGTTATTTTATGCACCCTTCTCTTCCCCTTGGTAGAGATCAATTATGATATGACCGAATACCTCAAAGATGACATGCCTTCAAAACAAGCCATTGATATAGTAGATCAAGAATTTGGCATGCAAGGAATGGCTCGCATTATGATTAACGGTATCTCTATTACACAAGGTAAAGATATCAAAAATCGAATCGAGCAAGTTGAAGGCGTTGATATGGTTCTATGGCTTGACTCGGATATTGATGACCTTTATGCGCCAACCAGTTTTATTAATCAAGAGGACATCAAAGACTATTCTAATGATGGTGCGATTCTATTTGATGTGACTTTCGTTGAGGATGACTCTAGCCCCCTAACCCATCAAGCTTTAGATGAAATCAAAAAAATTGCTGGTGAAAATAGCTGTATTGGTGGCTCTGCCATGGAAAACAAAAGTGTTAAGTCCACACTTATGAAAGAAGTTGCTATTGCTATGTGCATTGCCGTTCCTATTGTTTTCCTTATTTTAATGGTTACCACTACTTCCTATCTAGAACCTGTTTTATTCTTAGCCATTACAGGTCTTGGTATTATCATTAACTTAGGAAGCAATATAATCTTTGGCCAAATTTCTTTCTTTACCTTTAGTGTCGCTGCTATTTTGCAATTAGCCATCTCTATGGACTACTCTATTTTCTTACTACATAGTTTTATCCATGAAAAAGAAAATGGCGTAGAAGATGAAGAAGTTGCTATGGAAAATGCAATTTCAAACTCTATTGTTTCTATTTTATCTAGCGGTCTTACAACTATCGTTGGTTTTGTAGCTTTAGCTTTAATGCAATTTGAGATCGGTAAAGATATGGGCCTAGTGCTTGCAAAAGGAATCGTTATCAGCTTATTTGCTGTTATCTTTTTCATGCCTAGTATGATTCTTAAATACTCTGCTAAAATTGAAAAATATAGACATAAACCTTTTATTGTGATTACCGAGCGTTTTACTCATATGGTTTATAAAGCACGATTTATTATTATTCCAATCTTACTTATTTTAGTGATTCCTTGTTACGTAGGCCAAAATATGAATACCTTCTTATACGGAAATGATGCACTTGGTTCTAGTGAAGGGACTACTGTTTACACAGATAAGCTTTCTATTGAAGAAAAGTTTGGAAAAAGTAATATGATGCTTGCTATCGTACCTAGAGAAAATAATATTAAGGAAAAAGAGATGGGTGAGGCACTTGAAGCGCTATCTAATGTACGTTATGCCAAAACAATTGCTTCTGAACTGCCAGCTGGTGTACCTGAATCTTTTCTACCAGAAAGCACCACTAAAAAGTTCCACTCTAATGACTATACACGTTATCTAATTTCAGTTTATACAGATGGAGAAAGCCAAGAAGCCTTTGATGCTGTAAATAGCATTCAGGCTATATTAAATCAGTACTATCCTAATGAAAACTATATAGCTGGTGGCACACCTTCTACATTAGATATCAAAAATGTGATTGAAACGGATTATAGTGAAGTAAATTTCATTTCGATTCTAGGCATTGGTATCATCATTCTATTTACCTTTAAATCACTTTTTGCACCTGTTGTTCTGCTGCTCGTCATTGAATCAGGTATTTTTATCAATATGGCTATTCCTTATCTTGCTGGTGATAGCATGATTTTCATGGGTTATCTCATTGTAAGTTGTATTCAATTAGGGGCTACTATTGATTACGGTATTTTAATGACAGATAACTATATGCACTGCAGAGAAACTATGGATAAAAAAGAATCTGCTCTAGGTGCTATCAAACAAAGTGCCCTTTCTGTTTTGACTTCTGGTTTTGTTTTAACCTCTGCTGCCTTTACAATTGGTAAGATTTCTACTGTAGCTGCCATTGGGCAAATTGGCGAGTTAATTGCTAGGGGCGCTGTCCTTAGTATGATTTTAGTTTTAAGTGCCTTACCAACATTTTTAGTTTTATGTGACACATTAATTCAAATGACTAATCTAAAAAATTTAAAAAACCTTCGTTTTATAAGTATCATTTCTAAACATAAATCTATCAATGGATAAATAATCTTAGTTTAAATTAAGGAGGATTTCATCATGAGTAACAGATTAAGAAATGCCATGTTATTTTGCCTAACTACAAGCTTAATGCTTAGCAGCAGTTTAACGCTTCAAGCGGATACCACTACAGATTCACCAAGTCCTGAAAATACCGTGCCTACAGTATCTCAGTCTGCACAACTTAACCATGTTAAGAATGCCACTCATGCAGAAGGCTATATACCACCTAATCCTAAAAGTGAAACCATCTATGTAAATCTGGATCACTATGGTCTGCCTACTGAAACACAAGTTGTTAATGGATATCGTATTGATGGTACACCTCAAATTATCGATTATGGAAATTATACAAATGTCATTAACCTTACGAATTATACAAAACCTAAAATTGATGGGGATCAAATCAGTTGGGATTTAGAAAAGGATACGACTCATTTTTATTACCAAGGAACGTTAAAGCAGATTGATTTACCTTGGAACTTTACCATTCGCTATAAACTAAATGGTGTAGAAACAAAGGCCGAGGCATTAGCAGGTGCTTCTGGTATGATTGAAACTATTATTGATGTAACACCTAATGAAAATGTCCCAGACTACTTAAAAAATAACTTTTTTCTTCAACTCTCTACCAGCTATGACATGGGAAAATGTTTAAGTGTCGAAGCACCAGATGGTGTAGATGTGACCTTAGGTGCAACTAAATCTCTTACTTTTATGGCTATGCCTGGTGAAGAAGCCTCCTTTCATATCTATGTTGGTTCTAATTGCTATGAAAGTTCAGGATTTAATATAGTCATTGCACCATTAAAAATGTCTGCATTAGATACGGTGAGCGATTTAAAAGATGCTAAAACGCGTATGGAAGACGCTTTTGATGCAGCTAGCGAAAGCCTAGATATTATTTTAGATAGCACCCATTCTATTAAAGGTGGACTGACTGAATTAAATCAAGGTATTGCAAGTATCCAAAATAGCCTACAGGCACTCCGCCAAGATGACAATATGACAGATGAAAAAGTAGAAAAACTTTTAAGTAGTGCCACAACACTTAATGAAAGCTTACAAACCATCGTCCCCCATCTGGATACAGCACAAACCTTTATTACTGAAATAAATACCTCTGGCAATGCACTTGTAACCGACTTAAAGGCACTTTCACCACTCTTAGAAAATACAAAAACTTGTTTAGAAGTTTTACAAGCAGACTGCACCGAATTAAATCATTTAACAGAACAACTGACTACTCAAAATAAAAACCTTAATACTAGCTTAGATCCACTCAAAAACCAATTAACTGTACTTGCATCAGATTTAGTCTCCTTAGAAGCATCACTTCATAATCTTGGTTCTGGTCTAGATTATTCTCAAAGTTCACTCAGTCAGGCTTCTAATAGCTTATCTGACTTAAGTGCTCAGTTAGATATGCTTTCTCATTCTATTACCCCTGGTCAAATTGCTCAAGTGGGTCAATTAGTGGCTAGTAATCAAATTTCAGTTGAACAAGCACAATTATTACAAAGTTTAATGGGATCAGGTAACGATATTGATTCATTAAACCGTGTTCTTTCTAGTACAGGATCTCTAGCTAGTGATTCTGCCAATTTAATTTCTGTACTTCGTAGAGTAAGTACGGATGTTGCAAGTCTCTCTATCGCCTTACAAAAGGTTACTACTAATATTCAAGATATATCTTCTACCTTAACGAGTCATTCAGATACTATCATCTTTACCTTAGATGATCTAAGCGCACTTCTTAAACAACTTAGTGACTCTACTGATATTATGCAATCTATGATTAACGATATAGATACTGCTCAAAACACCATTAATACGTATACACCTGAGCTTATTGGTTTCCTTCAAGATGCTAGCACACTTGTTACTCACACCAGTGAAACAACCACCGCCGCCACGGACCTTGGCACTCAAATACATCATACAATTACCCATAACAGACAACATACTTATGATAGCATTGACCAAACGTTGTCTGCCTCTATTCATACTTTTGAGGATATCATTCATTCACTTGGAAAGACTGACGACTTGAAAACAAATAAAGATATTATTAAAAATACCATAGATGAAGAATGGGATAAACTAGATGAAGACTTTAACTTATTAGACTATGACCCAGAAGCCCTACCTATTTCTCTTGTTTCTGATAAAAATACAAATGTAGATAGTATTCAAATTATCTTACGTACCCCTGAAATCTCAGTGGATAAAAAAGCTGAAATAGAGGCTGAAAAAGCAGCCCAACCAGAGCTTAGCGTATGGGATCGTATTAAAAATATCTTTACAACTCTGTTCTAATTTAAATCTCATAAAAAATGGCTAAAAACAAGCAAATACTTGTTTTTAGCCATTTTTTATTTCAACTTAAACTCATTATTTATTACATCGAAATGCTTATTCTTTATTTTAGCATATACTTTTTAACACGATATAAAACCTATTACATTGCTCTTTCTTCATCTAATTTATCCTCTAAGAGGCTATTTACACCTGCAAGTTTAACACATACACAGAATAATTCAATAGCTGTTGTAAGCTCTTCTATTGTTGGATAAGTTGGTGCAATACGAATGTTACAATCTCTTGGATCATTTTTATAAGGATAAGTTGCACCAGCTCCTGTTAACACAACACCTGCTTCTTTTGCTAATGCCACTGTTTCTTTTGCACATCCATCTAAAGTATCTACTGCAACAAAATAACCACCATTTGGTTTTGTCCAAGTAAGAAGACCTGAACCACTTAGTTCTTTATCTAGTGTATTTAAAACCACATCAAACTTAGGTCTAAGTTCATCTGCCAGTTTCTTCATATGCGCTTTTACACCATCAGCGGTCTTAAAGTAATTGACTGTACGAAGCTGATTGAGTTTATCATGACCAATTGTTTGAACGGTCATATGCTTCTTAATTTCAGCAATATTACTTAAGCTAGATGCCATTAAAGCAACACCTGCACCTGGGAATGTAATTTTAGAGGTGGAGAAGAAATAGTATACACGGTCTTCATTTCCTGCTTCTTTGGTTGCCTGGAAAATATCTTTTAACTTATGTTCCTCGTAAATATGGTGTACACCATATGCATTATCCCAAAAGATTCTAAAGTCTTTAGCAGCTGTCTTCATACTTGCTAAACGGTCCACTACTTCATCACTATAACAAATACCCTGTGGATTAGAATAAAGTGGCACACACCAAATGCCTTTAATACTTGCATCTTCACGTACTAACTGTTCAACATAATCCATATCTGGTCCATCTTCGTTCATTGGCACTGTAATCATTTCTATACCTAAATCTTCACAAATTGCAAAGTGACGATCATATCCTGGACTTGGGCATAAGAATTTAGCTTTTTCTAATTGACACCATGGCGCCTGACCTTGTGTTCCAAATAACATTAAACGTACAAACTGATCGTACATTAAATTTAAACTAGAGTTCCCACCAATGATTATGTTTTTTTCTGAAATACCTAATAAATCAGAAAAAAGCTTTTTGGCTTCTGGAATACCGTCAAGCACACCATAGTTACGTGCATCGGTTCCATCTTCTGTAATATAAGTTTCTAATGTATTTAAAATATCATTGTTTAAATCAAGCTGACTACCAGCTGGTTTTCCCCTTGACATATCTAACTTCAAATGTTGACTTACATAATCTTTGTACGTTGCTTCAAGATTTGCTTTCTCTTTTAATAATACTTCCTTTGAACAACTTAAATAATCTAACATGTTAAGTCCCCCTCATCTATCACTCTAATCGTATAGCTTCTATTTACTTTATAATACACCATCTGAAGTTTTTTGCAAGTTTTAAATTTAAAACTTGCAAATTTTTTCTTTTTTATAGCTTGATTTTGGTGGAGCTACCAGTTTCTTCATATTTAGTATATTCTCAAACCCTATCAATGGATACCTGTAGCTTATTTCTTTATTTATTCTAAGTAAACTCACCTCTGTCACCTTCTACTCAATATGAATTAAAAGACATGCTTTAAGTCATAAATAGTGTTTATAATAAAAATAAGGCTATATTAGACAAATAGGTTCATACTAAATAAAAAATAAGGGACTCTCCTTTAAGATCCCTTATTTTTTATATTTATTATTATTTGCCAATAATAGATCAGCGATTAACCATAGTAAGGGATCAATAATTGATATATTATTGCTACAACAAATGATATACCTAGTTCAAATGCAAACTCTTTAGGTTTTCTGTATAGAATAAGTACGCCAATAATCCATGTAATGACTTCAAGAAAATGGGTCATATAAATGCCTTGAGTAATCAAAAAAGCTTGTGAGAACAAAACACCTAATATGGTACCTGAAATCAATATAGCTATTATGCCCTGACCTTTTGCATACCAACAAATAAAACCAAGAAATATTGAACTAAATGAAATGATGATCCAAACCATCATATAGGTTACCGGTAAAAATCCAGATACAAAATGACAATATAAATAGTATCCACCAACCATACTCATGAGGAATAGAAAGGTATTGATAGCTGCTCTGATAGGCGTACTTGAATATACTGCTATTGCTGTTGCTAATAAAATCCATATGGCTAATCTTCCAAAGTAATTTCCTATATCTAATTGTTGTAACAAGGATGGCAAAGCATTAATTGGCAATCCATCTAACCATTTTTGAACAACACCCAATACACCACCACAAATTATAAACCCTATACTAAGTATAATCTGCTGATTAATGGTTTCTTTTTTCAAAGGTGTCCTGATATCACTAAAAAAAGCTTTCATATTACCTCCTATAAATTTCTAACTTTGTAAACGCATATATAGTTTCAGAGTAACACATATTTAACTATGTTTAAACCAACAATATCTAACATACCCTAAAACAAAAACAAATCCTCTATACTTAGTCATTTAAGTATAGAGGATTTGTATATATCTTCTCAGAAGATTAGTCTCTTAATTTAGCACCACAGTTCATTTCAAGACCATTTAAAACTTTCTTCATGATCTTTTGAATATCTTCATCAACTAAAGTACGGTCTTCTGCTCTAAATGTTAATTTATAAGCAACTGATTTCATACCTTCGCCAACTTGTGCACCTTCATATACGTCAAATAATTCAACGCTTTCAAGAAGTTTGCCACCACGTTGTTTAATGACTTTTTCTAAATCACCAACAAGTGTTTCACGTGTTACAAGCATCGCAATATCTCTTGTTGTTGCTGGATATTTAGGAAGTGCCTTAAAGCTTACATTTTTATTGATTGCATTTAGAATAGTAGCCAGGTCTAATTCTGCTACATAAACGCGTGTACCTAAATCGTAGTTTTTAGCTACTTGTGGGTGAATTTCACCAAAGTAACCTGCATCTTTACCATTGATGATTAAGTTTGCTGTACGACCTGGATGCATGAATTCAAGTTCACTATTTCTTGTGAACTCATATTTCTCAATGTGAAGGGCTTCCATTAATGTTTCAATAAGACCTTTCATAGAGAAGAAGTCTGCTTTAGGACCATATTGTCCTACTGTAATTTTCTTAATTTCTTGTGGTAATTCATTTTCACCAAAGAATTTAGGATTTTCACTAGGTGCGCCTACTACTTCTGGTTTGATATAAATCTTACCAATTTCATAAAGTGCAGCTTCTGGATTTCTACGGTTATAGTTTGTAGAAAGTGAAGTAAGTAGTCCATTTAATGTTGTTGTACGCATGATGCTGTAATCTTCCCCTAATGGGTTTGTGATTCTCATAACATTTCTTAAAGGACTATCTGCTTTAATACAAAGTTTATCAAATACTTTTGGACTTTCGAATGAATAAGTCATGGCACCATATACACCGTACATAGACATGATTTCACAAATGATATCACAAGATTTTTGTTCGAAAGTTTTTTCACCCCTAGTAGGTTCTGCTCTTTCTAATGTTGGCTCAATTTTATCATAGCCATATAATCTTGCTACTTCTTCAGCAAGGTCAGCCATCATGGTTACATCACTTCTAAATGTAGGGATTATTACTGTTTTAGCTTCTTTATTCACTACAAATTCAATACTTTCGAAGATTTTAATCATATCTTCTTCTGAAATAGCAGTTCCTAAGAATTGGTTAATCCATTCTACATCATAAGGAATAGTAATGGCTTCTCTTTTTCTTGGGTAAACATCAATTTTACCTGCTACCACTTCACCAGCGCCTGTCATATTAATCAGCTGAGCTGCTCTTTCTAGTGCTAATGTAATATTGTTTGGATCTAAACCTTTTGTGTATTTAGTAGAAGAATCACTTCTAAGGTTTAATTTTTTAGATGTTTGACGTACATTATAACCATTGAAGTTTGCACATTCAAAAAGAATCGTTGTTGTTTCTTCTGTTACTTTTGAGTTATCGCCACCCATTACACCTGCAAGTGCTACCGCTTTTTCGCTATCTGCAATCACAAGCATAGATTCATCTAATTCTACTTCATCACCAAATAAAGTTACGAATTTTTCACCTTGATTTGCATTTCTTACGTTAATAGCGTGACCTGCTAATTTATCATAGTCAAAAGCGTGCATTGGTTGACCAAATTCAAGAAGCATGTAGTTTGTAATATCTACGATGTTGTTGATTGGACGAAGACCAGCTGATGTTAATCTTTCTTTTAACCATTTTGGTGATGGACCTACTTTTACATTTTTAATAATACGTGCCGCATAACGTGGGCAAAGTTCATCATTGTGAATAGTAACAGTTGCCATTTCCTCTGCATTACCAGCCACTTCTTCTACTGAAATCTCTGGGAATTTAAATGGTTTTCTAAGGGTAGCTGCTGCTTCTCTAGCAATCCCTAATATTGAGAAACAATCTGCACGGTTAGAAGTAATCTCATATTCTACTACTTCTTCACCAAGACCAAAGTATGGTTTTACATCGCTACCTAATGCTGGTACATCTTTAAGGAAGATGTATACGCCATCATGGGGTGCATCTTCGATATCTTCTTCAGCAAAACCAAGTTCTTCTACTGAACAGAACATCCCTTGAGATTCTACTCCACGAAGTTTTCCTGTTTTAATTTTTAAATCGTTTGCAAGTGTTGCACCATTTAAAGCAACTGGTACTGTATCACCTAATTGTACATTAGCTGCTGCTGTAACGATTTGAAGATTTTCCTCTGCTCCAATATCTACTTGCATAATGCGAAGTCTGTCTGCATCTGGGTGCTGCTCCACATTTACAATTTTACCTGCAACTACATTTGTAATCTCTTTTCCACTTTCTTCTACTGCTTCAACTTTAGAACCTGACATTGTCATTTTGTCAACGTAAGTTTTAGTATCCACATCTATATCAACATATTGTTTAAGCCATGACATAGGTACATTCATCTTGGTATAACCTCCTTATTTCCTTAGAATTGTGATAAGAAACGTACATCGTTTTCATAGAATAATCTTAAGTCATTGATATCGTATTTAAGCATTGCAATACGCTCAAGACCTACACCAAAAGCAAAGCCTTGGTATACTGTAGGATCGATGCCTGCCATTTCAAGTACTTTAGGATGTACCATACCACAACCTAAAATTTCAATCCAACCTTCACCTTTACATACGTTACATCCTTTACCACCGCAGTATACGCAAGTAACGTCTACCTCTGCACTTGGTTCTGTAAATGGGAAGTAGTGAGGTCTAAATTTAACTTGTACTTTATCACCAAATAATGCTTTTGCAAACTCAGCAAGTACCCCTTTTAAATCACCAAATGTAATGTTTTTATCAATTACAAGACCTTCAATTTGGTTGAATACTGGTGAGTGCGTTGCATCTACTTCGTCTGAACGGAATACACGTCCTGGTGCAATCATACGAATTGGTAAACTTTCGTTTTCCATTGTGTGTACTTGTACTGGAGATGTAGCTGTTCTAAGTACTAAGTGTGGATTGAAATAGAAAGTATCTTGTTCATCACGTGCTGGATGTTCTTCCCCTAAGTTAAGGGCATCAAAGTTGTAGTAAGCTGTTTCAACTTCACGTCCTTCTACGATTTCATATCCCATTCCTAAGAAAATATCTTTTACTTCTTCAAGTGTTTTTTGAATTGGGTGCATGTGACCTAAGTGTAATTTTTTCCCTGGCATTGTCACATCTAATACTTCTTCTTGAAGTTTTTTGTTTTGCTCTGCTGATTCAAGGGCTGTTTTCTTATTTACAAGTTTCT
This sequence comes from Cellulosilyticum sp., assembly GCA_015058045.1. GTDB lineage: Bacteria > Bacillota > Clostridia > Lachnospirales > Cellulosilyticaceae > Cellulosilyticum. The sequence continues at coordinate 16,077 of SVDC01000030.1, forward strand.
CCTCGATTTCAGCTCTTACTTCATTAGCAAGTTGACCAATAACTGGTCTTTCCTCACTACTTAAGTCTTTCATGTTTCTAAGAACAGCTGTAAGCTCTCCTTTTTTTCCTAAGTATTGGACACGTAGTTCTTCTAAAACTGCAAGAGAATCTGCTGTTTCAATACTAGCAATTGCACTGTGTTTAATGACCTCTAATTTATCTTTCATTTGATAAACTCCTTTCCTAGTGTCTTTTTTATGGACCACAATAAAAAAAGCCCCGCCCCTTTATATAAAAAGGGACGAAGCTATACTCTCCGCGATACCACCCTGATTCTTAGTTCTATATGTAGACGATACGCCTAATAGATCTAAGCACTTCATTAGCTCTAACGTTGCTACCGTTATCTCCTACCTAATCTACTCATAGATTTTCTATTCATAGACCTTTATTTATAGATTACCTCTATAAACTTTTTCAAAGATAAAGCTCCAATGTGAAATTCAAAAATAAATAGTGCCTAAAGGTACTTCCAGCCGATGATACCTTCTCTCTGATGGATATTTACTTTTTACTGTGCATTTTCATAGCTTTTATGTTATATAACCTTATTTTATCAATCCTTGTTGTTTTGTCAAGCTTTCTGCTTATTATTTTATACCCACTCTGACTGAATAATATACATATTTCTCCAATATTTGACCTAATTTATTTCTTCTGATATGATGTAGAATGAAATTTAATGTGCTTGAAAGGAGCTTTCTCATGCAACTTAAGGGAAACTGTATCATCGGTCAATCGGGAGGGCCAACAGTTGCCATTAATGCTTCACTTAGTGGCGTACTACAAGGTATTTTAGAAAACAAATATTATGATCAAGTTTACGGTATGGTAAATGGTATTGAAGGTTTATTACAAGGTAAATTCTTAAATCTTACAGAGCTTTTCAAAACACAAGAAGACTTAGATAAACTTACACATACACCAGCTATGTATTTAGGGTCATGTCGTTTTAAACTGCCTACTTGTGAACACTCTGAGGATCTTTATGAGGATTTATTTACTTTCTTTGAATCACACAATATCCGTACCTTTTTTTATATAGGTGGAAACGATTCTATGGACACTGTACTTAAGCTATCAGATTATGCAAAAGCAAATGGTAAAACAATTAATGTTATTGGTATCCCTAAAACAGTGGATAACGACTTACCACTTACTGATCACACACCTGGTTTTGGTAGCGCTGCAAAATATGTGGCAACTTCTCTTTTAGAAATTGCACATGACACATATATCTATAATGTACCCTCTATTACCATCGTAGAAATCATGGGACGTAATGCTGGTTGGCTCACTGCTTCTGCTGTTTTAGCCCGCACTGAGTACTCACCTGCTCCAGATTTAATTTACTTACCAGAAGTCCCATTTAATATGGAGCAATTTATTGAAGATGTGAAAGCGATTAAAGCTAAACGACGCAATGTCATTGTTGCTGTATCTGAAGGGATAAGAGACTGCGAAGGTCAATATATTTCTGCTTCAAGTGGCGCTGTAGATGCTTTTGGTCATAAACAACTTTGTGGCGCAGGTAAAACTTTAGAAAATATCTTAAAAGCAGAACTTGGCTGTAAAGTGCGTTCTATCGAGCTTAATGTTCTTCAACGCTCTGCCTCTCACATTGCCTCTAAAACAGACCTTGAAGAAGCCGTTTCTATTGGCAAGGCAGCAGCTAAACTTGGTAATGCAGGTGAAACTGCTAAAATGCTTTGCTATAAGCGTGTATCCGATGCACCTTATGCTATAGAGATTTTTGCTTATGACATTGCCGCTATTGCAAATCAAGAGAAAAAAGTACCGCTTGATTGGATTACTACACGTGGTAATGATTTAACAGAGAAGGCCATTACTTATCTTCGTCCACTTATCGAAGGAGAAGTTCATCTTACTTATGCAAATGGTATTCCAAGCTATTGTAATATTGCACATCTTCATCGTGCACATTAATTCTTTTAAAGCTTAATTTGTTTTTTAACAAATTAAGCTTTTTTTGTTTGAATTGTATACAAGCCTCTAAAAAGACTATATAATGTTAAAAATAAAATTATAAAATATACTATACATTTTAGTCGTCATGTAAAAACAGGAGGGTTTAGATGAATATTGGCATCATTGGACTTGGGCTTATCGGAGGCTCTATTGCTAAGTCTATTAAACAAGTTCATGTACAAAATAGTTACATTATAGGTTATGATTTAAATAAAGAAGATTTAAAAACTGCTTATGATGAGGGGATGATTGATTCCATTGCTACCAATTTACGCACAAGCTTTTCAAACTGTAGCGTTATCTTTCTTTGTATTCCCGTAAAACATATAGCAGGTGTTTTAGAAGAACTTTTACCCTATCTACCTAATGACTGTATTATTACAGATGTAGGGAGTACCAAATATGAACTGGTGAAAGAAATTAATCGCCATGTGGAAAAATCCCCTAAACGTGTATACTATGTAGGGGGACATCCTATGACAGGATCTGAGCGTTTTGGTTATAGCGCTTCTTCTAGTCATCTCTTTGAAAATGCCTATTATATGCTGACACCACAAGGAGACACGCCTGAGTTTATTCTCTTTATTTTACAAAAACTCATTGAGCGTATGGGTGGTATTCCACTGGTATTATCTGCTTCTTATCATGATTTTGTCACTGCAAATATTAGCCATTTACCACATATTGTAGCGAGCTCACTGGTTCATTTAGTGCGTAATAATGATGGTGAAAACGCCTATCTTCATGCACTAGCTGCTGGTGGTTTTAAAGATTTAACACGTATTGCTTCTTCTAATCCTGATATATGGACAAGTATTTGCTTAAGTAATAAAGAGCAGATTAAAAAGGTTTATGCAAGTTATATTGAAATTCTGCAACACTTTATGGATATTCTAGAACGCGGTTCAGAAAAAGAACTTTATAGCTATTTTGATACCGCTCGCATTTATCGTAATACCTTTACTGAAGGCGTCTCTAGTGAACTTTCTAAACGCTATGCGCTTCATGTAGATGCTAAGGATGAACCTGGTATTATTGCTAAAATTACAACCTTGCTTAGTGAAAATCATATTAACATTAAAAACTTAAGCGTCATTAGTGACCGTGAATTTGATGTAGGGGTTATTAAGATTTTACTTTCTAATAAAGCTGATTTAATTGCTGCTACAGAAATTCTTTCACAAAACCGCTTTACTATTTACTACTAGACTTATAAGGAGGTCTTTATGCGTATTCAACCCATTCAAAAATTAGAAGGAATTTTTTCTATTCCTTCTGATAAATCTATTTCTCACCGTAGTGTCATGTTTGGAAGCCTTGCAAAAGGCACAACACATATTTCCAACTTCCTAATGGGTGATGATTGTCTTTCTACCATTAGCTGCTTTAGAAAACTAGGTGTACACATTACGATCGAAGGCGATAAGGTCATTGTAGAAGGTAAAGGACTTCATGGTCTTACAGAGCCAGAAAGCATTTTAGATTGTGGCAATAGTGGCACCACTGTTCGTCTTATTTCAGGTATTTTAGCTGGGCAAAATTTTAGTACCACTTTAACAGGAGATGCTTCGATTCAAAAACGTCCTATGAAACGTATCATCAAGCCTCTTTCTGAGATGGGCGCCATTTTAGAAGCTAAGGAAGATAATTTCTGTCCAATGACCATTCATCCCCATACGCTTAAAGGGATTACTTATCACTCACCAGTGGCTAGTGCCCAAGTAAAATCTTCTATTTTACTGGCAGGTCTTTATGCAGATAGTCCAACAACCGTTGTTGAACCTGCTATTTCTAGAGACCATACAGAACGCATGCTTTCTGCCTTTGGTGCCACTGTAACAAGAGAAGGAACAGCTGTTACCATCGAGCCTTGCAAAGAGCTTTACGCAACAGACATTATTGTACCTGGTGATATTTCATCTGCTGCCTTCTTTATGGTCGCTGGACTCATTACTCCAGGCAGTGAACTTGTGATTCAAAATGTAGGGATAAATCCAACAAGACGTGGTATTTTAGATGTACTTCTTGCCATGGGCGGAGATATTACTTGCTTTAATGAAAAAGAAGTTTGCGGCGAACCTGTATGTGATCTGCGTGTACGCTACTCTAAACTCCATGGTACCACAGTAGAAGGTGATATCATTCCAACCTTAATCGATGAAATTCCAGCTATAGCTGTAGCTGCTTTATTTGCAGAAGGCAAAACCATCATTAAAGATGCTGCTGAACTTCGTGTAAAAGAATCCGATCGTATTGAAGCCATGTATACAGAACTTAGTAAAATGGGCGCATCCATTGTACCAATGCCAGACGGTATGATTATTGAAGGAGGTAAGCCACTTCATGGTGGTGCACTTGAAAGCTATCAAGATCACCGCATTGCTATGTCACTTACCATTGCCGCTTGTAATGCAACTTCAGAATCTACCTTAGAACACGCTGAGTGTGTATCTATTTCATTCCCTAACTTCTTTAAGCTTCTTTCTTCTCATAGTATACACGCTTAATCTTATAAAGCTTAAAAAATAGTCCAACTTGGTTTTATACATTTTGGACTATTCTTTATTTTCAATATTTATTTACTAAATTAAACGAATATGATATTCTGTGGGAGGAAAGGTGGTTGAATATGAAAAATTATATTTATGGTATTTTTCTTGCCTTTATTTGTTTTATGACCCCTATTTATGCGGAAATCTCTCCTTTAGTTCAGCCTTCAATTACACTAAATCAATTACCCTATGCACCTATACATGATGCTCAAATCATGAATGGTAGCCTTTATCTCAGTGTTGAAGATTTAGCTGCACTAACTTACGGTACATATGAATCAACTGATAGTGGCGAAAAACTTACCATCCAAAATCAACAAATAACTTATGTAATGAATGAATACGCCGTTTACATAAGCGGTATTAGAAAATCTATACATAATGTTCCTACAGCTCTTAATGGGGTAACTTATTTACCCATTGAGGTATTAGACCTAATTTCGTATCCTTATACACTTTCTGAAGATCAATTAAACTTACAAGTCATACCACTATTACCTTATTCCACGGCAATAGACCAACCTACTTCACATCATCTTTTTAAGACAACTTATAAAGATTTTTCAGAAGTATTGGGAAACATCATGGATGAGGCTAGTTTTAGTAACCTTATTTCTACTGCTAAAACCAATAACTGTTATATTAGCTTAATGAATGCAACTTATAAAGACAAGTGTTTCGAAGAACTGACTCAAATCATTAAAAATGATAAAAGACAAGTCAGTGTTCACTTACGTCAACTAGACTGTAGTAAAAAGACCCCTGTACTCTCTCGTCTTATAACTCTACCTATAAACTATAAAATGAAAACTGATGGACTTCAAATCACAATGGGTGATAAGACCACTACTCATTCTCTATTTTGGTCTACCTATTATCCATTTCAAGAAGATCCACTTATGATTGACCTTGAGAAATCTCTTGATGTCATGGTGATGCGTAATATCTATGCTTACTATAGGGAACAATACGATTTAAAAGATGATTTAAATACTAGTCCTATTATTACAGTTCAAACGGGCCGTTCTGAACAAATGCGTTATCATGTTTACTTAGAGCAAGCAATAGAACACACTGACTATCAAGTGGTGATTTACCGAATGACTACTGGTAGTACCATTCAATACTATATTGATCTTTTACGTACATAAGCATTCAATGTTATCTTAATCTATAAAAAACCTATTTTTCGGTATTCTAAATATCATTTCGCATGAGTATTTAGAATACTGATTTTTTTTGTTCGCAAAACCAAGCCTCACATAATATTATATTAATGTAAAATTTTTCAAGAGGACCTTAACTATGAATGAACAAAAATCTTTGATGAATTTATTATTACTTTCTACCGCTGCTCTTTCTGGTTACAAAAAGGGAGCGACCAAGCAATATCAACCTAATCCATACAATAGAAGCATGCGTAATGATTCCCCTCAAAATACACAAACTACTCCTTCTTCAAATAATACAACCATGCCATCTAATATGATGAATAATACATCTGCTAATACCTCTACTTCTAATACTAACACCATGCCTCAGATGCCTTACATGATTAATACAGATGCCCCCAACGCTCAAGATGCTGCCTATGCTCAGGGTACTAATACTTATAGCAATGGCGCTTACAATAATGGCAGCAACTACAATAATAATACTAACTATAACAATGGTAACAACTACAACAATAACAATAACTACAACAATGGTAACAACTACAATAATAACAGCAACTACAACAATGGCAGTATGCCTAATAATATGACTAATATGATGCAAACTGCTACTAATGCGCAAATGGGCGTTTCTCCAAGTGCAACTGCTGCTGCTCAAAGTGACTCTACTTACCTTCCTGCCTTGTTGGGTGCAATTTATGCAGCAGATGAAGCTATTGGCCTCAATGCTGATTCTACAGGTCCATTTACATTACCACCACTTGAATATGACTACGATGCCTTAGAACCTTATATTAGTGAGGAAACCCTTCGTATACATCATGGTACTTTACATCAAAACTATGTTAATAACCTTAATGCAGCTTTAGCACGCTATCCAGAATTCTATACCTATACCATCCCCGAAATGCTACTGTTCCCAGACCGCTTACCTAGCGACATTCAGGCTCAAGTCATTCATAATGCAGGTGGTGTTTACAATCATACCTTAGTTTGGCAGCTCATTGGACCACCTAATAATACACGCCCTACTGGTGAGTTTGCTGATGCGATCAATAGACAATTTGGCTCTTTTGAAAATCTACAACGTATTTTAATAGAAGCTGGTCGAAGTGTAGAAGGTACTGGTTATGCTTGGCTTACTTTAAACCCTTATGGTAGGCTCATTGTTGTAACCACAGAAGAACAACTCACCCCAATTCCACTTCGTACGATTCCAATGCTTCCTATTGATGTTTGGGAACACGCTTATTTTCTCGATTATGCTGAAGATCGTATGGAACATATCAATCAATTATTTAACTTGATTGACTGGAACCGCGTAGGTGATCGTTATAACGCAGCAATGAATGTTTTAGATAATGTAAGCGACCTTAATAGCTAGTTTTTCTTATCACTAAAAAGAAGTGCTATGAATCACCAACATAGCACTCCTTTTTATGATATAACTTCCCATCATACTGAAAACTTAAACTTTCATTCTCTTCAAATTGAATATGTTTCTCTTGGGGCCATAGAAAATCTACTGCATCACCGTGAATATCATGTTTAACAAGTGCAAATGGAGAGGTGATTAATCGAACATTCACCATGTCCCCCACCTTAGAAAAAGGTATTTCTGTAAGAACCTTCACACTAGAATCTTCTGGTTTAAAAATAAGTACCTGTATCCTTTCTATGATAATCGCTTTTGTTAATCTTCTTGACGTTAATCTCATAGCAATCTCCTTTTATAATTCTAAATCGTATTTCGCAATAACACGAAATCGTATTACTGTCAATGTAGATAGGTGTAAACATATTATGCCTATCATTGTGCCCTTGTGATTTTCCCCTAAACCATGCTATGATAGAAACAATCTTATAAAGATACGAAAGGTAAAAAAAATACTATGAATTTTAAATCTCTTGGCATCAAACCTGATATGGTACAAACCCTAAAAAAAATGGGTATTGTAGAACCTACCCCTATTCAGGTTCAAAGTATTCCACTTATTTTAAATAACAAAGATCTTATTGCAAGGGCGCAAACAGGGACCGGTAAAACCTTAGCGTTCTTGCTTCCTATACTTGAAAAAATCAACCCTAATCAAAACCAAGTTCAAGCACTGATTTTAACGCCTACTAGAGAACTGGCACTTCAAATTACAGAGATTGCTAAAGCCTTAGCACCTGTCTATAGCCTTGGTGTGCTTCCTGTTTACGGTGGACAAGATACAGAAGCACAAATTAAAAAATTAAATCGTGGCGTGCATATTGTTGTTGCCACACCTGGTCGTCTACTAGACCATATGGGCCGTGGTACCATTAACTTAAGCCAAACAAAATTATTTGTTTTAGATGAAGCAGACCAAATGCTATTAATGGGCTTTAAAAATGAAGTTGAAATGATTACCAATGCCCTTCCAAAGAAACGCCAAACCATTTGTGTATCTGCTACTTTAGATGCGGGTGTTAAAAAAATGGCTTATCGCTATACTAAATCACCTGCTAGCGTTTCTATTGAACATACTAAACCTACTTTAGATACCATCCGTCAAGAAGTGGTAGAAACTACAGATCGCCGTAAACAAGCCAGCCTCTTTAAGGTTTTAGATGAAGACAATCCTTATATGGCGATTATCTTCTGCCGTACAAAACGCCGCGTAGAAGACCTCTATTCCGCTATGCACGAGAAAGGCTATAACTGTATTCGTCTGCATAGTGATATTCTTCAATCCAAAAGAGAGCGTATGATGAAAAACTTCCGTAGTGGAGATGTACAATACCTAATTGCCACAGATGTCGCTGCTCGTGGGATTGATGTAAGCGGTGTAACTCATGTTTATAATTATGATGCTCCAGAAACACCTGAAAGCTATATTCACCGTATTGGTCGTACAGGACGTGCTGGAGAATCTGGCTACACTTGTCTTTTTGTCGCACCAAAAGATGAAGCAGAATTTGGGGCTATTGAAAAAAAACTCAAGAAATCACTTCCTCGCCGTGAGGTCGTCCTTGAAAATTTCTCAGGAAAAACCAAATAATAGATGACCCATCTTAAAAGCAAATGTTATAAAATTTATAGTGTTTGCTTTTTTATTTTGCAGGTTATACTTTACAAGAAATATGTTTTATATAATAATTATTATTAGTTAAATCAAATACAAAGGAGATAAACCCATGTCAAATATAATTTTAGAAGAAGGTATGTTAGCTCCAGATTTTAATCTTATGGGCTCTGACCAAAAAATGCATACTTTAAGTGATTACCGTGGTAAAAAAGTTATTTTATATTTCTATCCAAAAGATAATACACCAGGTTGTTCAAAAGAAGCAGAAGCATTCCGTGATGCTTTTGAAGAAATCTCAGTTCAAAATGCAGTTATTTTAGGAATTAGCCGTGATACACTAACTGCTCACGATAAATTCATCACTAAATATAACTTACCTTTTGTACTTCTTTCAGACCGTGAAGAAGTTGTTTGCAATCTTTATGATGTTCTTAAAGAAAAGAAAATGTGTGGTCGTGTTGGGATTGGTATTGAACGCAGTACTTTCCTTATTAACGAAGAAGGTATGATCACTAAAATCTACCGTAAAGTTAAAGTGGCTGGTCATGTAGATGAGGTTAAATGTCAACTTAATGCATAAAGCATATACCTAAAAGAGCAATCGTTTCTTTATATATTGAAACGATTGCTCTTTTTATTTTCTAAGTAAATTATAACAGGTTAAATTGAGGTCTTTCGAAAATTTTTCCTCCATAATCTCAAAGCCAAAGTGTTGATATTTTGCTAGGTTATCAGGATTATATGTTTGTAAGGCAATCACCTTATTTTCTGCTTCACATTTTTCTATAATAGGCGTGATTAGCTTACGAAAAATGCCCGTTCCTCTTAGGTTTTCCTTTACCACTACCACTTGAATAACAAAAAACGCCTGATTGGAATTTTATTCTCTTTTGTTAAAGCTGCTCATAATAAGCTTCTAATGATGCCACTAACGCTTTTATAAGTTCCTCTTGAAATGCCTCTGTATTCATGCGTAAATCTTCTTCTGGATTGCTCATAAAGCCCATTTCTAGTAGAACAGCTGGTACCTCTGACCAGTTAAAGCCAGATAAATCCTTCCTCGTTGCAATCCCTCTACTTTTATTAGGAATGCCTTCTGCCAAATACTCCTCCATATAAACAGCAATGGCATAGCTCTTAGAAATCACTTCATCACTTACATAACTTCCACCTGGTACTAAAATAGAAAAACCATTGGCACTACTATTACTTGAACCATCTGCATGAATACGTAGACTTAAATCTGCCTTAGCCTCATTAGCTAGTTGTGCTCTTTCTTTATTACTCATATCTACATCATGGGTCTCACGTACCATATAGACCTCTACACCTTTTTCTAATAAAGCCTCTTTGAGTTTAAGTGCTACTTCTAAGTTAAGTTCATATTCATATTTTCCTGAAGCCACACCTTTGGTTCCAGAACTTACCCTAGCTTTGGTTTGGGTACTCCCTGGTCCTATAGGTTCTTGATGACTATTTCCCTTCTTTTGATGACCTGCATCAATACAAATAACCTTTTCAGCTAGTGCACTTTTTTTACTTGCTTCTTCTCCCAACTGAACTTCTGTCATTTTTTCCTGAGTAACTGCTTCTATAGCCGAATTCTGATTTTGACTTGCCACATCAACTGAAACTTCCTTTTTCTTCAAGTCTACATTATTTTCTTTCTGATGTGCTTTTTCCTGGGAAATGATTTGTACCTCCTGTATATTTGCTTTAGATGTTTGTAGGGTACTAGCTAAGGCATAACCACCCACTAATCCTACTACTATAATCCATATCATCTTTTTCATTGTAGTCTCTACCCCAATTGATCTTCATAGTTTTTAATAAAATTGGCATTATAGATTTCAATCTCACTTAACAATGCCTCTGTAAATTCATCAGCTGGTACTTCAGGAATATACCACCACTGCGCATTAAAATAAGCTTGAAGATCATCATTTTTAAACATACGACCATGCCTTGCATAAATTTCATTACGGGCAATCGTTAGCTCTTCCTTAGATAAATACATTAAATCTGCTTCTGTTAAATAGTAGCTATCACTATAGGGAATGACATAATACCCATCGTTGTAAGCATTTCCCCCATCATCATAATTGTTGTAGTAGTAGCTTTCACTTGGCTCATTGACCATATAGTCTGCAGGCTCACCATCAGGTCCCATAGACGTTAACTCAATATAAGCCGCCTCTATATAGGGTACAGTTAAAAACTGACCTAGAACAGTCTCATAGCTTATGGTATCATTACTGATTCCCCATACAGTAATCATATCCTCTTCTAATATACGGCTTTCATTAGATGATTTTCGGGTATAACTTACGTAAACAGCATCCTGCCATCCATACTCTGCTTCTGTTATATTCACCCGAAGCTGAACTTCATCTCCTTGCTCCATTACCTGAAGCACTTGACCATATAAATAAATGGGATTTCCTACATAATCTTTAGGATTTCTAGCAATCTCTTCATAGCTATAATAACTACAAGAAGCCTTAAATTCTGCCTCACTTTGAGGCATCCCTTGTATCACTTTAGGTGACTGCGTTTCTACAGACTCAATAGCCTCCTCATCCTGAGTGTTTTCTATTTCCATCTCTTCACCTAAGGTAACTGTTTCTACCTTATGATTGACTAGGAAAAAGAGACCCCCTCCTATTCCTCCAGCTACGAGCAATACAATGAGCCCTATCACAATCCATATACCTGTTGGCATTTTCTTTTTGGAAATATCAATGCTTTTTCTTTGTCCATAGGTTGACTGAGCAATTCCCTCTTTCTTAATAGGCTGCCCACACTTTTTACAAAACAAATCCCCTTCTTCAATAGCATTCCCACACTTACTACAATACATAATCTCCCCTCCATAACGCCTATATATTGATGCAAGTTACACTTTAGAAGTCATTATGAATCTAAATATATATATTCAGAATTATACAATAATTTATTAGTTATGAATAGGATGATTATGTTATTTTTGTTATTCTTTTCAGTCTCTTACGCTTTTTTTAATGCTTTAATGTAACGTACATCACATGCAAAGTGTTCTGTTTTTATTAAGGGTTCACAGATTCTTTGAAACCCATTTTTTTCATAAAACTTCTGGGCTGCTACCATATTTTCTAATGTTTCTAAATAACATCTTGTGTAATACCCACTAGCATGCTCTAATGCCTGATTCATTAATTTTTGTGCAATCCCCATACCTCTTACTTCTGGTAAGCAGTACATCTTTTGTAATTCACAAACATCTTCTATGCCCTCTAAACTTCCAATCCCTACACCACCTACTAAGCGGCCACTTTCATCCTCTACGACCCAATATTTTTCTCTCTCCGTATTATAAATCTTTGAAAACTGTCCTAAATTTGGGTCAGCCCAAGCTGTTCCTTCATGATTGGCCCCAAATTCAATTAAGCAAGTTCTTATTATCTTTTCTACTGCCTTATTATCTTTTTCTTCAATTTCTCTCATTTTATAGTGCATCTCTTTTACCTCATTGATCCTTTTTATCTATTAAACGCTCTCTTACATTTACAGATTTTCATCCATTTGCGTGGGCTGATTTTATTTTATCATAGTTTAAATCTATACTTAACAGATGAATCCTATAAATAAACCAACTGTTGGCTCACAAAAGCGTATGTGTTTTAAGTTGGAATGTCTCAATATAAAAATAAAACAGTATAGATGTGCTTACATCCATACTGTTTTTACTTTAATCTATGTTACTTTAAACTGCTTCTTCCTGTAAACACTCTACTTAAAGCACTTTTTCTAACTCTAATTCTAATTTTTCCTTCATGCTATAAAGTTCTTTGTCATTTGGACAATTTGATTTGTCATACATCTTCTCTCTAGGGTACCACCATACGGGTCCCTTCCCAACATTACCGTATTCACCTAAGTCTCCCTCTTTTCTTGGAAACAGATGCCAATGTAAATGTGTATCACCATTCCCCAATAACTCATAATTCATTTTATCCGCATTAAAAGCTTTTTGAACTGCTTCTGCAACAAGTGACATTTCCTTTAAAAACAACATTTTATATGTTTCATCTAGTTCATGAAGCTCTATTTTATGTTCCTTACATAAAAAAAGCGTATATCCTTTAAAATGTTGATGATCCCCTATTACAATATAACCTGTTTTGGTCTCCCTAACAAAATATGGATTTTTTCCTTGCCGTATCATTTCGATTCTATCACATACCAAGCACATATTCTTTCCCCCTATAAATTCTATTTTATGGCTCTTATTTCAAGTCAGACTAAGCATTGTATCCCATACTCCTATACATATACCGTAGCACCTATTCTCTGCCTTATCATGCTTGCTTATCATTTTTGTAGCTCTGCTAAAGCATGTTGAATATCTTTATAAACTAATGATTGCATACTATCTGTATAAATAGATATATCTGCTTTTTGCAATGCTGATATAATGTCATTCTTTAATTCCAACTTATGCTTTGCAATCATTGGCAGTAACTTGATACATTGTCTTGCCGTAATTGGCTTGCTATCTGTTATATGTTTCAAATATTTATCAATGATTTCATCAATCTTATAATCCTTATCCCACTTGGCATTATATGCAATCAATACAAGACTTCTTGTGCGAATATAAGAATGATCACTGTCCAACATATCTCCTAATAGATCCATGTAGAAATACACTTTATCCGTTCTATCACTTTCTTCTTGTAGTTTCTGTAATGCCTGATATGCAACATTATTATTTTTATCAAATAGTAATTCAAATGTTTCCGCAATATCCATTTGCATCATATCCACCTCCACAAACAATATTTCTATTTGCTCTCATAAATTGATATTTATTAATCCTCATATTTTCCTGAAAGTACATTTCCCTTAAACTTCTTGTATGATTTTTTATGTTGTGAAGCTTCCTTTAGAAATGCGTCATTTGTATACTTCTTATAGTAGTACTCCTTCATAAGTTCTAAATCCTTCCTATATTTATCTACTTCCATAGCACAAACTCTTGTCCAAAGAAGTCGATCAATAGAAACAATCAAAACGTCCCCTTCATCAATAGCATCTTTCTTAAAGAAATCATAATCGAGAAGTGCAATACTTCTCCAAAGTACAGTCATATTATTCATTTAAATTACCTTTTTCATTCTTACATAATATTTATTTTCATCTTCATGATGGATATAGCCACCATTATTTAACATGACATATAATGATGTCAAATTATCTTTATTTACTAGAATTTAGCATTCTCTTTTCAAATAAACCATATCAACCAATTGTATACCATCCTCAAACATTGGATGGTCATAGTTATCTACAAAAAAGTTTTTTATTCTATGAGATTCTGTAAAGCCGCAGTTATGATAAAAAGAAAGTGCTGATGGGCAATCTCCTGTTCCTACAAATAAAACATTGCAATCAGAAAGATGTTTAACAAGAAATTCTATAAAATACTTTCCATACCCTTTTCGCTGATAATCAGGTAATACAGCAATGTTTTTAAGTTCATAAACTCCATCAGATTCTTTTGTGATAACACACTCCGCTTTTACACCATAATCATCCAAAACAAGCATTTCACCATGCTCAAGATATTTATCAATCATATCCTCTTGTTCATCTGCCAACAATAGTAAATCTAGGTATTATTTTTTTCAGTCGTTACCTTTTTAATATTCATGGTTCACCTCTTCAAATTTTAATTTACCAATTCATCTCACTACTATCATCAATCTGCAAGTACACATTTTGCTGTATTCAATTATTTTGCCGTATCTGCTATATACCTTTTTTATTATGTATCTTTTTCTTATATGCCAATTTTATAATATTCTAATTTTTCCTTCAACTTATTCTTACAATAAATATACCCCCAACATTTCTGCTGAGGGCTTTACTAAATTGTATTTTGATTACCTATTATATCTACCACTAAACTGACAGTATACCTCCATGATTGCCATCTATTAGTACAAGTGGTAGCGTCCAATAAGGGAATAATTTTATAGTATTTAATTATCCTAACTCAAATGGATTTTTAGCTGTCGTTACTTCCTGAATCACTACAATAGGATCTGATTTTTATTTTCACCTCTTAATTTTTATTATCTTTAAACTTACATTTATTTTTCATCATCTAATAATTGAAGCCTTAATACCTCTGATATGCCAGCAGGATCTGTTTCCGTTATATCACCTGTAAAAGTAATCGATATATTGTCTCCAACCTCTAAATCAGAGCATTCAATAGCCGTATATCTCCAAACAAGCTCTGTTTCTTCACTCACTCCAAATGAAAAATTTCCTCTGAAATTGATATCATTGACCTCCATACCTTTAACGGTAAATGTTGTATCTGACTGATCTGTAATAGTGGCATAAAATGTTTGCGCATCATATGTATTATCATCCGCCACCTTGTATACTAAAAAGTAAAACAAAGTAGCAACCCCTATTGTCGCTAGTATATAAATGATCACGTTATGTATTTTCATAATCCCTCCTGAATTCTGATTGTTATCTCACCTAATATAATCATATCATCTACTCTTTTTCATTATTCACTAGACTACAGGTGGAATGTATAAATTTCAGAAAACCCATATCGATAAATTTAAAATATCTACATATCACAGATACCAAAAAGCAACCTATTATTAAACTAATCGGTATCATCATCGTTTAAAATGACTTTTCATTAAATATTCCTATCCTTTCTATCTAAATCCTTAAATCCCCTATAAATACGATCATCTTCTTGGCGTTTTTCTATGAAGTCTCTGACCTCATTGGTTTCTTTCTCATCAAAAGGATACCCTAGAGCCTCTCCAACATACTTGGCATTATCTGCAAAATAATCATATATCTCATATAGCTTATCCCAAATCTCTTTATAGGTGCCATTAGGAAAAATACCTTGAAAACGCACCATCTCTTCAGAGGATAAAAAGCGTTTGAGATACTTACTATGTTGGCCTGTGGTGACATCCCAATGATGGTCTACACCAATTTTCCAGTTCAGCATTTTAAGAAACATTTCCATCATCAAAACATCATAAACATACTTCGCATAATAAATTTCTTTTCTACATAAGCCTTTTGAAATATAAAGACTTAACCATCTAAATTCATTACAAGTATTCCCATATTCCATCTTAGAAGGTGGATGGATATAAAATGCCTCTTCATGATTTATAGGCACAAGCTCTTTCAACTGGTCTTTATTTAATAAGACAATCCTCGGTTCCTGATAATTGAACCCATGCTTTATATTTCTTATATCAATCAACGTTAAATCGATTCTAGTACCATCTTTAAATTGAATCAAATATGTAAAATTTTCATAGCCCTTGTAGTTATAGGGGTGTGAATACCAATCACAAGGACACTGCACTATCAGAATTTCACCAAAATACTCAATCCACTTCTTATCACTGGTGAATTCACTTATATCCGTCACTACATAACATATATCAAAATCACTGTACTTGTCATGTGTGGCATTTTGATTTGCTCTTGACCCCTCCATGGTTAAGGCTCTAATCCGTTCATCATTGACGGCCTTATCCATAATAAGCTTCATCATTTCCTCACTACTTCTCATCTGCTCCTCCTACACAATTTTCACGATGGGCATATCTAAATCTTCTATTAAAATACCGTTAGGCATCCTAAAATTACCCCTCTTTATTTTTTCTGATTTTTCTTTATTATACCGAAATAGGACTAGGTATTATACCCAGTCCTACGATTTAAAACAACATATTGATAAGCTTCTACTATTTAAACGGTTTGTTAGGCCATACTTGTTTATTTTTTACCTTTACAACCATAGCCATTTTGAGGTTTATTTTTTTTATCTTCCTTAATCTCAGCTTTTGCTTGATCAGGTCTAAAGCTTGCAAATCCTTTTTCTTTACTCACTTTCTTACCTCCAAATAAAAAATATTTCTCACTTATTATGTGAGTCCTATAAAATATTATACCTGACTGTTTTATAAACAACGCAAACATTAGAACTGCCTTATAAACTCAAAATATTATAGAATCATCTCATAGTCTAGATAATCCCCAGAAAATTTGGAAGTAC
>SVDC01000030.1:33087-44019 GCA_015058045.1 Cellulosilyticum sp.
TTAGAACTGCCTTATAAACTCAAAATATTATAGAATCATCTCATAGTCTAGATAATCCCCAGAAAATTTGGAAGTACTTTTATTAGGTCTTCTTTGAACCAGCTTAAACCCTACACTTTCATAATTTCGAGGTGCAATTAGATGACTGTTGGTACCTACAATTATTTTCTTAACATCCTTGTCCTTTTTAATTCTATGAATTGCCTCAGCAAGCTGTTTATGTCCGTATCCATTTCCTTTATATTTTGTAGCAATACAATTATGTCCAATCTCAACATACTCTGGTTTATGTCGTGGATCCCATGAAATATGTCCAATAGGCTCATTATCTAATACCGTTATGAACCCATATTTGTCTGCAATCTCTAAATGATCAAAGAAAAAGTTATCAAATTCTATCCAATCTTGCTGCCAGCATACTCTACATCTCTCATCAAATGAATAGGCATCTAATAGCAGTTTGTATAATATGCCTCTATCAAAAACACTTATTTTCATAAATGCTAATTCCATTCTATCATCCTTATCCCACTTAGCATAATAATATCTGATATATCTCCCTAAACCAGGATTTGTGTTACTCTTTTATCTTTCCATCAACATTAAACATACGGTAGTTTGAAGAAGAAATTATAAATTTCTAGCCCCCCACTATGGAGACATATTCTTCCCCCCATATATACTAATTTATCTATCTTTTCTATTCCTTCTTCCTTAGGAATAACCATTTTCTTCTATGATTTCTTTTTCCCTCTTAAGATATTTCACTAAAATCATTCCACAAACTATAATTGCAAAAATTATTAATACTGGATGCAACATATTATAGCCATTTTTACCATACTGCAAGGGGACTCCTCCCAACTTTATCCCTGCCTCTTGTATGACATTCATGATGATAGCAAAAGCATTGCATGACATATGTGCAAGCATGGAACATCTAATATCCTTTGTTTTCCTATAAATCCAAGTAAAGACCATTGCAGCCACAAAGCAACTTATAAAGCCCTGTAATTGATAACCATGTATTGTTGCAAATAGAATAGCAGATAGTAGCATTGAAAAGGTATGACTCATTTTTTGTCTGATTATATTGTATAGTCCATATCTAAATAATAACTCCTCAAATATTGGAGCCACTACTATTGCAGATAAATAATATACCCAACTTGTTACGTCAGCTTGCATAGGTTCCATAGGATATAAAACAGAAAGTATGCTACCCATTATACCGTCTACAAGAATCTTACATAAACATACCGAAAGAAGTGTATAGACTAAAACACTTGTATTGCCACGACTATTTGCTTTAACATCTAACGCTATTTTTTTCTTTTTAACATATAACACACCTATCAGTGAGGCTGCAGCTATTCCGCCACTCCCACTTAACGTATATAACACATCTTCAGATAGGGCTATATTAAAGCATTCCGTGATTAGCCCTATTCCCAATTGAAGTATTGCTGTAGATATAAACACCACTAATATCATAAGTAGTACTACACTTATTACATAGAGGCATTGTTTTATATATCGCATATTGTCATCCCCCCTCACACGCATTTTATTTTATAGTGATGCTATAAATCATTACTTTTTCACCCTATTACTCAATACACATTCTTATCACTTTTAATATCCTCTATTGTACCAAATAAATCTACCTGTCACACTTATTTATTTAAACTTAACAAATAGTGATAATAATATATAGAATAGACCTTTTACATTCCTCAATATAGACATCCGCCTTTGTAAATCTTGGTTGTTCATGATACTGCCTAATGAGACCATTGGCTATAATACAAGCTAATAGCGTCTTACCTGCTCCTGTACTTGGACTATGTATGTATAGGCCTACGCCTCTATCCTTAAACTTGTTAAAGTATTTAATAAAAAATATTTTATTTTAAACGTTTCCTCCTTATACACTGCCTACTATCTCCATTATATAAAAATAAGAACAAGCAAATTAACGCCTATACTCATGATAGGCGTTTTGTGTGTTATAACGAAAGTGCTGCTGTCAACCCAGATAAAATATTCATTAATGAATGTAATATCCAGCTAGGTATAATTGAGCCATCCCCATGTTTCTCATTGAGCCATCCTTGAGTATAACCCATAATCGCTGGAAAAATAGTAACTAATATCAATACAAATATACTTTGTGTAACAAGCCCAAAAGGTATACCATGTATTAATCCAAAGCATACTGCCTGAATAGTATTTCCTAACGTAAATCCAAATTTACCTATCAATCTTTTGCATAGAAATCCTCTAAAAAGTATTTCTTCAGACAACCCAGTTTGAAAAATAGCAAATATCAATATCTGAGGTAATACAGTTAATCCTTTACCTGAAAACTGTGATGTAGCAGTTTGCCCCAAGCCTAGCAAATTGTTTGCAATATACCCCATTGCAAATATATATAGGATTGAAACTGTAAAAATGATAGTCATAAGCTTTGCAAGCGATATATTAAGCTTAGGCTTTTTTAAACCAATCCATTGAAAAAATGAAGTCTTTCTTGCTGTAACAGCCCACCATATAAATGGTATTAATAAAAAAACAACTAATTGTATAACAGATGAAACTACAATAGAAATCAAGTCATTCATAAGTATATCCCCCCATATTTATAGAATTCTCTTTACTACAAATATACACCTTTTAATTAAATTGCGGGAAAAAGATTGCTATATATCCTGCATAAGTGTTTATGTCGATACTGTTGTGGTACATATTGTATTCAGCGTGTATAAATCTCATTTTTTGAAAAAGCAAATTGCCTGTGCGATCATAAGAAAAATGCTCGTACAGGCAGTGTTATGCTATTCTATTTCTCTTAAACGCTCAACAATTGTAGTCTTAGCCACAAATCTATAAATTCCCAAAGGAACCAGAATACCCAAAAGCGTAAATATCGGCAACAACAACAGGACAGGTATGACAGTAAAACGGTAGGTGAAGAACCAAAATACATTTTCCATCATACCACCGACCGAAGGACCCACTGCTATTGCCAATACCAAGGACAGTACCCCTGTACCCAATGTGTAAAACACCCCTTCGTATACCAGCATGGTTTTGAGTTGCTTTCCTAGCATACCAACAGATTGTAGCATAGCAAATTCTCGTTTTCGGGTCATAATACCTGTAAGAATCGCATTGAAGAAGTTAAGTATACCAACCATTCCTACAATGAAGCTCAATGCCCCGCCCAGCAATAAGAACATGGAACGGAAGCTCTCAAATTCTGCCATATAGGTAGCTTTACTCTCGTAGTTAAATTGCTGGTTTACATTGTTTGTGTAATCGGATAGAAAGGCTTCCATTTCAGCATTCTTTTCCTCTGTTGTATTGAAGGCGTATAGCATCACTGCATTTGTGCCGGTATCTTGTATGAAGGTCTTGTCATTTAACACAAATTCATCATCTCCATAGTAACGATAGCCGAGTGCGCGAGGTACTATTACCTGTGCTGCCACAGTATATTCCACATCTCGATAGATTTTGGCTCGCTGATTCCAGCCACGACTTCCGGAAGTAACAGTTTCATTCAATTCTTGGATGATTTCTCCTGTGTCCACATAGTAATATTCGTATTCTTCCACATAACGCAGCGTAACCTTGTCTCCAACCTTTGCCCAATGAGAATCCTTTTTAGGGTCACCATAGTCATCATCGTGATAAACAGCTGCAATGTATCGGCCACCCTCTTCATACAACTTAGATAGGTCACCATCAAAAACCTTCAGCTGATCCAGAGCAAAGGGCTCCATCCCGTAAAGCTGCGCCGTTTCAATAATACCCCCATCTTCGCTTCTTTGCATCCGCTGTATATTACAATCCAACTGTTCCGAACTTAACCATTTACTGTGGCTCTGACGATAATAATCTTCTGTGATAAACTCCTCTACCCAGGATATTCTGCCGTATACCTTACCACCTTCCGTAATCTCGCCCTGAGTTGAAACCACATCAACCACTTCCTGTGGCAGAGTGCTGTCAGCACTGAAACCAATGCCAACCTGAAAATAAGCGGCATCTGCCAAAACAAAGTCAGTAGAAACAAACTGGGATAGGTATTTGTCCATATCAAAACCATTCGTGAAAGTAACCGTGAGGTTCAGCAAAACCACAGCCAAAGACAGGGAAATCACGGTAAGTATCGTCTTTCCACGACTGCGACCCAAATTTGCTCTTGCCATGGAACTAAGAGATACGGTTCCATCTGATTTCTTTACTTTCTTTTTCTGATTACCTCCTTCCGTGTAACGTACCGCCTCTATAGGAGAAACCTTTGCTGCCATCTTACCCGGACGGTGGCAGGATATCAGTACAGTAAACAAAGCAAATAAAGCAGCTACAACAAAGATAAGTGGCCTGGTAGAAACCACGTTAACAACATTATTAAGCCTTGCAATAACGATAGGTGTTAAAGCACCACCTATCAACCATCCACCAAGGAGTCCCAGAGGAATACCCATCAGGCTAAGGAGCATAGCTTGCTCGCGGACGATTCGCATCAACTGGCGTGGTGTTGTACCAATGGTTTTGAGCAATCCATAAAACCGGATGTCATTGGCGATGGAAATCTGAAACACATTATAAATGATAAGATAACCAGTAAAGATAATAAGCAGCAGTATGGCAGCGATAGCGAAAATAGTTGTCGGGTCAAGATTGGCTGCTAACTGAGAACCACTGTATCCCCAGTTGACACCTATAGCAATGTAGCTGTCACTGGCAGTACGGTTTTCATTCTGATATCCATGATTGCTCAGTACCTGATGTACATCTTTTGCAATATGCAGAGAGCTTTTGAACATGACACCCATATTCCAGCTTCCAGTCATGCCATCGTTTGCCTGACCGGGAATAAGCCCTGTTTCAGCATAAATTGATTCTGCACGGCTCAGAGGAATCAGGACATGGCTTGCCATGATAGCTTCATCATACTCCCACCATCCACTAAGCGTGAATGTCTGAGTTGTTTCGTGACCATCCACATCGAAAGTCATAGTAAACTGTGTGCCCAACTCAGGTTTAATTCCTAATAGCTCCAAAACCCTAGTATCCGTTGCAGCTTCGTTGGTTCCCTCTTTGGGAAGATGTCCGTGGGCAGGGTCACAATACATCCAGTGTGCCGTTGTCGCATCGGAATAGCCCACTTCAACGTGAGACTTGTTAAAAGGAGTTTCTAATGGCCTCCCCACAAATCGGCGCAGACCCCATTTCTGAATTAGAGAGTCTGTTTTTAACTCCTGCAACTGCTCCTCGGTTAAATATTTGAAGCTCCCGTGATTCCAGCCACCACATTGACGAAAGGAGGATTGTTGAAATCCATCATTGATGGAAAGTGCAATCGTGAACAGCGATGTAAACAGCAGCGTCGTTAAGGCAATGGCAAAAACAGCAATCAGATTTCTGGTTTTCGCTGATTTGAACTGCTTGAAACTCAAATTTCGGATGCAGCGTTTGTTTTTTACTTTCATAGCCGCCCCCCCTTAATGGTGTTCCACAATTTTACCGTCCTCGATGCGGATGATACGGTCCGCAAGCTGGGCGATTTCTTCATTGTGGGTAATCATTACGATAGTCTGTGCATATTTCTGGCTGGACACCTTTAACAGTCCCAGCACATCTTGGCTGGTTTTAGAATCCAAGTTTCCGGTGGGTTCATCCGCAAGGATGATTGCTGGCTTAGAAGACAAAGCCCTTGCAATAGCCACACGTTGCTGTTGACCACCAGAAAGGTTATTGGGAAGATTCTGGAGCTTGCTCCCAAGTCCCAGTGTTTCAATAATGCTGTTAATATAATGGGTGTCCGGTGATTCGCCGTCCAACTGAATCGGAAGGACAATGTTCTCATAGACATTAAGGACAGGAACCAGATTGTAATTCTGGAATACGAAGCCAATTTTTCTTCGGCGAAAAATAGTCAGAGCTTCATCCCTCAGAGAGAAAATCTCCTTGCCGTCCACAGTAACGCTACCGGAAGTCGGTCTGTCCAACCCTCCCAGCATATGTAGTAGAGTGGATTTGCCGGAGCCGGATGTGCCAACAATGGCAACGAACTCACCTTTCTCTACGGAAAAATTCACTCCGGCCAATGCGTGGACTGCGTTTTCGTTAGAATCATAAATCTTTGTCAGGTCATTTGCCTGTAAAATATTCATAAACTTGTACCTCCACTAGAAAATCTGTATGCAGGGTTTCTGTCCCTACATACAGATCATATCACGCAATTCTTTCCACAATCTTTCGAGAGTACATTCAATTCTAACAATTTTGTAAGATTCCAGCCTGTCTCGGAAGAAATACAGAGAAAGTGGAGCCTTTACCCCGTTCAGAGGTCAGCTTGATATACCCACCCTCACCGGAAATAATTTCTCGTACCAGATAAAGGCCGATTCCAACACCTTCATTTGCACAGACTGTTTCCGAACGGTAGAAGCGGGAAAAGATTTTCGGCTGTTCAAATTCTTCGATACCAATACCCGTATCCGTCACGTCAATGCGAGTAAAAAATTCGTACTCAGAAACTTCAATGGTAATGCTGCCGCATGACGTATATTTGATCGCATTGTCCACCAGATTCCCCAATGCTTCTGCTGTCCATTTTCGGTCAAAGTTAGCCCAAGCTCCGGTGGCAATAACCCGCAGTTCCAACCCTTTGCTTCTGGCTTTGGAAGTGTATTGTCCCTGAATATCGTCTAACATTGGCTGAACGGTCTCCTGCCTTGGAGACAGAGTTAAAATACCATTTTCCAGTCGCGAGAGTTTTACAAGAGAATCAATCAGGAAACGCAGTTTTTCTGTCTGCTGCCCAATTGCGTCCACATTTGAACGCATATCCTCCGACAATTCCTCCTCTGCTATCAATTCGCTGTATAACATAAGGTTGGCGATAGGCGTTTTGGTCTGGTGGGAGATGTCGGAAATCAGCTCCTTAATTTTGTTCTTTTCGACGTTTACATTTTGGGCTGAAATTGCAGAAGCTGAGAGATACTGTGCAAATTTGGTTTCCAGAGCCGACAAGCGACTTTCATTAAAATCTGTTTCGGAGTAAGTACCCTCAACTGCTGCGTCCAACATCTGCCCGATTGTGTCCATAGTCTTTTGGGTTTGGTGGTGGTTTATATAAATTACAAGTACCACAATCAAAACACACGATAATACTAATATTATAATCCAATTATCCATGCTTCTTCACCCACGTATATCCTATCCCGTAAACTGTTTGAATATAGTCCTGTGCTCCCAACTTATCACGAAGTCTCTTAATTGTGACAGAAAGCGCATTTTCTTCTACATATTCCGCACCATCTGTCCATATACGGTCAATCAGATCGCCACGGCTCATAGCATGCCCTTGATTTTCTACCAGCAAACGAAGAAGCTTTTGTTCTGTTTTGCTGAGTTCTACAGCTATACCATCTTTAGAAAACTTCATTTGGTCAAATTCAAACGTAAAGCGATCCATTTGAAAAGTCTTTGTACTGACGGAAGCTGCATTTTTTCGCAGCTGCGTATTGACTCTTGCTCGTAAAATCGACAGAGAAAATGGTTTCGTAATGTAATCATCCGCCCCCTGCTCCAATCCGGTTACAATATCCATATCAGTATCGTTAGCAGTAAGCAGAATAACCGGACGCATCGGGTCAGCTGCTTTCAGTTCTTTCAAAAAATCTAGACCACTGCCGTCCGGTAGATTAATGTCCAAAAGTATCAACGATACGCTACCACATAATAACTGTTCTCGTGCAATTTTTAAATTCAGGCAGGAAATGACCTGTCGATTTTCTCCCTTCAAAGAACAGCACAACCCCTTATTTAAGCATGCATCATCTTCTATAATTAAAATTTGTTCCATCTGATTCTCCAATCTTTTTCGTGTTAACATTCAAATCAAAATAAACAATATTCATATACCTGCTACTGCTCCTTCAAGAACAACAGCTCCTCCATAAAGCAATCCAAATATTTTTTCCTCCAACTTATCATATTCACTGTATTATATCAATTAATCCATTATACCATAGACCTTTTACATCATCTCCAATTCCTAAAATTAAAATAGAGGTGAGGATCTATCTACCCCACCTCCAAACTATTATTTTATCTTCTTAAAGCTCCCTTTTACCCTATATAAACTTTTATGCTTTGTTGTGATTTTTTCATTTCGAGCCAACTATAAAAACCATAAAGGTCATTGACAAGAAAAACTATAAAGCAAATAACAACTGATAGATAGGCTTTATTCTGACTTGTAGCAATGGTCCATAGCACAATTAATACCACATCATTTGCTGCATAGCCAATAGCATAATATTCACTACGTCGCATGGTCAGATAAGATGCCACAAAACTTGTGAAAACAGAAATGGTACTGAGCCATAAAGCGGCTGTATTAAATGCCTTAAGAATAAAATAAAAAATAATTGTAACGATTATACTTAAAACCATTAGAAAAACATATTCTTTTGGTTTTAAATGATTGACCTTAACTTCATTTTTTCCTTTTTCTGCTGGATTTTTAATCCATGAAATAACAGATGCTACCGCTATAGGCGCTGTCATCCCCAAATAAGTAATCATTTCGCCATAGTATGCCGATGAATATGAAATGATACCGTACAATATACTAAAGACGACTGTCAGAATTTGACCCAGCACATTTCCTTTAGCATTTAGAATCAAAAATGTTGCACCAATTAATGACGCAATTAGTGTTAAGTAATTGTCTCCATCTAAACTTAGAAAAGAGATTATAATGATCGTAGTTGATGATAGCCACAAAGCCAGTTCAAATTTTGTAAAATACGATAACCAAGAATTATTTTTTTCCATAATAATGCCTCCCTTACGCCCACCACCGAAAAGTATCACTTTATTGACGACCTCTAAAACTGAATGTCCCAAACAAAAAAGTGCATCTTCATTTACGACTTCTAAGACCTAATGTCGTAAACAAAAATGCACGCGCATTTTATTACCCGGTGGCAATTTTAATATGTATTCCTTTATATAGCATACCCTATCACATCTGACATCAGTAGTCAAACTCTATTTTTCCTATTCCTCTGTAACTTTAAAGCGACATTTATCCGCTCCACTTAAAACTGTTTCAATCATTTTTACTGTTATTTTTTCTCTGGCATTAATCTTTCAAGAATATAGATTTAATTCAACACCATTTACCTTAGTATCACTTTCATATTCCCAATAGTAAGTATTCTATCAACTGTTTATATCATGCCCCTCTACAATAGCTGTACGTATTTTGGCCCTAATTTTAGCATTTTTGGGATCTAGCACCCATCCAAGATTTTTGCCTAGACCATTAGCGGTAAACATTTCTAAACATCCCACAATGGAAACCTCCGAATTTTTCGCTATTTGCTTCATTTTATTTGATTTTATCAATTAATCTTAACCCTTCTTCAAATTCATTCATATCTTTTTCTACTTCAATATATTGTTCCCATTTATCATAAAAATCACCGTTCAGATATCTTCTTAGTGCACAGTCTGCCATGTTATTTCTTCATAAGCATCATGATAAGGATGTTGTTCTATAATATATTCGGTTATAATCAAAGCTCTATCTTTTTGAATATCCAGCATTTCCAATCGTAATTGCCAAATAATATTTTATCACCTACTTGCATTTTATCCTCCATTAATTCTTTTTCATCAATATCCAAGATGCCATATTCATATCTTTCATCAATTCTTGTTTAATTAATTGTTGAGTATTAATAATACTAAACTGACTATAATTTATATGATGTTCTTTGACTTTCCTTTTCCGTAATTTCTGCCAAGCATATGATATAAATAGAGTTAATAGCTTGCATAGCCAATTTAAACAATGGCTTACAGTCTTTAAGCGTGTATCCATGAAGTAATTTTCTTACTATTTATATTTAATCAAAAATATAATAAAATAATATATATTTGATTAATAAATTGAGATTTATATACGTAATCTAAGAGAGAGGTGACAATATGCTTGAAAAATTGACAGAACATGTTTACTACATGAAAGGTGAGGAAAAAACAGATCGTCCCTTCCTTTATTACATAAAAGGAAAAGATTATAGTGTTGCTATTGATGCGGGAAATTCTAAAGCTCATGTGGAATCATTTTATAAGTCCATTCAGGAAAACGGATTTGAGCTACCTCATTATACAATGATTACACATTGGCACTGGGATCATACTTTTGGAATTCCTTATATACACGGGAAAACAGTAGGAACAGAACTGACACGACAAAAGCTTATTGAGGTCAGCAAATGGGTTTGGACTGAAGAAGAGATGAATAGGCGTCAATCTAGCGGTGAAGATATAGAGTTTTGTAATCAGTGTATTAAAGAAGAGTATAAAGATTTATCCGAAATAGTAGTAAAAACCATTGATATTGGAATAATTCAAGAAATGGAATATGATTTAGGAGATATAACCTTAAAACTGATTCCTAGAGATTCTACACATAGTCGAGATTCTTTGTTTATCTATATTCCGGAAGAAAAGATTCTGGTGATTGGGGATGCTGACTGCGAGGACCATTATGAGAATGATGGAAAATTTGATAGGTGTCGATTGGATAGTATGCGTGCATTTATTGGAAGTATAGATTTTAAATACGCCTTATTGGGACATGATTTTCCAGAAACCAAAGAAAGTTCCATAAAGTATTTAAATGAATGTATTGGATATTAAGAAAATATATGAGTTCGTCAAATTCCAATTTATAAAGAAGTAACAAGTTGGAATCAAACAAAAAATAATAAATCACACTACTTTGTAATAACTATCATCCATTATAGGAATACCCTTAACAACATTATTTTCAACAAATCGAGTAGGAGGATAATCATTAATTGATTATCCGACCTCTCACACCACCGTACG
>SVDC01000031.1 GCA_015058045.1 Cellulosilyticum sp.
AATACTATAATTATTATAGATATCAATGGGGATTAAAAAAGATGACTCCTAAACAATATAGAAGTCATCTTTTAAGTGTTGCTTAGTCTCTTTTTTTATTGTGTCCTTGACAAGGGGTCCAGTTTACTAAAAGCTTCTTCCAGAAACACTTTTTTCTCCCTTATGAGCTAGAATATGCCTAATTTTTTAGGAGGTATCGCATTTCGCGACACCTCCTTTGTTATTAGAGTTTTGTAGAATGAGACTGGTTAGAATGAGTAGAATTTTTGGAGATACAGTCTAAGAAGTGAGTAGAATAGCTTAGGTTTTGAGTAGGGCAAGCATCAATACAATGTCCACAGCCTACACAACGTAGGTTCTGAACAGGTAGACCTTCTTTAGCGTTGGAGGCTATATCAATGGTCATAGGACATGCAATATTACATTGATTACAGCTGACGCAATGCGTACGGTCTGTAGTGATTTTTTGTCCAGCTAGTTTACTGATAAGCCCAAGAATTGTACCTACTGGGCAGTAATAACAGTAGACTCTATCAAAGAATGCAACCCAGAAGAAGAGCGCCATTAAAAGTTCAGCCCCCAAATATTTAATGGTTTCAAGCTTATCTATGGTATTTAATTCACCAAAAAGGTGAATGCCACATAACTTAAGAAGCCACCAGAAGCCAAAGAATAAAGTAATCATCAAAAATACCCATCTAAGCATCGTAAGCCCTTTAAGGGCTTTAGAACCTACTTTTTTTCTTTTACCTATTAGGGGCATACCGATACCAAAGACTTCTGAAGCAAAGCCGTTAAAGAGACATAGCGTAGAGCATTGAAGGCGTCTACCAAATAAAAGTGTACCAATAAAAATAAATAGATTGATACTTAAGTAAAACACAAAAGAGGCTGAGATACCTGCAATGCCCAAAATAGTAAAGGTAGTATTGGGTGATTGAGCCATACTTTGAGCTTCATATAGATGTTGAAGCGGAGCTGTAGTCCAAGGAAATGGCATGGCATAAACATAAAGCTCTTTATTGTCTAGGCATATAGGCAAAATAATATGTACTAAGAGTGCTATAATAATAAGACCGATTAAATTACGTTTGTGCATAGTTGAACGTTTTTTAGACTGAGCGATAATTTTTAAGGTAAGGATGCTACAAATAATAATAAAAAAGGTTTTAATCCAATTTTCATAGAAATGCCAAAACCATGTAATGCCTTCCTGAAAGGATAAAGAAGCAGATGGACCATAGGCGTATTTAAGAGTGGCGATACCAATACATAAAATAATGTAGGTGCCTAGAATCCATCTAAGTGTTTTTAATGCAAGTGAATGTTGTTTATTCAATGTTGAACCTCCTTTTAATAGGGAAAGTTTACTCTATAAATAGCATATGATATAACTTTCCAAAGTTTTCATGGTATAGGAAATATCCTACCTTATGAGTAGATATGATATAATAGAAGTAATTATATTGTGTAACAGAACCAAACATAAATCAACCACGGACAAAACATATAGGCTGAAAGGTAGGGATGAAAATGTATGCGTTTATCGATATAGAAGCAACTGGACAAGTGCAATCAGAAGCATTTCAAGTTGCTATGGTCATTGCCAATCGCCAGTTTGAAGTGCAAGAGATACTTAATTTTTATGTGGCACATAAAGAAACAATCAGTCCTCATGTTTTAGAATTATGTGGTCTAAAAGAGCAAGATTTAGAGGTCATCAAACAAATAGAATACAGCCATAGTGGGGCAGTGGAAGTTATAGAAAAGGTTTTTGATGATTATGAAGAAGATGAAATTATTATTATAGGGAAGATGATTAAGGGAGATATTAAATGGCTCAGAAAAATAGGGGTATGCTGTAACCGAATGGATTTTATGGAAGATAGCCAGTATATTGAAATCAATCATTTCTTTGAGGAAAATCAAAAGCTATCGCAGAACTGCTATACCTATGGTATTACCAAAAAGCAAGTTATAGGTGAGGTGACCAAGTGCCTAAAAGAAAACAAAATGCGCTATGGTACGGATAAGCTATTAGGTGGGAATTATCATAATGCTTTAGTAGATGCTTATGCCACATACAAACTGGTAAAAGAGATTGTTAGTCAAAGGAAGATAGATTTAGCGGAGTATATTGAGACATATGACTGGATCAATAGAAGTTATTTAATGATGAACCGCAAGGCAATGGAAGATCAGATTGCTGTTAAAATATATCAAAATGATTTACTAAGAGAAATCAAAGAAGAGTATGGCATTCACGTAGCTAAGAGTAAGTTAATGTTAGTAGATTCCTTTATGTTTGAGAATGGTTGTATGATGGGTGTTACTAAAAAGGAAATTTTACTCTACTTATATTTATCTGAGATTAAAAGAAGTCAAATGCCTTATTTTAATCGATATGAAGTGAGAGTAAGGCGAAAGAAAAGTATAAGAAAATTGAGTATAGTAGCGCTTAATCGATTGGATCTATTTATTCAACTTAGCAAAATCATTGCACCTGATCATATACCGCAAAGTTTTGAAAAACGGAGTGTTATGATGGGCTTGCTTCAAAACCCAAGTGCTTATTTAGAGGCAAATGGCTATACACTATTAAGTGTTAAGTTAAAAGAGACCCAGATTGAGTTTGTAAAAGTAAGTTAAGAAATAGATTTCATTATAGTAGAGTAATACCTTATGAGCTAGAATATGCCTAATTTTTAAGGAGGTATCGCATTTCGCGATACCTCCTTTATAGCTTTGAAGTTTTTGGGAAAAAAGGCAAGTAAGACGCTATATATTTTGTCATAGTTAATAAACATAAAAAAGAATTGAATCATACAAATTTAACAAAAATAAATATTTTTTTAATAATTAAAACAATAGATAGTGAAAATAGACTAATATATATATTGCAAGATAATATTATTTTAATAGATGAGGAGAATAAGTATGAGAGAAAAGTTAAAAGGTATAAGATTTATTATGCTCGTAATGACTGCATTTATAATGGTACCACTGATGCTACCAGGCACAAATCTTAATGCCGCAACTAAAGAAACAACTATTCAAATTGTTGCAACGTCAGATACACATGGTAGTTTTTATCCATGGACTTATGCTACTGATTCAGAAAGAACAGATGGTGGAATGACTAAAATTGCAACAGTCCTTAAACAACTTAAAGCAGAAAATCCAAATACTATTTATGTAGACAATGGAGATACTATTCAAGGAAATTCTAATCAGATTTTCTTTGAAAAAGATGAAATCAATCCAATGTTTGTAGCCCTAAATAATATGGGATGCGCAACAATGACATTAGGTAATCATGAGTTTAACTATGGAATTGATACACTTGAGAAAAACTTAAGTGGACTTAAAAATACAACTGTATTATGTGGAAATGTCTATAAACCAAGTGGTGAAAGATTAGGGGAAGCATATAAAATCGTAGAATGTGCAGGCGTTAAAGTAGCCATTATTGGTATGGTTACACCAAATATTGTAAATTGGGATGCAGGCCATCTTAAAGGCTATAAAGTAACAAGTCCTTATGATGAAACAAAAGCAGCTATTAAAGAAATACAGTCTAAAAAGTTAGCAGATGTAATCATTGCTTCTGTACATATGGGCCTTGATGGAGAATATGGAAATGATAGTGCAGCAGAACTTGCTAAACAATGTCCTGAACTAAATGCAATTATTGCTGGGCATGCACACTCAAAAATCGAACAAGAAATCGTTAATAATATTCCTATTACAGAACCAGGCTCAGATGCAGCTAATGTATCTGTTGTAACAATTACATTAGAAGATAATAAGGTAAAAAGTACAACAACAAAACTAGTAAGTGCTAAAGACGCAGAAGCAGATCAAGAAATGGATAAATTACTTAAACCATATCATGAAGAAGCACTTGAAGATGCATATACTGTTATTGGAAAACTTGAGGGTGGTTCACTTATTCCAGACTCAGTACTTCCAGGTGTTAATCAAGGTCAACTAGAAGATAATGCTTTAGTAGATTTAATCTTAAATGTTCAAATGTACTACGCAGAAAAAAGTGGAAAAATCCCAGAAGGAGCACATCATGTAAGTGGTGCAGCAATCTTTAGTGAAACTGCTAATGCACAAGCAGGGGACATTAAACGTTCTGACACATCTAATATTTATAAATATGATAATACATTAAAAGTACTTAAAATGACTGGTAAAGAGTTAAAAGAGTATATGGAGTGGTCAGCAAAATACTATAATACATTTAAAGAAGGCGATTTAAATGTATCTTTCGATCAAGATGTACGTTTATATAATTACGATATGTTTGCTGGCGTTAAGTATGATGTTAATATTTCTAAAGAAGCAGGTTCAAGAATTGAAAACCTTACATACACAGATGGAACAGCTGTAAAAGAAAATGATGTAATCTACTTAACAGTTAATAATTACAGATGTGATAGTGTACTTCTTGCTACATTATTCAAAGATAATAAAAATGTGGAATTAGTATATGATAACAGTTCAGAAACAGTATCAACTATTAGAGAATTAATTGGTACATATATTGTGGATGTTAAAGAAGGTATTATTAAACCAGAATGTGATCAAAACTGGAAACTTACAGGATATGAAATTGACAGTAGTAAGCAAGCCGTTATGCTTGATTTACTTAAAGAAGGTAAATTGACATTACCAACATCAGAAGATGGTAGAACACCAAATATTAAAGGCTTAACTTGGGCTGATGTAGAAGCAGCACAAAAGTCAGAACAAAAAGCAGCATAGATAATCATTGGATTAACTGATTTTATCTTATGATTTAATTACAAAAAAATAAAGTGAGGGTACCATGAAATAAACAGACTATTCATTTCATGGTACCCTTTTTTGATAGGATGGGTTACTAAGTATAAATAAGAAATTTAGCGAAAATACAACGGCTAGTAGATTATAATTGATCGTATTCACCAATGGTACCAAAGTTATAGAGTTTATTATAAAGGGGCTGGGTAGAGGTAAAGTGAATAAAGACAGGTGTATCTCTTAATTCTGGATTTGCAAAAAAGAATTGTTGATCAGCATGATAGATGGCTTGAAGTGCAAGAGGCATTTCGCGTTTGAAGATGGCATCTCTGGTTTGAGCACTTCCACTACCGATTCCTTGGCCATCAATCAGAACTTCTCCATAGAGAAGTGGCATATCTTTAAGGACAGTCCACTCTAATCTTACTTCATCTCTTAAAGAATTTATTTGGTCTTCAGCATACTCGGTACCAATGGTTACAAAAAGATCACCAGTTTCATCAGAATGGGTCATGGTATATTTACGATCTGCTAAAGGCTCAAGGGCCGTAGCAGGTGCTCTAAATTCAATAAATACCTGCCTTCTATATCCAGAGGATAAAGCAGGAGTTCTATAAGGAAAGTTTAAATGTCCAATAGGGGCATTTCGATATTTCATAGCCGATAGTCCTTTATCCATTTCTTTTAATAATATATGAAAGAGGATGAACAAAGGTCATAAAAACTTGAAAAAATATCCAATAATATAAAAGTAATTAAAAAAGTATTGGGGATTCTTGTTTTTTAAGACATATATAAGGTAAAGAAACGTTATTTTAAAAGGAATAAAGTAAAAATACTTTATATAAGGAGGACCAAGGTTATGGAGAAAATAAAACAAGAGTGTATCGTAGTAGCAACCACCATTAATCTAGTAGTTATGAATTGTTTTGGCGTATTCACACCACTTTTATATTTGGTACTTATATTAATGGTAATGGATTTAGTTACTAGACTTTATGCCGCAGGTATAAGAGTAGATGAAAAAGTTGAAAGTCGGAAAATGTTAAAGGGACTTTATCGTAAATTAGGATTATGCTTACTCATTATCATTTCATTAATCTTGGATTTAGGATTAAAGGAGATAACGAAAACACTAGGATTAAATATTACAGTAAAAATTTTATTTACTGCTTTAACATTGGCTTGGCTTTTTGTAAGAGAGCTCATAAGTAATTTGGAAAACTTACAATGGGCGGGTATTGAACTTCCAGTATTTATTTTAAAAGCAATGACTGTAACCAAAGAAAGGGTAGATAAGATTGGAGAATCTATGTTAGTTATAGAGGATAAAAAAGAGTCATAGATAATAGGTAAATTAGAAAAAGACGATAAGTATCATAAATAGGCTGTATGTAGATAAGTTATATATAAGGGGTTAGACAATTATATATGTACATAGAAAAGAGGTTGGAGCATGGGGCAAGTTAAAAGGTATGGACTATCACGTAGAAGTTATATTTGTATAAGAGATGAACATAGAAGGTCTTATGGAGGCAATCAAACCTGGTTTCCTAAAGAAGGGACTATAGAAGAGCATTTTACACATGAATATGGATGTGGTGTGATTGCGATTACAGACTTATTTTTATACTGGGCAATGACAAGACCAAATGGAGGAAATACCCTAGCAGCTGGTTCGATAGAAGCATACAATAAGATTAGTAAAGAAAAGTATATGTCATTGGTTGAAGAAATACGAAAAAGATATGCCTTTATCTTTGCAAGTGCAGGGACTTTTGGACTACAGCTAGAAAGAGCTATTAATAGCTATGCCAAGGATAATAATATAAACTGTAGAGCAAAATTAGAGATGGATTTAAATGATTTAACCATGCTTAAGCGTATTCAACAAAGTTTGGATAATAATCATCCTGTGATTTTAATGGTTGGACATAGTTTTCCTTTGATTTTGAGTCGATTACGAAAGAAGGGAATCCCTTTTTATAAGCAAACAAGAATTTTTGGAACCTCAATAAAGAATAAAGATAAACCTTATGCTTGTTATGAAATTGCTAAAAAAAATATATTTGGACACTTTGTAACTATAACAGGGATGATTATAGATGCTCAATCAGAAAGAGCAAATGAGCATATTATGTTACGTATTGCTTCTTGGGGAAGCGAGTATTATATAAGTTATCATCACTTAAGACAGTATATTAATCAAATGAGTATGCCCTATTTAACAGCGGTGATTACTATAGAGGATAAAGATGAAGGATGAATATGAAAAACAAGGAAGTTACAGTTTTTGAACATGTAGCTTCCTTATTTTTGTGTATTTAGATTTAAAAATGAGAAAATGATGAGAGGAGTATTTGAAAATTTAATGAAAAATTAAGAAAACTATAAGCTGATTTTAATAACCTGTTTATAAAATAAAAAGTGCTAAAAGAAAGGTTTAGAAAAAGTTAATAAGGTTATAATAAATAAAAAATAAACTTTTCTAAATTGTATGAATTCGGATGTATGATAAATGCTGGAAAAAAGAATAGAAGGGGGATTAGGGAAAAGGACATGAATATTTTAATTAAATATACAGTAAAGTCCATGATGGAGAAGAAGTTTAGATCATTTTTAATTATATTAGCTATTGCATTAGCAGGAGGTTTATTTCTTGCTTCGTCAAGATTATCTGCTAATATTGGGGATATGTATTGTAAGAAACTAACAGCAGCATGGGGAAATTCAGATATTGATATATATGCCAATGAAGATTCGCCAACCTATCAGGTTAGCTTAAGCGGTTGTGAAAAATTTCAAGAGGAAATAGAACGTATTATACCTCAGTTATCTGGTGGAGCAGAATACAAGGTAGCTGGAGAAGAGATAACACAGTACATAAACATTCAGGGATATAATATTGAAGATTATTTAGCTTTTAATGAATTAGTTGTTTTAGAAGGTAGTGTTGAGAACTTTAGCGGTGGGCAGATTATTTTATCTAAGAACGGCGCTAGTCAGTTAGGTGTATCTGTTGGAGAAGAACTTAAACTAAACATAAATGGGATGAGAAAGATTACAGTAGTGGCCATTGTAGATCAAAAAGGAATTTTTGCCAGTGAACAAGGCTATGTTATGGCAATGATGCCTTTTGATACCATGGTTAGGTATTACAAAGCTAATGGAAAAGCAGATATGATTCATCTAATTGTTAAAGATGGCGTAGATGTAGATGAAACCATAGAAAAGCTTCAAAAAGTCTATTCTAAGTATGTAGTAGAATACACTGTAGATTCCGAGTCGCTGAATGCGCAGTTAAGTATGATGACTTCACCATTTATGCTCATGACTTGTATTGTTGTTTTTATGAGTATCTTTATTATTTACTCTTCTTTTAAAGTCATTATGTTAGAAAAATTACCAATAGTAGGTACCTTTAGAAGTGTAGGTGCGACAAAGGGAATTATGAATGGTGTACTTTTACTAGAGGCATTATTCTATGGAATTATTGGAGGTATTGCAGCCTGCTTTTTAGGAATAGGCGCTTTATATGTACTTTCTAAAATTATGCTTAGTATGATGGGAGAAGGCGAGATGCCTATCTCATTACAAATTCCACTAAGTAGTTATATGACAACATTAATCATGGGGATCGTTATGGCACTTGCAAGTACCATTATTCCAATTTTAAGTGTCTCTAAAGTCTCACTAAAAGATATTATTTTAAATAGTAGGCCCCATAAACATCGTAAGTACTTAAAGGATACACTTATGGGTATAGCATTTATTACAGTTGGATTTATGGGAGCCAGCCTTTTTAAGGAAGGGCTTGAAATGGTGAGCTCAATGTTAGGGCTCTTATTAGTTACTGTAGGAATTATTAAGATTCTACCTGTGGTTGTACTTTATACTTCAGAAGGTATTGGAGTGACTTTTAGAGGTGTATTTGGTAATATAGGAGGCTTAGCAGCTAAAAATATTAAGAAGAATAAAAGTGTACTAAATAGTATTACTTTAATTACTATAGGTATTAGCGTGTTATTTTCTATTAGTACCATGACAAAAAATGTAAATGACCAAGTTATAGACTTTTATAAAGATACCTATAAATGCGATATTATGGGTTATACAGGAAATATGGATGATCAGAAGCTTAGAATTATTAGACGTAATGAAAATGTAGAAAAAACAGTAGAAGCTTTGAGCCTTTATATGAAGATTCCAGAGTTTAATGATACAGAGATTTATCCAGAAGCCATTCGAACCACGCAGTTATCTCCAGATATTCTCTATAATTTACTAGGTGATGAGGAGACTTTATTAAAGGAATTACAAGAGGATAGAAATATTATTATATCTGAGATTCTAAGAGAAAAATATAAAGTTGAAATAGGTGATGAATTAACCTTTAAATTTAAAAATACAACTAGAGGCTATAAGGTAATTGGATTTATGGACACACAATGGCAAAATGGGTACTTTGCATTAATGCCCCTTAAGTATGTTAAGAAGGATGCAGAAAAGCAATATTATGACATGGCCTATATCTCACTTAAAGACGGGGCAAATGTAGAGGAAGTATGTATGCAGTTAGAGGAAAGCCTTGCTAATATTACTTATAGCCGTATGCGTTCAATAGATACTATTGCAAAAAATAATCAAGAAAGTAATGCTGGTATGATGGGCATGATTTCTATCTTCGCAATTCTAGCTATGTTTATAGGCATTATAGGGGTTATTAACAATCTATTTATTAGTTTTATAGAACGAAAACAAAGTATGGCAATGTTACGTTCTATAGGTATGAGTAAAATACAAGTGCTTAAGATGATTTTTATAGAAGGACTAGGTTCAGGTGTGATTAGTGCAGGAGCTGGTATAGTAGGAGGCGTCATTACTTGCTTCATTCTTCAATATGTTTTAGATGCTATGGGGGCAGGAGTAAAGATGACTATTGAACCGAGTTTATTTGGAACCTATTTCATTGGAGGAATGCTCATTACAGTGGTAGGCTCTATTATTCCAGCTAGAGGAAGTTCTAAGTTAAATATTATCGAAGCCATTAAGTATGAATAAGGCTTTGGTAAGTAGTTAGAGTATGGTTGATATATAAGTAGTAATAAAAGAAATCAATTGATATGTTAGGTGAGGATAAGTAAAATAAGAAAACAAACAGGATCAATATAGAATAGCTAATAGTTAGGAGGAGACAATATGGAAAGAGAAGTAGTAATAGAGACTGAAAATC
Source organism: Cellulosilyticum sp. (assembly GCA_015058045.1). Lineage (GTDB taxonomy): Bacteria > Bacillota > Clostridia > Lachnospirales > Cellulosilyticaceae > Cellulosilyticum. The sequence goes on from SVDC01000031.1 coordinate 10,025, forward strand.
TATGGAAGAGTTATGATTTAGGGACTCAAAAGGTAGATGTTTTAAAAGATATCTCACTTCAGATTTATAAAGGTGGTTTTTATTCTATCATGGGGCCATCTGGTTCAGGAAAGAGTACATTATTGTACTTATTAGGTGGATTAGATAAACCAAGTCAAGGGAGTATCAAAGTTAATGGAAAAGAATTAATGGTAATGAAAGACAAAGATAGTAGTATTATGAGACGACGAGATATTGGGTTTGTGTTTCAATTTTATAATCTGATTCCTAATCTCTCAGTAGAGGAAAATATCTTATTACCGGTTTTATTAGATGGTCAGAAGGTCAAAAAACATAAAGAGCGACTAGATGAGATCTTAGAAATAGTGGGTCTAGCTGAAAGAAGAAAATACACACCAAGAGAATTATCTGGGGGACAACAACAGAGAGTTGCTATTGCAAGGGCTTTAATGAACAACCCCGATATTATTTTAGCAGATGAACCCATTGGAAACTTGGATAGTAAAACAGGTACAGAAATTATGCTTCTGCTTCAAAAGATTAATCGTGAAGAGGGGAAAACGATTGTACAGGTTACACACTCTAGAGAATCAGCTAACTATGGTACGGATTTAATTATGGTTAAGGATGGAGAAATCAGTCACATAGAGGAAAATATTCAAAGTGTGCAGATTGCACTGTAATAAATGGGGAGGATATACAAAATGAAAAAGTCAATGAGTATGTTAGTAGGGACAGCTATGTTAGCTGTACTTTTAGTAGGATGCCAAAGTGGAAGTGAAACAGCAAGTACCACGGAAGTTCCAGCTGAAGAAATGTTAGTAGAGGAAGAAACAGTAAGTACAGTAGAGGCATGGGGAGAAGTAAGTGCTCAGAATATTAAAGAGGTGCATATCGATTTTGATGCCACTGTTTCTGAAATTTATGTAACAGAAGGGCAAGAGGTAAAGCAAGGTGATAAGTTACTAAGTTTAGATTATGAAGAGTATAAGAATAGTATTTTGCAAAAAGAAAAAGAACTAAGCTTAGATCAAACTACATTAGAAGGTCAAATCAAATCTTCTAGTGGAAGTAGTCAAAAGATCAGTAACTTAAGAAGTAAAGCTAATAGTATTCAAAGTCGTATCAATAATGGGACAGATACAGAGATTGTAGCACTACAAGCAGAAATCACAAGTTATAAGTCTGATTTGAATATGGTAGAAAAAGATATAGAAATTCAAAAGGAATTAGTGGCAGCAGGTAGTGCAACACAGAAAGAAGTAGATGACCTAGAGAAAAAAGCAAGTGATTTAAAGAATAAAATTGGTTCAGCAGAACAAAAAGTAAGTAATTTAAAGAAAGATAGACAGGTAGAAATTTCAGATCTTAATTCAGAGATTGCTAGTATTCAGGATTCTCTAAGTGAAACTGAAAAGAGTAATCAGGTTGCTATTAATTCTTCCTCAATTAAACAAGAAATATCTGACTTAGAAGTGCAGCAAATGAAAAGCAAGTATACCAAAGATTATATTCAAGGAAATGATATTGTACTAGATATTCCACAAGGCGTTATTAAAGCCATCAAAGTAGTTCAAGGTTCTCAGGTTGGAGGAACAAATACATGTCTCTTAGAAATTTTAGATGAAGAGAGCTTGGTGATTAAGGCCAATGTGTCTGAAGAGTTTATTAAGGGAGTTAAGGTAGGTGCTGATGCAGATATTATCCCATATGCAGATAGAGAAGCAGTCATTAAAGGTAAAGTCAAAGAAATTCAAAATATGGCGATTGATAATAATGGAGAAACAGTTATTCCTGTTATTATAGAGGCAGCAGAGGATAGCCCTTATCTTAGATATGGATATAGTGTGGATGTAGAGATTTATACAGAGGGCTAAAAATCAAAAGGCAGTATAATCAGTAAGGAATAGTTTTTGGTAGAAGTTAGAAAAGGATAATGTTTATAGACATAGTAAAAGAACGATAAAACTAAGGTGATAGCTACTAGTTTTATCGTTCTTTTATGTTCTTGAATAAGTAAAATATATTATAAAGTAAAACTACTAAGATCTTGATTAAGGACCTGGGTAGCCTGATCTAAGCTGATAGAAATATTTGCAGCTTCTTCAATAAGTGTATTATTTTCTTCACAAGAAGAGGCAACTTCTTCGCAAGCAGCCGAGATATTCTGAGCAATGGAACTAACATGATCAATCTTTTCAACAATTTCATCTTTTTGCTTTGTAATAGTAGCAGTAGCACTGTTAACTGTATTAATCTGTGGAATGATAGTATGTATAGAGTCTACAATACCACTGAATGCATGAAGAATATTATAGATACTAGCAAGTTGAGCAGTAAGATCTTCATTAATAGTCGTTGTTCCTTCTTCTAATTGTTTTGAAGCAATAGAAAGTGCGCTTACAATATTACTAATCTTTTGAGTTGAGCTTTGGCTTTGTTCAGCAAGGGAACGAATTTCTTCGGCAACAACACTGAAACCTTTACCTGCATCTCCTGCACGAGCAGCCTCAATTGCTGCATTAAGTGCTAAAAGATTAGTTTGTTTAGAAATACTATCAATCATATTAGCCATCTCTTGAACTTCTAAAACTCTATGCTCAAATTTAGAAACTTGAGAAGTAAAGTCTTGGAATTTATCTGTAAAGATTTGAATAGAATCAGTAACTTGCTGCATTTGAGAAGTACTGCTGGTGGATAGTATACCAATTTCTTGAGACGTTGCATCTACGGTCTTTAACGAAGAGGACATGGTGTCAATGCTAGATCCAAGTGTGTTAATAATATCATTAATATATAATAGACTATTAGCTTGTGTTGTTGTACTGGCAGCAATTTCTTGAGTAATTGTAACAATATTGGCTGAATGGTTGGTCATATCTGTAGAATTGGTTTCTAGTGTATTAGAATAATGGGTTACATCATGGCCGAGAGAATTGAGGTGAGCCAAAAGAGAGCTAATAGTTTCCTTCATATCAATAAGGCCATTTGCTAAAATACCAATTTCATCTGCCCGTTTTAGTGTAGATGGTTTAAGCGATTGAGTGAAATCACGATTTTTAATAGCTACTAAATTTTTAAGAACATCATTTAGTGGTTTACTAAGATTTCGGCTTAATCTGGAGAGTGCCACAGATGCAATAACTATAGCAATCACAGTAATGAATAATGTAAAGATAATAACTTCCCTTAAAATAATGTAGTAAGGAGTAAGAGGTTCTCCTACAAAATACATTCCAATAATATTATTTTCAGGGTCTTTAATAGGAAAATAGAAAGCAGCATAATCTTCACCATTAATTTGAGTAACGCCTTGCAAGTTTTCTCCATTGATCAGAACAGCATCAAGAATATCTTGCTTAGCAGATGTACCAACTAAAGAACTATCGTTTATAGTTGTAAGGATACGTTTATCATAAGCATATAGCGTATATTCCATATTTGTTTTAGTTTTTAAACGATTTAGGATTTCAGTATCAGCTAGGTTAAAATCTCCCTTGAAAAGTGCATCTTCATCAAGTATAAAGTCGCCAGAGTAGTTTGCATCGATAATATCAATGAGATAATTCATATTAGAAGTTAAACTTGTTTTTAACTTTGAATCAATTAATTTATCGGAAACGAAAATACTGGTACCACTTAAAGCAATGCTAAGAATAATAAGGCAAGTAAACACGACAATGTTTATTTCCCCACGTATTTTTAGTTTCATTCAATCACCTCACAGTATATAATTTTTATAGATTAATTGTACTTCTATAAAAAGGCTATGTCTAACAAAATATAGTAAAATCATTATATTTGTAATTTTTGATAATTGTAAACTGAAAATCAATATTTGTTTATGAAATTTTTAGGGGGTTGATGGTTTTCAGATTTAATATTAGATTGATAAGAGCTTTGCCAAGTTGATTTTAGGGTTAAATTCTATAATAAAGCATTAAGTATAAAAAAATGTGAAAAAATAAAAATAATATGTTACAATGAATATGAATTAAATTTTGGAAATAAAAGGTATCTCGAAAAGTATTAAAACTAAAGTGTGACATAAAATGAAGAGGCTTAGAATCATATAATAAGAAAAAGGAGAAAGAACATGAGCTGTTATTATAATGCAAGTGCTACGAAATTTCTTGAGGATTCTATGGAATTAGATATGAATGAATTTTATGAGGCGTTCCTAAAGAGGTTACCAAAGACAGCTATTATTTTAGATGCAGGTTGTGGTATGGGAACAGATAGTTTGTATTTTAAGAATTTAGGTCATTATGTTATTCCAATGGAAACATCGGCGGAGATTTGTAGATTAGCTGGGGAGAATATTGGACAGTCAGTGTTATTTTGCCGTTTCCAGGATATGCATTCAAAGGTTAGATTTGATGGTATTTGGGCATGTGCATCCCTAATTCATATACCTAGTCAGGAGCTAAGTCATATTGTAAGACGTTTTAACTGGTATCTTAAGGATGGGGGAGCAGTATATGCTTCTTTTGGTTATGGAGATTTTGAGGGAGAAAGAGATGGTCAATACTATATCAATTTAACAGAAGATAAAGCCATTAGCCTTTTTACAGAGGCAGGGCTACAGATAGAGAAAATTTGGGTAACTGAAGATACAAGAGTGAATCATCGAGGAGAAAAGTATCTTAATATCATTGCAACAAAATGAGACATCTTCTATAGAGGAGATACATATAGTATATAAGACAGGGGTTAGTGTAATAGTCCTATGAAAGAACACTATTGCAGTAACCCCTATTTTAACTCATAAAGGTAAGTTACAATAAGATAAGCTTAAAGGACAAGACGACAAGGAAAGTGGGAGGCGGATAGATGTTAGTTGGAACTTTGCAAATTAAATGTTATGCACCTTATGTACATTCGCTAAAGGAAAAGAGGATGATTGTTAAAAGTATTACTGGAAAGGTAAAAAATAAGTTTAATGCTTCAGTTAGTGAAGTAGGACAGCAAGATATCCACCAAACCATAATGATTGGCGTTGCTACTATTGCGGATTCGACAGCACAATGTGATAGTGTGTTAGATCATATTTTGGACTTTGTAGAAGAGCATTGTGAAGCTGAGATGATAGAAGTTATTCGAGAGATTAGATAATGGAGTATATATAAAAAGGCATGTCACTTTAACTTGGGTGATATGCCTTTTTATAATGTTTCTTAAAAAGTGAGAGGCTAAATTTGAGAATTAAGTAATAGTAAATCTTGCCGTATACCTTATAGGAAATCATGTAAATACGGAATAGGAGAAAGATGAAGATGGAACGAAAAATAAAGATTATATAGAATATATTGACAATTATAAAAAATAACTGTATTATCTGTACTGTGATGAATAGTACAGTTGATGCGCTGTTTTATGAAATACAAATCACTGTCTGATGAAATGAGTTAAGTAGTTCAATAAGGCAAGAAAGGAGAGTATAAATGTTTCCAATTGATTCAAGAGATCCTAGACCTATATATGAACAGATTATAGATAACATTAAAGAACAGGTGATTAAAGGAATTTTAAAACCTGGAGACCAGTTGCCATCTGTTAGGCAGTTAGCTAGTATGCTGACAGTCAATGCCAATACCGTTATGAAGGCATATGGGGAATTAGAAAGACAAGAAGTCATAGAAACTATTAGAGGAAAGGGAGCTTTTATTGCAATAACATCTAATAAGGGTGTAACTGAGAAGCAATTAGTAGAATTGAGAACAACTTTAAAGACCAGTTGTATTACCATGCACTATATGGGGATGAGTAAGGAACAAGTTTTAGAAGAGATGGGCAAGATTTATGATGAACTATTGAGGGAGGAGAAGTAATGCTTAAGATAGAGAAGGTAAGTAAAAGCTTCGATGGAAGCAAGGTTTTAGACCAGGTTTCTATACAGATTCAGCCAGGTACCATTTATGGCATTATTGGAGAAAATGGTGTAGGGAAAAGTACCTTAATTCAATGTCTTACAGGAGTGTATAAGCAAGATGAGGGAACCGTTGAATTAGATGGGCAGCCTATTTATGAAAATAATGAAGTTAAGTTAAAGATTGGTTATGTGGCCGATAGGAATCAATATTTTAAAGGCTATAAAGTAAAAGAAATGGTAGAACTCTTTAAAGGGATTTATCCTAAGTTTTCAGTAGAAAAATTTAACCAGTATAATCAAATTTTTGAGTTAGATTTAAAAGCCAAAGTTAAGAATCTGTCTAAAGGAATGCAGATGAGACTTGCTCTAATGCTTAACTTAGCAGCTCAGCCACAGGTACTTGTATTAGATGAACCAACTTCTGGTCTAGATGCTTTAGCCAAAAAACAGGTTCTGGATTTTATTATTGAGGCAGTAGACGAGACTGGGATGACTGTTGTGATTTCTTCTCATCATTTATCAGAACTAGAACGTATTTGTGATGAGATTACTATGCTATCACATGGAAAAGTAGTTTATCAATCTTCCGTAGAAGTGCTTAAAAATAAGGTGCGTAAATTACAGGTTGTCTTTAATGAGAACGCACCGGAGGATTTATCTAAGTGGCAAGAAGTATTAAATATACAGCAGATTGGAAGTGTTTATTATATTGTAACCAATGCCTATAGTCAGGAATTGGAGGGAAAGCTAAAAGAAGCAGGAGCATTTTTAGTAGAAAGCATAGGGCTAAACTTAGAGGAAGTTTTTGTTTATACAGCCCTATCGGAAAAGGCTCAGTAAGATAAATAATAGATGAAAGGAGTAGTAGATGTGAAATATTTAAAAACGCTTATAAAGATGGAATTAAGGTCTGTATGCATTATGATTATTTACTTTTTAGGTATTGGTATAGGATGTACCATGAAGATTAATCAACAGATACACGATATTATTAAGAGAACGTATAGCTACGGTTTAACAGGATTCCTATGGGAAACCAATGAAATAAAGGGATGGAAATATATTTTCACAGAGAGTATTCATATCTATATTGGCTTATCCTTAGTGGGATTGTTACTCATGGTTTATTTGAGTTATAGAAATGATAAGAATCATGAGATAGGAAGATTTTTAAAAAGCTTACCTTATACCATGAAAGAACGTTATTTGGTAAAGGTAGGAGTAGGCTTATCTATCTTTACAACACTGTATATTTTACATGGTATCATGTTGGTCATATTTAGAGAGAGTTTCTTGGAAAAAACAAAGGATATATTTGAGGTAACAATTTTTTCAGAAATATATCAGGAACTTTTTAGTAGTAGCCAGCTTATTCAGACATTGCTAGTTGTTTATGTAGCATTAGTGGCCTGCTATTTATTTATGATTATGTTCCAATACTTAGTATCACCTAACTTTGCAAGCTTAATTGTTGGAGTATTAGTAGGGCTTTCACCTGGATTTATATTATGGAATCTATATATTTATTTAAACCCTTGGGTGAAGGGTGAGCTATTGTATACTTTGGCAGATTTTTATTCAGTATTTATATGGGGTGATGGAAATTGGGGAAGTATTGAAATCAAAGGCATGGAATTGGTCCCAACTAGTAGTATTTCCTATTTAGATTTTATAGGGATGAGAATAGCAATTTTTTTAGCTATTGCTGCTTTATGTTTTATATGTACTTTAAAATGGTGTCAAAAATCACAGTTAGAAAAAGCTGATTTATTTATACCAGGTAACATCTTTAGAGGAATTTTTGTGCTAGGTGCAACTCTATGCTCAGGAATGTTATTAGGGGATTTACACTATATATATTATCGTGCCCGAAACTGGATGATGTATGGATTAGGTATAGTAGGTCTAGTACTAGGTTCAATTATAGTATGGAAGATTGCACATATCGGCATTAAAAAGTCAGATGCCAAGAAAGCTAAGGAGGTGCAATTATGAGAAGATGGATCATATGTATGCCGATTCTTTTGGGATTACTTACAGGATGCCAAAGTATAGAAGATAAAAGAAGTGATGCAAGAGAAGCGTATACCTATGTGGTGGAAAATAATATAAGTGAGCATGTTTATCGAGATACAACTAAAATAGAGGCATTAGAAGCATATGAAGGTGGGGAGAAAAGTAAAGTATTTGTAAAAGATGAATATACTTATTATGAAGAGATAGGTATTTTAAGAGAAGAAAGTTATGCTGATTTTCCAGAAGGATTTGATGACAAAGGACTAATAGAGCTACTAGGTGTAGAAGCAAAAGATTTTTTAATACAAGCAACAAATCTAGCAGAGGATGAAGCGATAGAGAAAGTGATTAATGAATATGGTTTGTATGCAATCAATCAGTATGGAAAACCTATGCTATTGGTTGGGAATTCTTCATTAAAATTTAAAGATGAGGCTTTACAAAGCAAGATAGAGAAGATCTGTGGAGATCAGCTTTTGATAGCAACTATTAGTCAAGGAAGTAATCACCAATTAGTAGAGTTAGTATATCCTAGTTACTGGAAGATACAAAGATATGGTTTTCAGGACAGGCAAACAGGTTATTATCAGCTATTCATGGATTTAGAGGGTAATATTGAAAAGGTTAAATTTATTTTAGCATATGATGACGAACAAGATGGAACATTAGTGAAGGATAAACTAACACATCTTAAGAAGGTTTTAGAGGAAGTATCAGGAGAGCCATTGGATACTGTTAAAGTAGAAGAGGCGATTATAAGTAATATAGAATCAAAGCATAAAGATAGCAAGGGTGTACTAGGGGATTGGAATTATACAGTGACATATTTAGGGGCAAATGATTATATACAGGGCATGACGGTAGTAGAATTTCAATGAAATGGAGAGATAAGCTATTCTATTTATAGTTAAGTTTTAGTATATAAAAAAGCGATTAAGCAAAGGGAGTATCCTGAGCTTAATCGCTTTTTTACTATATTCTATCCTACACGATATACTGTATGAACTGGATTATAGGTATCCCATGAAATCACTTCACTAGAAAGTAACTCGTCATCACGATAGGTGTGACGGAGTACTTTCACATAATAGCCATTTTGACCAGATGTTTTTAATACTCTAGTCCCTTTAGGAAGTGAGGAATCCTTGATTGTTTTAATTGCTGAAGGGAGTACCTTTATAATCTCGCTAGATAATTCATAGCGAGTATCTAATAGTGAATCGTTAGAATATAAATTGATATGTAATTTACCTGATTCGGTAAAAGCAGATATGTATAATGGAAAATCTAATGTATTTTCAAATTGTAAATCAATATTTCCCCAGTCTATAGTGCTATCTAAACCTAAAGGCAAATAGCTAGAAGGTCTAGAATGAGGCTGGCGTTCTGTAGGAAGAAGCCCTGCAGATAAAATGGCATTGTATAGGGTAGAGGAGACTTGACAAACGCCTCCACCTACACCTTGAGTCAGTTGTGAATTTACAATGACAGGGGCATATACATAACCCTTATCTAAGGTTGTATTTCCTACAAGTTCATTAAAACTAAATACTTCACCTGGCATGAGAACAGTATCATTAATAGCTTCTGCCCCTAAAATAATATTAGTTGCATTAGCAGCAGAGGCTGAGAATGAAGTTGTACAGCTAGAAACTAAAGTATTAATAGATTGCAGTTGATCTAGTGTAATAGTTGCATTAGTCATTTTGAGATGTTCTGCTAAATCTATTTGAAGTGATGATGGCTCTGTAACTATTCTAGATTTTACAGTAGAAGAAGAGTTACTAGCCATTAAATCAGTAGAATAATTTTGATGCGAATAATTTTCAAGAAGTGCTGTAAGGTGTGCAAGTAGCGATGTTTGATCTACACTCTGCCCATTAACATGAGAGACAGTTGTAATTTGACCAGAGGTATTGATAGAAATATTCGCATTAGATGGAGATTGATTAAAGCTAGTAATAAAATCATTAGCCGAGGCTAGCAGTGCAGCTTCATCAAATTCCATCTGTATAGTGAAATTTTTGGGTTCGGTTGAGCGAAGTAATGCTAAACGCTCCATTAAGGTTAAAGATGTAGTATAGGAAACTACTTCTTTAAGAACCTCCTCTAGATTAGAGGAGATGTAATAGTTTTGCAGTGGTATTTGAATACTGAAACCATCCATTGTAAGCGAAACACTTTGAGATAAAAGAGGATCGATCACTTGATTTTCTATAATAGATGTAGCCTCTTCTAATGTTTTTGTACTTAAATCAATGTGACAAACCTGTATATTTTTATAAATTCTATGACGATACTTGAAATACTCTAAAGTATAAAAGGTACTTAAGCAGAGTATAGTAGCAAGGATAAAACAACCTGTTTGAAAGCTTAATAATTTTAAGATAAATCCTTTAGAAAAGCGTTTATCCATAAGTACTAGTTAAAAAACTCCAAGATAGATTGAATACGAGTTTGCTCAGTTTGAATCAGGTTGGTTTCGTCAGTAATTAAAGTTTCTTTATGCTTAATTTGTTGATGATAATCTGCAATGATAGCAGATAACCTACTAATTTCAGTTTTTAGGATACCAATTTCTTCCGCGTTTGTACGAGTATATTCTGTAGAGAAACGTTCCATAGATTTCAGACGTACTTGTCCATCTTCTAAAAGCTTAGGTAGATTCATAGCAGAAGCTTCAATAATATTATTAATCGTTGATTTTTTTACGAACTCTGGTAACTCTTCAGGTAAAGCTTTAATGAGATTTTCTAATAGAAAAACCGTATCGGTGGTTGGTAGATGACTTAATTTTAAAATTTCATAAATTTGATCAATAGTTAAAAGCTCATTATATGATGATGTTTTTTCAGTATGTATTTCTTCAGAAATAGCTTGTTCGCTATTGTTTTCGGTAGAAGTATCTTCTAACGAGTTTAAGTTGGAGTCTATAGATGGTTTTGATAAAGTCATACTTTCTTGATCATGAGAGGAAGGCGCACCATCTAAATCCAACTGCTGATTTTCTTGCTTAGAAATAGTAACGCTTTCTGTAGTTTCTATAGTTATGTCATCTTGCTCATCTTCTTTTTCAATTAAGTTATATTTTTGTAGCAGGGAAGTCATTTTGCCCATGTAATTAATCCTTTCTAGTAGTACAATAATTTATTATATTAGATATAGTGTATATAATGAAGTAATAAGCGTAGTCAGTAATATCATAAAAAAAGAAATAACATAATATGATTTAGGTGTTAACCTATAATTTGATTTCTTTAGAGACTGACTAACAAAATAAATACAGCTATTAATTCCTATTAAGAGTATAATTAGGAAAATAAATAGATATAAAAAGAACATAATATTTAACCTCTAGTCCAGACTTTTATGTAAAAGGAATTTTATGATTATTATACAATAACTGATAATTAACATCAATCATTTGGAATAAAAGTCAAATAGTATTAATTAATATATATATTTATAATACAAGATAGTAATAAATTGGAAGTAGTAGCTGGTGATATAATATAAAAGAATGAAAGAGAGGGAGGTATAGGATGAGAATACTGCATACGGGAGACTGGCACCTAGGGAAAAATCTTGAAGGGCATAGTAGATTACAAGAGCAAGAGGCTTTTTTACAGGATTTTGTACAGATTGTAGAAGAGCAAAATATAGATTTAATCATTATTGCAGGGGATGTGTATGATACAAGTAATCCACCTGCAGCTGCGGAAAAATTGTTTTATGATACATTAAAAAAACTTTCTAGAAATGGAGAGCGTATTACATTAGTTATTGCAGGAAATCATGATAATCCAGAAAGATTAGTGGCAGCAGGACCATTAGCTAGAGAACACGGCATTATTATGGTAGGAACACCTAAAACCATTGTGCCAACAGGGGCATACGGCTGTCATGAAGTAGTGGTTTCAGGAGAAGGTTATATTGAGCTTAAGATGAATGGGGAAAATGCGGTGATTTTAACCATTCCTTATCCAAGTGAAAAGCGTTTAAATGAAGTACTTTACCATGAAATGGAAGAGGCAGAAGAGAGAGCGATAACTTATGGTGAACGGATTAAGGTACTATTTGATAACCTTAGTATACATTATCGCAAGGATACCATTAATCTAGTAACATCTCATCTCTTTGCTATGGATAGTGAAGAAGGTGGTTCAGAAAGAAGTATCCAATTAGGGGGGAGCTATATTGTAAGTGGTGATTGTTTTCCTACGGATGCTCAGTATATAGCTCTTGGTCATGTGCATAAGCCACAGATTGTACCAGGTACCAATAAGCGTGCTAGATACTCAGGCTCACCTCTTCACTATAATAAAAAGGAAATAAACTTTACGAAGAAATGCTTTGTAGTAGAGGTTAAACCCCAGGAAGAAGCGATTATTGAAGAAATTCCATTTAAGGTGTATAAGCCTATTGAGGTATGGAAATGTGAAAGTATAGAAGCAGCAATAGAAAGATGTGAAGCTGAAAAAGAAAGAGCTGTCTATGTCTATTTAGAAATTACAACAGATCGCTATATTAGAGAAGATGAAATTAAACAAATGAAAAGTCTAAAAGCAGATATCCTAGAAATCCTCCCTAAGATTGATGGGGAAGATGAAGAGGAAGCAGCATTAGAACAGTTAACAGAACAACCTATTTCAGATGTTTTTAAGGCCTTTTATAAAAAAGAAAGAGGCGTAGAAGTAGAGGATGAAGTTTTACAAGTACTTTTAAATCTACTAGGAGAGGAGGAAGAAGATGAAACCCATTAAACTAGAAGTAAAGGGGCTCAATAGTTTTATAGAAGAACAAACCATAGATTTTAATAAACTCACGGATAGAGGACTTTTTGGGATTTTTGGCCCAACAGGAAGTGGAAAGTCTACTATTCTAGATGGGATTACCCTTGCTTTATATGGAGATATTGCAAGAAAGAGTTCTAACTTTATTAATACAAATTGTAATGACTTAAATGTAAGTTTTACCTTCCAAATCTCAGGTACACCGAATCGTATTTATAGAGTGAGTAGACATTTTAAAAGAGATAAAAAGACTGGAAATGCTAAAACCCACTCAGCTTCAGTCAAAGAGCTTATTGGTGATACAGAAGAAGTTTTAGCGGAATCTGTTAAAGGTGTTACGGATACTTGCAAGAATATCTTAGGTCTAAGCTTAGAAGATTTTACACGTACAGTTGTTTTACCACAAGGTAAGTTTAGTGATTTCCTCAAACTAGAAGGTAAACAAAGAAGAGAAATGTTAGAGCGTCTTTTTAACTTACAGGACTATGGAGACAAACTATCCATTAAGCTTGCTAGAAAAATAAAAAGTCAAAATGATGAAGCCAATAGAGTATTAGGGGAACTTAATAGCTATGAAGGGATTTCAGATGAAAAGTTAGCTGAAGAAAAACAATGCCTAGAAGGACTTACAGCGACGTTAAATCAAGCTAAAAAACAGCAAGAGGAAGTAGAATCACGATATAAAAGAGGCGAAGAGATTTGGAAGATGCAAAGTGATTTAGCAACTTACAAAGTAAGACAAGCTGAATTAGAAGCACAGGCAGAAACCATTGAAAAACAAACACAAAGAGTTAAACAGGGGGAAAGTGCAGCAAAAGTATATCCTTTCCTTGAAGAACATGAAACAACAAAAAAGGCACTTAAAGTCTGTACGGAAGAATGTGCAAGGTTAGAAGAAAATCAAAAGGTATTAACACTTCAAAAACAAGAAGTAGAAGCAGCTTATGAAAAAGCTAATAAAGAAAAAGAAGAGCGTTTACCAGATTTTAAAATGAGACTTACACAGTTAGAAGAGGCACTTTCAGAAACCAAGAAACTAGGTGAAATAGAAGCGTTTGTTCATAAGGTAGAATTAGGACTCTATAAGGTTGTAGATGATATTGAAAAATACGGTGTTCAAGAAAAAGAATGTACGGATAAGGTAGACAAACTCCAAAACAAGATCAGTTCATTACAAGAGGAAGAAAAACAATATAAGGTTGAGGAAAGCATTAGAACAAAAGTCCAAGAAGGATTAAGGTTAACACAAGCTCATAGCTTTAATCAAAGTAGTCTAGATAAGTCTACAGCTACTTACAATGAAAGTATGGCACTTAAAATAGCAGTTGAAGCTCAAAAAGCTGAAATCAATAATGTTTTAGCACAGAAAAGAAAAGAGTTAGAAGAACAACTCTATTTACAAGAACATCATCAGGGGCAAGTACCTCTTACACGAGAAGAACTTTCGCAAAAACAAGGCCAGCTAACGGTGATGAGAGAGAAACATAGTCGCCTTGAAAAGCTAAAGATAGAAATGCAACAGAGTGCAAATAAACTCCAGAACTACGAAGTAGAAAAGCAACAATTGCAGAATCTATATAATGAAAGAAAAGAGAGTCTAGAAGAGGCTCAAGGAGAGTTAGAACAATTAAAGATGAAGAATCTTGCCCATCTATTACGTGCAAAATTACAAGATGGAATGAGTTGCCCTGTTTGTGGTAGTACGTCTCATCATTTAGATCATCTGGAGACTGTAACAAATACAGAATTAGAGATATTAGAAGCAAAAGTTAAAGAAATAGAAGACCTCTATAAGAAAGCGGAAGCAGAGCTTACGCAAATTCAAATGTTAGAGGGAAGTGAAGGGGCACAGTTCAAAAGAATTCAAGAGGAACTTTCGCCCTTAGAAGAAGTCTTTAAAGAAACAAGTATAGAGGAATATGAAAAGAATTTTATCTTGCTTGATCAAGCATTAAGTCAGTTTGAAGAAAAAAAACTAGTTTTTGAAAAGGGAATTACAACACTTAGAGAAGAAAATCTAAGATTTGAGGCTCAGCTTGGACAGGCTCAAGCAAAGCTAGATGAAAATCAAAAGCAATCAGAACGACTAGTATTGGAGATGACAGAAACAAAAAAACAGATTGAGCAAATTAAGCAGGCATTAGATGACTTAAAGCAAGAAGTTAATACGACAGATTTTATGGAAATTTCCCAGGAAATAGTAGAGAAAGATAGAAAGAGAGAAGTGATTGTAGCTACTATTTCTAAACAAAATGAGGAAAGAGAATATCTCATGAAAGAGCGAGATAAGATTCGAGAATATCTCAAGGAACGCCAGATTAAATTAGGAAATGGGATGACTGCATATGATGAGAATCAAAAGCAAAGGCAAGAGCTTTTAAAGAGTATAGGCAAACGTTTACAAGTCATTTTAAGCAAAAGTCAGGATGAGTCTACCTATCTTAATAAAATGATTGATGCAATGATTACATTCCTAAACCAGAATACAGAATTAAAAGAACTACTAAAAGGTAAGAAAGACTATATAAGTGTTCAGACAGTAAGTCAGCAAGAGATATCTAGAAATATATTAGATAAGTGGTTTGCAATATATCCATTAATTGGAGAAATTAGAGTAGTCTTTGAAAATCAATTTACTTCGTTAACAGAAATGATAAACGATAGGATTACTCACATCGAGCAAAGCTTTGTGGCAGTTAAAGGGCAGAAGGAAGAGATTGATGATAAGTATGAAAATAATAGTAAACTTTTAGTCGAAGCGCAAGCAAACTTTGTAAATTTTACAAACCGTGTTGTCTCACAAAAAGAAATGCTAGAAAAACAATTAAGAGAAGAAAATCTTTTAGAAGAGGAAGTAAAACTATATTTACTTACTAAAGAGGAAATTGAAGCTTTAAAACAAGGCATTAAGCAATATCAGGAAGAACAATCTAAGTTAATTGGTTCAATAGAAGCTATAGAAGGAAAATTAGGTAATCAAAGATTAGAAGAAGCTCAGTGGTTAGCATTACAAGAAGAGCGTAAGGCAGTGCTTGAGCAAGTTGAGATACTTACGAAAGACTATATTGGTTTGATGAATAGTGTGAAACACATTGAAGAAACTTTAGTCAAATTAGGTGAGTTAAGAGGAAAGAAACAACAGATAGACCACCAACTAGCTATCTTAGCTGATTTAGATAAGTTATTTAAAGGAAAACGCTTTGTAGAGTTTGTGGCGACCAATAGATTAAAGTATGTTTCATTAGAAGCTTCCAAGAAGCTTAGAGAGATAACCAATGGTATTTATGGATTAGAAGTAGATGAGGATGGTAAGTTTCTTATTAGAGACTATAAAAATGGTGGAGCAAGACGAGATGCATCTACCTTATCTGGTGGTGAAACATTCCTGGCTTCATTAGCCCTTGCACTGGCATTATCTGCAGAAATTCAATTAAAGGGAACAGCGCCACTTGAGCTATTTTTCTTAGATGAAGGATTTGGAACATTAGATGATGATTTATTAGAAGTTGTTATGAGTTCACTAGAGAAGATTCATCATGATAAGTTAAAAGTAGGTATTATTAGTCACGTAGAAGCAATCAAAAATCGTGTACCTGTTAAACTGCTTTTAACACCAGCAGAAGCTGGAAAAGGTGGGACAAAAGTTAAGCTAGAACGAAGTTAGTGGAGTCTTTATAAAAAAAGTAAAGCCCTTTTAAGTGGTTGTACATACTATGTATTAAGCAACCAACTTAAAGGGTTTTTTTATAGAAAATATTACGGGAGTTTATTAGGGAAGGTAGAGCTAAAACACATATATGTAAGTGAGATAGATAAAATCTTTGTTAATCAGCTTGAAGTAGATTAATAGCGTAAAAATCAATTATAGGGGGGAAGATTAATGAATATTGAAAAAGCACTATTAACGCCTAATCGTTATAGTAGACCAGGTCAAAAGCTTACTAAGATGAAGAAGATAGTTGTTCACTGGGTGGGCAATGCTACATCTACAGCCAAAGCAAATAGAAATTATTTTGAAAGCTTAAAAGACAAGAAAATCTATGCAAGTGCACATTATATTATTGGATTACAAGGAGAAATTATACAGTGTATACCAGAGAATGAGATAGCTTACCATGCAACAACTGCTAATCCATATAGTATAGGAATTGAGAATTGCCATCCAGATTGGAGTGGAAAATTCAATGAAAAAACCTACAAGAGTTTAATCAAACTATGTGCGGATATTTGCAAGCGATATAATCTAAATCCAGAGCAAGATATTATCAGACATTATGATGTTTCTGGAAAGGTATGTCCAAAATACTATGTTGAAAATGAAGCTGCGTGGAACGTATTAAAAAGCGATGTAAAAAAGCAATTAGAAAGTTTAGAGCAAGAGATAAAAGATAAGGAGCTTAAAGAAGCTGTTCAAGGTATTATTCAATTTGGTGTTATTCTAGATATAAATGTTTGGGGAGATATGAATACCATGAATATGAAATATGCAAAATTAATGATAGAGAAAATTGGTAAGGTTTTAGGAAAAAATACTTATAAAGAAACAATTCAATACTTTGTAGATCAAGGGTGTATCAATACACCTGACATCTGGATTAAAGAAAGATTCAAACCAGAGCTTTGTAGATCGCTATTAATAAAAATAAACAATATAATTATTGAACACAAGTAAACAAAACTGGAAGTTATACACAAATTAGGGATAAAGTTAATAAATTTGTGGATAATATAGAAAATATATTTTTGAAATAATGATTTTTTCTAAGACTTGTGGATAAACTTATAAAAATAGTAAAGAAGTAGTTTATTATTAAGAGACTTTAGAGTATACTTTATATCGTTAATTTATCCATAAAAAAGTGGCTTTGCCACTTTTTTTATGGATTTCCATTAAGAAAATAAATGATATTAATATATAAATAGAGTAGAAAGAGGACAGCAAGATGGATATTAGTGAAATCATAAGATATGTGTATGTCACTATAGGTGTAGCCATTTTAATTAGTATACCTACAATATATATTCGGAAATCTTATTTTAAGAAACAAAGAGAGGTATATCATTGGAAATATGAAGTGGCAGATATTTGTTTTATCTTTTATTTAATTTGTTTATTTCAAATCACAGCACTTAGATTTGGGGGAATTGGCTGGGATTTGGACAATATGATGAGTCGTAATACAAGAGTCAATGGTGTGCCGTTAAAAGAAATTTGGATTTGGATGGTTAATGGTAGATGGTGGCATCTTTTTTACAATGTAATAGGAAATTGTGCTTGGTTTGTTCCACTAGGATTAATCTTGCCTGCGCTTTATAGAGGTTATCGTAAGCATTTATGGAGAACGGTTTTTATTGGGCTCATTGTATCAACTTTTATAGAAATTTTACAGTTTATACTATGTACAGGCGTTACAGATATAGATGATGTGATTTTTAATACAATAGGAACAGCTATGGGTTATATGCTTTGGGCTAGTTTTGACTGGATCAGAAGTAGAATAAAATAGAGGAAACCACATGGGGTATAAATATATTATCTTAAATTACATATAATATCCAAAAAGATAGTAGTTTTATAGGAGGCATAAGATGAGTCTGTGTAAAGTAATTATTGGAGCAGCGTATATTGGGCCTTATAGTGAATGGAGCTGGATTCGAACAGTAGCAGTCATTATAGTAGGAATCTTTTTGTTTTGGATATTATATAAGTTTGTTGCTCCGCTTATGAAGGGGAATACAAAACAGGCAAAAAAAGTGGTCAAAGTAGAACGTAAAGTGATTACAGGAGAAGACATTAAGCCCGATGCAAATGGTATTATGCCTATTTGTGAAAAAGAAGAAGAGGTAGAATCTGAAGAAGTTATTGCCATGCCATTTGATGGAGAGCTAATGGAGATCACTAAAGTACCAGACCCTATTTTTTCTGAAAAAATGGTAGGAGATGGATTTGCTATTAGACCAAGTGCTGGAGAGATTGTATCGCCTGTTAATGGAAGGGTAAAACAAGTACAAAAAAATCGAACCTCTATTATTTTTGAAACAAGAGCAGGGCGGGAGGTCATTTTGCATATTGGATTAAGTACGGCAAATTTAGAGGACAGTGGTATTAGTCTGAAAATAAGAGAAGGCGATATAGTTAGGGCAGGACATCATATTGGTACACTGGATTTGGGAAAAATGAATTTACAGACTAAGTCTACAATTTCACCTGTTGTATTTACTAACTTAAAAGAAACAGAACACCTAGTTGTTAAACAGCAAGGTATTGTAGATGCAGGAATGACAGGCATTGTAGTAATTGATATCGACCAAGATTAGAATAAAGAATCATAGGGCTCAATCTCTAGGAAGATGGGAGCCTTTTTTAATGCCTTAATTTAGTATGAATGATTGCTAAAAGCATAAAATCAATGGGTAGACAATATATAGAGTGCTAATTTTAGAGGCAGAAAATAAAAAAACGTAAGTGTGGGATGTAGATACGATAAATTGACAAGTGTGCA
Organism: Cellulosilyticum sp.; assembly: GCA_015058045.1. Classification (GTDB taxonomy): domain Bacteria; phylum Bacillota; class Clostridia; order Lachnospirales; family Cellulosilyticaceae; genus Cellulosilyticum. The sequence goes on from SVDC01000031.1 coordinate 29,209, forward strand.
TATGCACATTATAATGAGGGAGAACACATTCATTTTTTTGAATGTATTTGCAGTTTATAAAGTAAAAGAATAAAAATGTTATAGAGAAAATTAGGATGAATAAGGCATGTAACTAAGGAGCGGGTAATATGGCTAGGAGTCCTAGGTGTAGACGTGTATGTATAGAACCTATGTCTAAACTTTTTAAAATAAATGGTCAATGCAAGCAACAAGTTACCCTTGGATTAGAGGAAGTAGAAAGCATTAGGTTAGTGGATTTTGAAGGTTTAGATCAAGGGGAAGCGGCAAGTAGAATGGAAGTTTCAAGAGGTACTTTCCAACGAATATTATATGAAGCAAGAAAAAAGGTTGCAGAGGCTTTGGTTCAAGGAAAAAATATTGCAATTGAAGGTGGAAACTATACTCTTGCACAGGAAGCATGTCGCACATCAAACCGTTGTAAAGAATGTAAATTTCTTAAAGAAGAGAGCGCAGATGAGTTGGAATAAGACCATCTCATATGGTCAATGATATAAAGTGGAGTATAAGGAGATGAAAGATATGAGTGAAAGTTGTTCAAGTCATTGTGGAAGCTGCAGCCAAGAGTGTTCTTCAAGAAAACCAGATCCAAAGAGTTTTTTAGTAGCACCACATAAATTAAGTCACATTAAGAAAGTCGTTGGTATTGTAAGTGGTAAAGGCGGAGTAGGAAAATCTAGTGTGACTTCTATGTTAGCTGTAGCTATGAAACGTAAAGGCTATGGTGTAGGGATTTTAGATGCGGATATTACGGGGCCATCTATTCCAAAAGCATTTGGTATTAACCAAAAAGCTTTTGCAACAGAAAACGGATTATATCCAGTACCTTCTAAAACAGAAATTGACATTATGTCTATCAACTTACTATTAGATAAACCAACTGACCCAGTTGTTTGGAGAGGGCCAGTTATTGCAGGTGCAGTAAAACAGTTTTGGGAAGAAGTTATTTGGGAAAATGAAGAATATCTTTTCGTGGATATGCCACCTGGTACAGGTGATGTGCCACTTACTGTTTTTCAATCTATTCCAGTGGATGGTATCGTGATTGTTACCTCACCACAGGATCTTGTATCTATGATTGTGGCTAAAGCAGTAAAAATGGCAAATATCATGAATGTACCAATTATTGGGCTTGTAGAAAACTATAGTTATTTCATGTGTCCAGATTGCGATAAGAAACATGCTATTTTTGGTGAAAGCAAAATTGATGAAGTAGCAGCAGAATATGGACTTCAAGTTCTAGCTAAACTTCCAATTGACCCAGCTATTGCAAAGGCTTGTGATAATGGACAAGTGGAAGAAGTGGAATTAGAGCCAATTAATGAAATGGCTGCAAAAGTAGAAGCCTTTTGTAAGGCATAGAAGTACGTCTTTAGTAAAGTAATATAAGATAGAAAATTAAAAAACAAGGTGTTACTTAAGGAATTCTTGAAGTAACACCTTGTTTTTTGTTGAGTAGAATGTATTTATACGTTATCAAACGTAGCATCTTCTAATAATTTTACGCAGCTTGTATGTATAAGAAAACGAATGACATCCTCGTAAGCAGCTTCCCCGATAATTGCGCGTTCACGACTTAAGGAAATAATCCCACGAACTAAACTACTAATAAACTCAGAAGAGTAGTTAAGATGAATCCCAACATCATCAAGAAGTTTTGCGACATTTAATGTATCGGACTGAATATGTTCTTCAATCATAGTTGAAGATAATTTACGTAGAACATAAGGTAGTTCATCGGTAAGAAAAGTTAACATTGAAGTATCGCTCATAGAGTGATAAGCAAATAGTATGGCATTTTCTAGACGTTTTAAAGGCGTAGAAATAGATGAATCAGATAGAATTTCAGTAACACCTTTATACATTTCGTCATGCATATCTTCTACTAAGTCAAAAAATAAATGTTCTTTTGTATCATAGAATTTATAAAAAGCACCTTTAGATATGCCTACTTCAGCAACCAGTTGCTCCACACTAGTTTTTCTCATGCCATACATTATCAGATATTTTTTGGCAGCCTTTTTCAGATCTTTACGAATTAATATTTGTTCTTCAGGTGTAAATGCAGTTCCCATATATTTTTTCCCTAAGTTTAAATGAAATCATAGGGAAGCCCTCCTTTTATACATATTATTGTAAAGTGGTTAAGTAAATATTTCAGTATTTATATTATTGAAAAAGAACGAATTAAGTTAATGGTTCAATGTAAGCATCAATACTAAGCCCAGGTTTTAATTGTTCTTTACCACTCGTTACTTTAATGTATGCCTCTACAATTGTATCACCTTCTTTTTCATAAGCATAGTTAGAGATTCTAGAAACAATGCCAGTAATAGGTGTATCAATATCTTTATCTGCAATCTGAATTGTAACAGGTGCATTAATGGCTACTTCAGATAAAGATTCCTCGGGGATTTCAACAGATACATAAAGAGTATTTAAATCCATAAATTTAAGAAGTGACTGGCCGAGACCGCTTACTGAAGAACCAGCAGGTGTAGAAATATCATAGATAATGAGTTGGTCTTTAGGTGCAATAATTTGTGTCCCATTTAAATAAGGTGCAGTGAGTTTGGCTTTCATATTTTGTAAAGAGAGATGTGCACTTTCAATCTTAACTTGTAGTTGGCTAATCTTAGAGGCCGTAGATGTATCGATATTGCCAACTTCTAAGGTAGTGGCATTTAATTTGCTTTGTAAGGTAGAGATTTCTAGGTTACGTCCATCAGTAAGTTTTTGAATAGAGGTATTAACATCTTGAATTTGCTGCTCCAATTTTTGCATGGAGAGTTTACTTTGAGATAGCTCACTTTCAGAAACTGCACCTGATTCAAAAAGGATTAGATTAGAGTCATATAACTTTTGGGCTTCAGCTAAATCTTCTTTTAATATATCTAAACTATTTTTTAAAGGAAGAATATCTGGATCTTGACCAGAGGAGACATACCCTTTCTTAAGTGCAAGTTCTTTAGAAAGCGCATCTAAATTAGCAGCTTGGGCATTGGTATTATTCTTAAGTCCTTTTAGTTCTAATTCATATCCCTCTAACTCTTTTTCTAGTGTAGCAATTTGAAGCATATAGTCATCCATATTTAAATCTAGAAGAGCATCTCCTTTATGGATAAGTACTCCTTTTTGGACAAGGATATTTGTTATGCGTGCTGGAAAGTCAATTTGAAGTTCTTCTATTTCATCTACTTTAGCTTCGCCATATACTAGTAGTGCATTTTTATTCATTTTACTTTCACCATCGACTACTTCTGCCTGTGTGGTAGCAGTAGCTTCAGTAGTAGAAGTACTAGAACAACCCGTTAATAGTGGAGAAGAAATTAAGCCTAAGATTACCACATAGGTGGTGATTGCTTTAAAATTATTATTTGAGAATTTTTTATTTAAAAAATATATAAATTTCATAAGTAAATTCCTCCTTACTCTCTATTCTTTAATGCCTGTGTTAAGGCAATTTTATTAATTTTTCGTTTCAGTAAGAATGCGGATGCGCTGTAACCTAAGATCATCAGACCAAAGGCAATAGCTAATGACTTTGTATAAATATAAATTCCAATATAGCCTTCCATATCTTCTAAAACTAGAGTAAAAAAGCTTTTACAGAGCCAGTAAGCCGCAGGAATAGCAGGGATAAAGGCAAATATCAGTATAAAGATATTACCATTTAAGTAAAGCTTATTGATTTCTTTAGGCGTATAGCCAAAGATTTTAACCATGGAGATATTAGTGCTACTTTTATCAAGAATCATATTCATAAGAAGATAGATTACAATGATTAAAACGGACATGCCAATAGTAATCATAACACCCGTGATCATTGAAAGCATGGAAAGCATATTATTGGCAGAACCAACAACAGAGCTTTTGGTTGCAAGACTAAGTACTTTGTCTGGATCTATATCAAGTGTAGTATGCGTCAGTAGGCTAGTGTAAGGTGATTGATACTGATTTAATATATTGTTATAGTTAGCGGGAGTAGTGTAAAAAAACTGACCTAAGTCATAATCAGCATAACCAACAACTTTAATGAGATAGTTTTTATCATCGGTATTATCTAATAATGTAAGCGTATCACCTATTTCGATACCAAATTTAGCATTCATGCAAGGCGCCATTAGTACTTCACCTTTTTTTAGTGCAGCTAATTCTGGAATATTAAAGAAAGTGCTATCGGGCATAATACCGTATACACTGACATTTCTAAGTTTATTTTTAGAGAGTATTTTAAAGCTATTTACAGCGATTTGTTCGCCTTGTTTACTATATTTATTAAGATTTGACGGAGATTTAAAGGTATACATACACTCATAAGGAATCTGAGCTTTTAAGTTATTAATATATTGAAAGGTGGAGTCCTTAAGGAAGAAGCCGGTTAGTAAGATAAACATTGCAATGAGTACCCCTAGGAATAAAGAAAGCATACTACCTCTTTCTCTGATCATATCTTTTAAGCGAAATCGCTTAAAGAAAGAAAAATGCTTAAAGGTACAATATTTTTCAAATTTAGAAACATGATTGGAGGCGTGCTGACCTCGAAGTAGAGAGATTGGTGTTTTGTTAAGAGCCGATGAGAGAGACATATAGGTAATGACTACTGAAATAAATAATGGTAAGAATCCACCTGCAAATAAAATAAAAGGTGTATCTCTTAGAAGGACAGATGGGATTGAATACTGTACTTCAGCGATAAAAAGTAGTGGGTCTGAAATGATTGTGCCAATAGGGTAGCCTATTAGAATACCTATTATTACTAATAAACAGGGGAGTAGAAGATAGTAGTTTAATAGCTCTCTTTTAACAAATCCTTGAGAATAAAGAATACCAATAGTTTGGCTTTCGTTAGCAATTGTGTTTTTGACAGAGATAGAAATCATGAAGGAAATCATGATAACAAGTAGTAATCCCATAAGTAGTGCAATAGCCTTAGGGGAATTAACGTCAGTAATAACAGTAGTGATACGTGAATTATCTGTAGCAGATAGAAAATAAGATAACTCAGAGTGGTCCATAAGATAAGTTTTGAGTAGTGAGGCATTATGATAAGGATCCTTATAAATATAAGTAGTAGTTGGAGGAGTAGAGTCTTCAATTTCTTCAAAGCCCAAATTTGTCACATAACCCACTCCGAAGTAGAATGGATTATTTAAGAGCTCAGTTGTTGTTTTAAGGGTATAAGTGTAGTCAGGAGAAATGGCATATCCTACAATAAGATAATTTAAGTGATCCAGTGTGATGGTGTCACCAATAGCATAGTTATGAGCCATAGCAAATTTGGGATCAATAGCAATTTCATAAGTATCGGTAGGAAGGTTTCCCTCGGCAATGCCAGCTAGATTAATAGATTGATCTAGGGAAAATACCCTTAGAGTAATAGAAGTATCTGAGGATTTAGGAGAAAGATCTATATCTACTTGATTGTATTCTTCAATGGTCATTTGATACTTATTTTGCAGTTTATGAAGTTTGCTATTAGATAGGGGTTCATATAGGGCGAATTGTCCATCTTCTATATTACATTCTGCTCGGAACTTATAGACACTTTGTAAGTAGCTATCCATAGCACGGTTGAAACCAACAATAATGGAAACACTTAAAGTGACTAATAAAATAAAAGTAAGATTTTTAATTAGATTTGCTTTAAAGTCGCGAAGTAGTCGCTTAAAGGTCATGAGATGCCTCCTTTCCTACCATTCAATTTCCTCTACAGAGAGTCTATGGTCATTTAAACAATTTTCGGTAACTGTTCCATCTTTTAATTTAATCACACGATGTGCCATAAAACGGATTACATCATTATGGGTAATCATAATAATAGTTGTTCCATAATTTTGATTAATTTCATTGAAAAGAGAAAGAACCTCTTTAGAAGTTTTGTAGTCTAATGCACCAGTAGGCTCATCGCATAAGAGTATCTTAGGGTTTTTAACTAATGCACGAGCAATGGCAACTCTTTGTTGTTGACCTCCAGAAAGGGCAGCGGGAAACTTATCAGCTTGATTAGCAAGACCTACTTTTTCTAGAAGCATATTAATATCAAGTGGGTTCTTACCAAGGTGAGCACAGACCTCAATATTTTCTTTTACGGTTAAGTTGGGGATGAGATTGTAAAATTGGAAGACAAACCCCACATAATTACGACGATAGATACCAAGGTCACGGCTGTTGAGATTAATGATCTCTTTATCATCTACTTTAATACTGCCACCATCGGCAGATTCTAGACCTCCAATAATATTCATTAAGGTGGACTTTCCAGAACCAGATGGACCTAGGATGACACAAATTTCACCTGCGTCAATTTCACAAGAAGTATGATTAACAGCAAGAAAAGAAGTTTGGCCAGTAGAATAACTTTTGACTAAATCTTGAATATGTATAAACATGGAATACCTCCTTACCAAGATAAGATAATAATCTGTGACTGTTTTTGTTTATTGAGTCATAGATTGTTTTTATATTAATTTAAAAACAATAAAGTGTCAATATAGAATATTGAGATTAATCTGAAATAAATATATTTTAAAGATAGTTAACCATAGTATATAATTAAGATATAAGAGAGGTAGGGGGGATGCTTATGCGTATTGCAGTTACTACTGATGGGAAAAGAGTAGCAGAGCAGTTTGGCAAGAATATTAAGTTTACGATTTTTGAAGTTTTGCGTGGACAGATGAGAGGGAAATTACTAATTGATGTTTCGGCAAGTGGGGGACAAGAGGCACTAGTCTATATTTTAAAAAATGAAGGGGTAGAGGTATTGCTTTGTGGAGAAGTGTCAGAAAGTATTAAGGAATCTTTAGAACGGTATGGTATTGAAGTTATTTGTGGTTTAAGGGGGAGTGTACACTCGATCATCAGAGCATATATAAGAGGCTACTTAAAAGAAGCATAGGATATATTGAAAAAATAGATAATGACTAAAAGTATAAAATAGAAAATAATAAAATAAGGAGGTGTGCTGTATATACAGTGCATCTCCTTATTTTTTAAAAGATTTAGAAGTTATGTCCGTTCCATCCCCAATGGCTAACAAACTCATATTTTACATAAATAGATTTAGGAGGGATGCTTAGTTCCTTTTTATAAAGCTCACAGATTTGTTTGGTTAAAGTCTCAAGAGCACTATCAGAGGTAGAGCCAAAGATTTTAACTTCTATAAAAGCACCTTTATCTAATTTTTCACCTCCAAAATAAAGAGGGTATTCATCTGTAAAACCTACCATAAGAAAAGATTCACTTTTCCCAGGTATGGTACTAATGAGTTGTCCAAGCGCTGTTTTAAGAGTATCCTTTTGTTCGTCAGAAAGTTTGGTTGTTACCTTAGAATCGATAAATGGCATGAAATCATCCCTTCATTATATGGTTATAATAGCTTCATTATAGAGGTAAAACAGCTAAAAAGCTAGCTATAGAAGGAGTAAAAGTGAAGTAGTAAAAGTATGGAGTAAAGTTGTAAATGAAAGATTGAAAGAGGGTTAAGTTTAGAAGATGGGGAAATACGCACAAAATATGAAGAGAAATATCGGCATATCATCAGTTGTCTAAAGGCATATTAAAAATTAAAATGGAGGTATACAAATTAAAACTGTTTTAAAAAGTGATATAACAATAAATGAAAGTAAGGAGGAGATAAATGAGAACATATAAAAATCCTATCTTAGCTGGTTTTTATCCTGATCCATCTATATGTCGTGTGGGAGAAGACTATTATCTAGTGAATTCTACATTTGCTTATTTTCCTGGAGTACCTATTTTTCATAGTAAAAATTTAGTGGATTGGGAACAAATAGGACATGTTTTGACTAGAAGAAGCCAAGTGGAACTAGAAGGATGTACTATGTCAGGGGGCATTTATGCGCCAACACTTAGATATCATAAAGGTAAGTTTTATATGATTACAACTAATGTACGACAATGCGGTAATTTTTATGTGACAGCAGAAAGACCAGAAGGGCCTTGGTCAGAACCTATTATTTTACCAGCTGAAGGCATTGATCCTACTATCTTCTTTGAAGGGGAGAAGGCTTATTATCTAGGAACAAGAGAAAAAACACCAGATATAAGTCAGTATTATGGAGATAATGAGATTTGGTTACAAGAATTAGATTTAGATAAGGGAGAATTAATAGGAGAAAAACATGTGTTATGGGAAGGGGCTATGAGGGGAGTAGAGTGGCCTGAAGGACCCCATTTATATAAAATAGGAGATTATTATTATTTAATGATTGCGGAAGGTGGTACAGGTTTAAATCATAGTATCACAGTTGCAAGAAGTAAAAACTTGTTTGGACCATATGAAGGAAATCCTCGTAATCCAATTATAACACATAGACATTTAGGCAAGTATTATCCAATCATTAATGTAGGGCATGGTGATTTGGTGAATACACAAAATGGAGAATGGTGGATGGTACTTTTGGCTTCTAGACCATATGAAGGATATTGTAATTTAGGAAGAGAAACCTTTTTAGTACCTGTAACATGGGAAGATGAATGGCCTGTTGTGAATATAGGAAGGGGAATCATAGAAGAAGAAATGAAAGTCCCTGATTTACCAATGGGAGAAAGAAAGTTGGAGTCTACATGTGACCATTTTACAGGAAAGATATTAGGAAAACAGTGGATGTTTTTGCGCAATCCTAGTGAAGAAACATATAGTTTGGAACGAAAAAAAGGCTATTTAAGCCTTAAACTAAGACCAGAGACTATTTTTGGAACCGAGAGTCCAAGTTTTATAGCACGTAGACAACAACATATAACTTTTAGGATGAGTACATCATTAATTTTTACACCAGAAAATGAATTTGAAGAAGCAGGTATAGTGCTCATACAAAATGAGAAGTTTAATCTAAGATATGTACGATGCTTAAAAGAAGGGAAACAGACACTCTGCGTAATACAGTGCGTAAGAGGAAAAGAAAGTATACTAGCTAGCTGTGAAGTTGAAACTGATCAGATATATTTGACAGTGATAGAGCATGGTCAAAAGCTAGAATTTCTATATGGCAAAGACGAAAATTGTACAGACAGACTCATTAATCAAGTAGATGCCAGCTTTTTAAGTACAGAGAAAGCAGGGGGTTTTGTAGGTACATGTATAGGAATGTATGCTAGTAGTAATGGGAAGTATAGCACGCAGTATGCAGAGTTTGAATGGTTTGAGTATTTAGGACAATCATAAAAAGATGAATTAAAAGTAACGAGGAACTTGTGAGGGAGGATAACCTTTCATAGCTTTAAAGAGCTTGCTAAAGTAAAAGATGTCATCAAAACCGCATTTAAAGGCAGCCTCGCCTACAGTAAATTCACCACTTAATAAAAGATTTTCTGCATGATTAATTTTAAGTGTATTAATGTACTTCTTTACAGAACAGCCCATACTTTCTTTAAATAAGGTACCAAAGTACACAGGATTAAGATCTACTAAAGAAGCAAGGTCATCAACTGAGATTTTATCTACATAGTGCTCAGCAATGTAATCAATTGCTTTTTTGATTCGGAAATCAAGAAAGGTATGATCATTTTTATAGTAAAGTAGAGAAAGTAGGCGATATAAAATAGAAGAAAAAATAGCACGTGAAGCAAGAATATAGCCTGGTTTCTTTTCAATCCAGAGAGTATTAAGCTCTCGGTAATGGTAAAGTAAAATGTCAATAATACCAATGTGTGAAATCAATGGAAAAGGTAAGATAATTTCATTGTGGTCTGGGTCATATAATTGAAAGTTAATAGGATAACATTTCATTGGATTTTTAGGATTGGTTGTAGCAAAGCGTACACTATTTTTAGGTATGCAAAGTAAGTCTCCTTTAGAGACATGATAGGCAATACCGTTAATGGTGTAGTCTGCTTCTCCTTCATAAACATAAGTAATATCAATAAAATTAGTTACAGATTCTTCTATAATCCAATCAGCTGTACATTGACGTGAGATAAAATAACCGATATCAGGAAAAACGTAGTCATAGTTAGTGAATGATTTATTCATAAATCCCCCTAGAGTGAGTAAATGTAAAAAGTACAAATACTATATATTTTCTACATTGTTTGAAATATACATACATTATAAAATTAACATAAGAAAAAAACAATGTTATTTCAATAGATATAAGTACACGGAGACTAAGATAGGAGTGGGGTAAAAATGATAAAAGAGCAGAAGAAAATTTATAAATGTTGGTTAGATTATTCCAATATAAGTAAGAACTCAATAGAATGGCATTATGGAAATCAGGTATATGTAGAAGAAGTATTGCAAAGCCATTTGATTATTCAAAGTGTAATAGAGGAATTAAAGCAGTTTTATAAAGAAGCTTTGCAACAAGAATTAGAGATTGTAACAGATTCGACTAAAGTGAATACCAAAGCATACGTACAACTGGTAATTAATGAAGAATTAGAGCTTGGAACAGAGGGCTATTGTATAGAGGGAAATGAGCAAGTATTAACCTTAGTAGGGAAAGATGCAAGAGGCATCTTATATGGTGTGTTTGCCTTAATAGCTAGGGTAAAAGAGAAACAACCATTAGTCAATCAGAAGATTAGCTCAGTACCTAAAAATGCACTTCGTATGATAGACCATTGGGATAATATAGATGGCAGTATTGAGAGGGGCTACGCAGGTACATCTATTTTTTATAAAGACCAACAGATTTTAAGCAATAAAGAACGAATCAAAGATTATGCTAGATTAATGGCTTCAATTGGAATCAATAGTATTTGTATTAATAATGTGAACGTACATTACTATGAAACACAGCTCATTACAGAGCAGTATCTATTTGAGGTGACTAGGATAGCAGAGATTTTTAGAGCGTATGGTATTAGGCTATTTTTATCTATCAATTTTGCAGCACCTATGCAACTAGCTGGATTAGAGACAGCAGACCCTTTAGATGAAAAGGTTAGAAAGTGGTGGAAGGAAGCTGCTCAAAAAGTATATCGTTTTATACCAGATTTCGGAGGATTTTTGGTGAAAGCGGATTCTGAAAATAGACCGGGACCATTTACCTATAATCGCTCACATGCAGAAGGCGCTAATATGTTAGCAGAAGCTGTAGAGGAGTATGGAGGTATTGTAATATGGAGATGCTTTGTTTATAACTGTCATGTGGACTGGCGGGATCGAAAAACAGATAGAGCAAGAGCGGCATATGATCACTTTAAGGGGTTAGACAGTCAGTTCAAAGACAATGTTATTTTGCAAATTAAAAATGGCCCAATGGATTTCCAGATTAGAGAGCCTTTATCACCACTCTTTGGAGGAATGAAAGCGACCAATCAAATGATGGAATTCCAAATTACACAAGAGTATACAGGGCAACAAAAACATATTTGTTTCTTAGTACCTATGTGGAAGGAATGTTTAGATTTTGATACCTATGCAGAGGGAGAAGAGACCTATGTAAAAGATATTATAAGTGGTAAGACCTTTAATAATAGACTAGGTGGTATTGCGGCTGTTTCAAATGTAGGAGATAGTACATGTTGGTGTGGTAATCCTTTGGCAGCAGCCAACCTATATGGATTTGGAAGACTATGTTGGAATCCGAATTTAAGTGCCAAGGAGATTGCAACAGAATGGTCACATCTTACATTAGGAGTGGATGATGAAGTAACTAGCAAGATAGTAGGTATATTGCTAGATTCTAGAAAAGCATATGAGGACTATACAGTACCCCTTGGAATTGGTTGGATGGTTAATGTAGGTCATCATTATGGGCCTAATATTGAGGGGTATGAGTATTCACCTTGGGGAACTTACCACTATGCAGATTATAAAGGAATTGGCGTAGATAGAACTGTAGCAACAGGAACAGGATATGCAGCTCAGTATTTAAGCCCTAATCGAGAAATGTATGAAAAGGTAGAGACTTGCCCAGAAGAACTTTTACTCTTTTTCCATCATGTAGGTTATGATTACAAGTTAAAAGATGGAAGGACATTGCTTCAATATATCTATGATATCCATTTTGATGGAGTGGAAAAGGTAGAAGAGTTTATAGAGATTTGGAAGAGCTTAAAAGACAAGATAGAAGAGGAATATTATACATTAGTCGAAAAAGGTTTAGAAGTTCAGCATCATGATGCCATGGAGTGGCGTGATATTGTAAATACCTATTTCTATAGAAAGACAGGTGTGAAAGACTGTAAGAAACGTAAAATTTATGAGTAAAAAATAATACAGTGGTCAAGAAATGTACTTTAGAGGATGATAGATAAAGTTGTTTTAAAGAGTAATTGATTTTAATTAAAATAACATAGAAGTGATATAGGGAGGATTATATGAAAGCATTTAAAGAAAAAGCAAAAGAATTGGTAGGCCAAATGGATTTATTAGAGAAAGCTTCGCAATTAAGATATGATGCACCTGCTATTAAAAGATTAGGAATTCCAACATATAACTGGTGGAATGAATCTTTACATGGAGTAGCAAGAGCAGGGGTAGCAACTGTTTTCCCACAAGCTATTGGAATGGCAGCCATGTTTGATGAAGAAGCTATTAAAAAGGTAGCAGAAGTAACAGCGACTGAAGGTAGAGCAAAATATAATGCTTTTTATAAGAAGGGAGATAGAGATATTTATAAAGGGTTAACTTTTTGGGCACCTAATATTAATATCTTTAGAGATCCTCGTTGGGGAAGAGGACATGAAACCTATGGCGAAGATCCATACCTTACCTCTCGATTGGGTGTGTCTTTTATCAAGGCATTACAAGGAGATGAGAGCAACCCTTATTGGAAAGCAGCAGCTTGCGCAAAACACTTTGCTGTGCACTCAGGGCCAGAAGAAGAAAGACACCATTTTGATGCTGTTGTTTCAAAAAAGGATTTATATGAAACCTACCTACCAGCTTTTGAAGTAGCAGTTAAAGAAGGAAAAGTAGCAGGTGTTATGGGAGCATATAATCGTGTAAATGGAGAACCTGCTTGTGGAAGTAAGACTTTACTAGTAGATATCCTGAAAAAAGAATGGGGATTTGATGGTTATATTGTATCTGACTGTTGGGCAATTCGTGATTTCCATACAGAACATATGGTAACAAGAACAGCAGCTGAGTCAGCAGCACTAGCCATTAATAATGGATGTGAACTAAACTGCGGAAATACCTATTTACATATGATGCAAGCTTATAATCAAGGTTTAGTTTCAGAAGAAACCATTACAGAATCAGCAGAAAAATTAATGCAAATTAGAATGAAGCTTGGCCTATTTGATGAAAACTGTGAATACAATGAAATTCCATATGAAGTAAATGACTGCAAAGAGCATAATGATCTTGCATTAGAGGTTTCTAGAAAAAGTATGGTTATGTTAAAGAATAATGGTATATTGCCACTTAATCTAGAAAAGATTAAATCTATTGGTGTAATTGGGCCTACAGCCAATAATCGTACAGTATTAGAAGGGAATTATAATGGTACACCTTCAAGATATACAACACTAGTAGAAGGTATTCAAGACTATGTAGGAGATAAGGCAAGGGTTTATTATTCAGAGGGGTGCCATCTATTTAAAAATGCTATGTCGAATTTATCTTGGGAAGATGATAGGCTAGCTGAAGCACTTATTGTAGCAGAACAAAGTGATGTAGTCGTTTTATGTCTTGGATTAGATTCAACTATTGAAGGAGAACAAGGCGATACAGGAAATGCCTTTGCAGGTGGAGATAAAATCACTTTAAATCTCATTGGTAAACAACAACAGCTTTTAGAAAAAGTAGTAGCAGTAGGCAAACCAACCATTTTAGTATTAAGCACAGGTAGTGCGATGGCAATTAATTTTGCGGATGAACATTGTGATGGTATTATTCAAACTTGGTATCCAGGAGCACATGGTGGTAAAGCGTTAGCACAGCTTTTATTTGGAGAATATTCACCAAGTGGTAAGTTACCAGTTACATTTTATAAAACAACTGAAGAACTTCCTGATTTTGAAGATTATTCTATGAAGGGGCGTACTTATCGTTATATGCAAACAGAAGCACTTTATCCATTTGGTTATGGACTTGGTTATGGTAAGGTATCTGTAGAGGATGTACGGGTTCAAATGGAAGGTGAAAATGCCAAAGTAGTAGCTACAGTAATGAATCAGTCAGATTGGGCAGTAGATGAAGTTGTTCAAGTTTATATTAAAGATATGGAATCTAAGTTTGCTGTACCAAACTTTAGTCTTTGCGCTTTTAAAGCAGTTCATTTAGCAGCAAATGAAAAAGTAGAGGTTACATTAACAATTGAGGAAAAGGCATTTACTATTGTAGATGAAGATGGTAAGCGTTATAGAGATAGTAATTTCTTCAAAGTGTTTATAGGAACCAATGCACCAGATGCAAGAAGTGTAGCATTAACAGGATTGAAACCAATTGAAAAAGAAATCCATAGATAAGCAGAAGATAGGGGATAAGATTATATATAGAAGAGAAGCTAAAAACTATTCTATTATAAAATAGATAGGTTAATAGAGTCTATATAGATATCATTCTAGGATAAAGGATAGAATGGTTGATAGATAGTAAAAAGAGTGATTGAACAGTTAAGTTTTATATGAGTTCAATCACTCTTTTTATAATAAGTAAATCTTCTAGCGAAATAGAGAAATTTAAAGCTTAAGGTACTACACTAAGGTATTTAATAAAAAAATAAATAAAAGGGTTGACTTAAGTAAAACAATCATGTACTATTATACGAGTCAGCAGCGAAAAGCACTGATAACAAATGAACTTTGAAAACAAAATAGTAACCATAAAACCAGTCGATTCATTAAGCTTCTTTTAAAGAAGCA
>SVDC01000032.1:0-11319 GCA_015058045.1 Cellulosilyticum sp.
TTGAACGAATAAAAGTCATTCAACCTGAATTAGTAAATAATACGATAGGTGTAAAACACTTGAATAGGGCTATACTTTAGCAAGAAGTATATTGTATACTGAAGAAAAGCAGTATATGAGGCTAGAAGGTATAAGACAGGAGAACTGCATGAATTATATATTAGTAGAGGAGCATAGGCAATAGTTGTCTATAAAAATATATGGTAAGAGAAATTGTAAAAGATACAGAGAGATTAGTACAAAAAGCAGTAGAAGCTACAAGAGATGATTTACACATTATTCAGGATATGATTGACACAGCTAAGGCAAATGAGGATATTTGTGTAGGATTAGCAGCAAATCAAATTGGTGAGCAGGTACGCATTATTATAGTTAAGATTGGTAAACAATTTATACCACTCGTTAATCCAAAGATTATTAATCATAGTAAGACAACTTATGTGGATGAAGAGGCTTGTTTATCACATGAAGGGACTAAACAAGCCACAAGATATGTGTCTATTGAGGTAGCTTATCAAGATAGAAATTTTAGAAAGAAGAAGCAGACTTTTAATGGATTTGTCGCACAAGTAATCCAGCATGAGATAGATCATTGCGAAGGTATATTAATATAGGGTATATTAGAAGACTAAGAGATATAGAGGCAAATAGTTATAGACAGAAAGGTATTTACTAGACATGAAAGAATTTGACATCAAGCAGGATATATTAAAGGTACTTGAAGCACCACAAGAAAGTACAGACTTAGAAAAAGAGGCATATTATACATCTGTTTTAAATAATAATGAATGGGGCTATAATAAAGAACTTAGCATCTTTATATTTAAGGTAGAGGAGCACATTTACTATGCTAAGCCAAAATTAATACAGTTTAGATGCTGTGGACAACCACCAGCTGAACTAATTGGTTGTGTTTTAGAAAGAGTCAATGAAACTGAAACACGTCTTATCCAAAAAGATATGAACACAATGCCATTTACAATTAAAGATGAAATGGAATTAATGAAGTACTGTTTTGCAAATTTATTTTAAACTATAAAAAATAACCTTTAGATACATTATACCTAAAGGTTATTTTTTATAGTTTATGCTTTAGCAGAATGAGATTTATTAGATCCTACAGTTTTGAACCAGAATAAAACAAGCAAAGCTAAAGCACAAACAATACCGATTGGATAAGCCAATTGACTCGCTAAGCAAATATAAATTTCTGGGGCCATTAAGAAATAAGTTATACTAACAGCACTCATAAAGGTTGCAGGAATAGCTGCAATCCAGAAATTACATTTATGTTGGTGAAGGTAAACGGCAGCAGCCCATAAGGCAATCATAGCTAGTGTTTGGTTTGACCAACTAAAGTAACGCCAAATAACAGAGTAATCAACAAATGATATAGCATAACCAATCAATAAAAGAGGGATTGTAAGTACAAGACGTTTTTTCATATTAACTTGGTCGATTTTAAACCAGTCAGCAATAGTTAACCGGGCACTACGAAATGCAGTATCACCAGATGTGATGGGGCAAGCAACAACACCAAGTACAGCGAGGACACCACCAATTGGGCCAAGTAATCCTTTGGAAATTTCCATAACAGTAGTTGAATTGCCACCCCCCATAGCTGCAAGATTAGCAGTGATTGAACCAATAGAGGTATCCTTATTATAGTAGAAAGCAATACCAGCAGAAGCCCAAATTAAAGCAATAATTCCTTCAGCTACCATAGCACCATAGAAAATTTGTCTACCTTCCTTTTCACTCACTACGCAGCGTGCTACGAGTGGAGATTGTGTGGCATGGAAACCAGATATCGCTCCACATGCTACAGTGATAAACATAAATGGCCACATAGCAAGGCCATCATCACGAAAATTTTGGAAAGTAAGTTCAACCATAGGATGATTTACAGGATCTTTGATGGCATTAAGAACTGTTCCACCACCTACGCCGATAGCCATTATGATTAAACAAATACCAAAGATAGGATACAACTTACCAATTAATTTATCGATTGGTAATAAGGTAGCACAGAAGAAGTAGGCGAGAACGATGAGGACCCATATATTTTTAGAAAAACCAGTTATACCAGCTAATATACCAGCTGAGCCAACCATGAAAACAACCCCTACCATTACAAGTAAAATAACAGAGAATACACGCATGACTTGCTTCATACTAGTGCCTAAATATTTTCCAGTGATTTCAGAAATAGATGCACCGTCGTTACGAAGAGAGAGCATTCCAGATAGATAGTCATGGACGCCACCAGCAAAGATTGTACCAAGTACAATCCATAAGTAAACAGATGGTCCCCAGATAGCGCCAGATAATGCACCAAAGATAGGACCAAGTCCAGCAATATTTAATAGTTGAATAAGAAATGCCCGCCCCTTAGAAATAGGACAGAAATCAACACCATCAGGATGAACAACACATGGCGTTGATCTTTCATCAGGATGGAAAACAGTTTCTACGAATTTTCCATATACAAAATAACCAACGATAAGTAAGATAAGAGCAATAAAGAAAGTAATCATACATAAATCCTCCTTCATATAATATTCATATTAGTAATAATAGCACGATAAACAAAATAAATAAACTGAAAATTCGTACAAAATATAATAGAATATATATCCAATTTTTAGGAGAAGTTTTGTGGTAGTAGACTATTATGAAGCATTGCTATAGGATCCTTAAAGGCGAGCATATGTGGAACAAGAAGGCGTGCTGATTAAGAGCCCATTTTTCTAAAAGCAAGTGGTGTTTTACCATGATATTTCTTAAACATCTTAATGAAATTACCGCTATGGTGATAGCCAACTTCCTTAGCTACTTCTTCAATACTAAGTTCAGTAGTAGAAAGTAGATTTTCAGCCATAGTCATTCGAATAGATTGAGTATATTCACTGATGGACATATGATATTTAGCTGAGAAACCTGCTTTTAGCTTTTGTTCATTGAGAAATACCATTTGACTTAAGGCCTTGATAGTAGGTGGATGAGTTGCCTCCTTAGTTAGAATTTCATAAGCCTTTTGAAGGGCACGGCCATCAGAAGCTGTTAAAGTAATATAGCGTTCTTTACCTATTTTTACTTGACTAAGATTAAGTTGTGTGGAGAAAGCATTATCAGGAGAAGTGTGTACTTCTTGATATAAAAGTGCAAGTGCTTCTAAAACTTTACTTTCTAAATAAATAGGGGTTAAGGTATGAGCTTCTGCATGACTTAGTAGGGTTTGAACAATGGAAACAATACTAAGTGGTAAGTAGCGATAGGTATGATTATTTAAGAAGCTATCAAAATCAATGGTTTTAGGAAAAAGAGGTTTGATTACTTCGTCGATATATTTTTTATAAATAGTAATCTCAGCACCATGATAATGTTTACCTTTGCGCCAAACTTGTCTTCCAGCTAAACTTTTCTCTATAACAAAGAAGGAGGATGGAGTAAAAGAAGAAATAGGCGAATTCTCAAGGACAAACTCTGTTTCACCCATATAGACTGTACCAAATCGCATGAGTTCTTCTTGATGGCTAAAACAAAGGGAAAAATCATGAGGAATGGTATAATCCCCAATACCAAAATCATAATAGCCTTCTCGGCTATATTTCATAAAATAGCCAAGTTCAGAGCGTGTTTCATTTTTATATAGGGTATAGTTTTCATAAGGATAAGCATTAAAAGTCATATTTTTTAAAACGGCTTCTTGAAAGGCCTTAGTTGTTTTTGTAATCATAATTGCTCCTATTAGGTATAATCTGTATATTTCTAGTCAGTAGATGATTTTAATTATTTCGGACATAATAAAAAGAACTAGTACTTATTATAACTCAAAATGGTTACAAGGGATGATAAAATTATCATATTAGATGCAAAATATTGAAATGATAATTAGTCTCATATAGAATGAGGACAGTAAAAAGTACTTAGAAAACTTGATTAGAACATATAGATGGAGGCACAATATGAAAAAGAGTTTATTAAAAAGTATGCTCATTTTGGGTACTGTAGCAGCTATGCTTGTTGGTTGTGGTAGCGGTGATGCACAAAACCAAGTGGAAAATAAGCCAGAAACACAAGCAACGGTAACGGTAACAGATGTAAGAGGAGAAGTAGAAATTCCTGCAGAACCACAAAGAATTGTAGACTTAAGTGGTAATAGTGATATGTTGTCAATCTTAGGTTACAAAGTGATCGGAACAGCAAACAGTGATGCTTATGACTATACAAGATTCCCTGTCTATTTAGAAGATACATTAGCTGGAGCTGAAATTGTAGGTTACAGCATGCAAGATACAATGGATATCGAAGCAATTATGAACCTAAATCCAGATTTGATTATTATCTCAACTGTTCAAGAAAAAATGTATGATCAGTTAAGTGAAATTGCTCCAACAGTTATGATTCAATTAGAAGCATTAAATTGGAAAGAGGATTTAATGGCTTTCGCAGATGTATTTGGTAAACAAGACGTAGCTAATGCTTGGTTAGCAGAGTATGAAACAAATGCAAAAGCTGCTGGTGATGCTATCAAAGCTGAATATGGTGAAGATACAACATATCTTTCATTCTTAGCTAGTGGTGGACAATTCTTCGTATTTGATGGCGCAGGTTTTGGTGATGTATTATACAACGATATGGGACTTGCTAAACCAGCAGGTATGCCAGAACAAACAGA
The DNA here is from genome assembly GCA_015058045.1 of Cellulosilyticum sp. GTDB lineage: Bacteria > Bacillota > Clostridia > Lachnospirales > Cellulosilyticaceae > Cellulosilyticum. The sequence continues at coordinate 4,682 of SVDC01000032.1, forward strand.
TATTTCTCTTCCAGTTGTAACTTATGAAGGACTTGCAGCAATTGATGCAGATTATATCTTCTGTATTGCAACAGCAGAAGACTTAGCAGTACTTGAAAAAAATGCAATTTGGAATAATATTCCAGCTGTTAAAGAAGGTAAAGTTGTCATTTTAGATGCTTCACCATACTTCAACCAAGGATATAGTCCAATTGGTCGTGAACTATTAATTAATGAAATAGGTGAAATGTTAAATGGAACAAAGTAATAAACGTACACTCATTTTTACTATGAGCAGTTTGTTACTCTTAATGATAGGACTGATTCTAGCCGTAAGGCTGGGATCAGTTTCTATTGCGTTTAGGGATATTTGGGACAGCATCTTTAACTATAGTGAAACATTAGAACTGATGTTAGTAAGAGATGTTCGTATTCCTAGAGCACTTTCTGTATTACTGACAGGAGGGATATTAGGCGTAACAGGCAGTATGATTCAAGGTGTAACAAGAAACCCCATAGCAGAACCTTCTATATTAGGAGTGAGCCAAGGTGCTACTTTGGTAATTGCTATTTTTTATGCAATGGGTATTGCAGTTAATACCACAAACGTTATGATTGCTGCGTTAATTGGAGCAATTATTACAGGTATTCTGGTACTTGGTTTTATTTCTAATAAAGCAAGCAGAAATTCTATGACTAAGATTTTACTTGCAGGAACAGCTATGAGTACCTTTTTTATTTCTTTAACTACAGTCATTGGACTTTTAACCAATCAATCTCAAATGATTGGCTTCTGGGTATCTGGTGGCTTTAGAAATGCAAGCTGGGCGGATTTTGGGCTTGTATTTGTAGTAGGTGTAGTTGGTCTCATTTTAGCTATTTTATTATCGCCAAGAATTAACTTATTAAATTTAGGTGATGATGTAGCTATTGGACTGGGACAAAATCCAGAAAGAATACGTTTTTTAACATTAGCCTTAATGATTCCAATGTGTGCCGCTGCAGTAGCAGTTGGGAAAAACATTGCATTTGTAGGACTTATTGTGCCTCAGATTGTTAGAAAATTATTAGGCGAAGATTATAGAAAAAATATACCATGTTCCTTCTTATTAGGGGCAGTCTTACTAACTTATGCGGACCTTGCAGCAAGATTACTATTGGACCCATATGAAATGCCAATTGGTATTTTCACAGCCCTTATTGGGATTCCATTCTTTATCTCTATTGCTAGAAAGGAGAAGGGATAATGAAGAAAAAGAAAATGACACTCATCTATATCCTTTTAACCATACTTGTGCTTATCTCCTTTGCTATTACTTTGTGTTGGGGAAGTTATCAGGTATCTGTAGGGGAAGTGATTTCAGTCCTTCTTGGGCAGGGCAGTAAAATGCAAAATATTGCCGTTTTAAATATTAGGCTTCCAAGAATGTTAGTTGGTATTTTTGTGGCTATTGCGCTCTCTACAGCAGGTGCTATGCTTCAAACCATTACTAAAAATGATTTAGCAGATACAGGGATTATAGGGATTAATGCAGGTGCAGCTGTAGCAGCAGTATTATTTATTACGTATCAAACAGCCAATTATTATAGTGAATTAGGTTCACTTTCCATTTTTGTATTACCACTTATGGCAATTATAGGAGCGAGTATAGCAGCTTTTGTGATTTACATGTTATCGAGTAGAAAGGGCATTAGACCCAAACGACTATTATTAATAGGGATTGGACTTAATGCAGGGCTTAATGCCTTTATCTCCTTCTTTACCTTTAGAGGAGGTGTAGGGGATTACAATAGAGTTCTTGTTTGGACTTCAGGAAGTCTATGGGGATCAGGTTGGAGTTATGTAAAGGTAATTGTTCCAATCGTTATGATTCTTTATATTTTAGTGATGATGAATTATAAGAAATTAGATGTTTTAAATCTTTCAGATGAGACAGCTATTTCATTAGGACTTAATTTGGAAAGAGAAAGGAAGAAGTTTTTAAGTTTAGCAGTTGTTTTAGCAGGCTCGGCAACAGCTTTTGCAGGAAACATTGCTTTCTTAGGACTGATTTCACCGCATATCGCAAGAAGACTAGTAGGTCCTTATCATAAGTATTACGTAGGGATTTCAGCCATGATTAGTGTGGTAATTATACTTGTTGCAGATGCTGTATCTAGAAACTTATTTTCTCCTATTGAAATTCCAGTAGGGATTACGGTATCCATATTTGGCGTGCCATATTTCATTTATTTAATGATGAAAGAAAAATAAAGAGAATAGGAGAAATAGTAGTTAGAAGTAAAATCGGAGAAGGAGGCAATAGGATGGAGATGATTAAAAAAGAAACGCCTATAGAACAAGCGATTCGTATAGAAAATTTATCAGTAGCATATGAAGAACGCACCATTATTGAAAATATGAATCTCACTTTGCCAAAAGGAAAGATTAATATTATTATTGGTGGAAATGGATGCGGTAAGTCTACGCTTTTAAAAACCATTGCACGTATTAATAAGCCAAAACAAGGCGATATTTTTATTAATCAAAAGAATATAAAACAAATTAAAGAAAAAGATATTGCAAAGGAAGTAGCCTTCTTACCACAAGGACCAAGTTGTCCAAATGGTTTAACTGTAAGAGAGTTAGTAGCTTTTGGTCGTTTCCCACATCAAAAAATGATGGGTGGCTTAACTCGTCAAGATAAAGAAGTGATTGATTGGGCCATTAGTGAAACAGGTCTTAGTGAGTTTGCAGATAGAGAAGTGGACTGTTTATCAGGGGGTCAAAGACAAAGAGCTTGGATTGCCATGACGCTAGCACAGGAAACTGATATTATCATGCTAGATGAACCAACTACTTATCTGGATCTATCTTATCAGTTAGAAGTACTTGAAATTTTAGAGCGTCTTAATAAAGAAAAACACATTACAGTTGTCATTGTACTGCATGAAATCAATAATGCTTTTAGGTTTGCAGATCATATTGTAGGGTTAAAACAAGGACAAATTATTTGTGAAGGAAAGCCAATTGATGTTATTACAAAAGAAACATTAAAGACCATTTATGGTATTGAGGCAGATCTTAAGAAAAGCGAAACAGGTGATTATCCGATTTGTATTGAGTATGAGCTTAATAGGGGGATGAATGATTAATAGGAATTTTATTATTATGGTTATTGGGCAAATGATTTCTTTGTTTGGAAGTGCTATTCAAAGATTTAGTATGTCCTTATACTTACTGGACTTCACAGGAAGTACAGCAACCTTTGCCAATGTATTAGCGATTTCTACACTGCCATATATTTTATTTGCACCGATTGCAGGGCGTCTTTCAGACCGTGTGAATCGAAAGAAAATTATGGTGTGGCTAGATTTAATATGTTCTGTAGTGATTGGTATTTATGCACTTATTTTATATAGAGGACAGGACCATACCATTATTGTAGGGGTTGTTATGTTCTTACTCTCTATTGCAGCCACTCTTTATGGACCAGCTGTAACAGCCTCTATTCCTCAAATTGTGGAGGAAAAACATTTAACATCGGCTAATGGGATTATCAATCAAGTAGGATCGATCGTAAACTTTGCAGGGCCAATTATTGCAGGAATTTTATATGGCTTATTAGGGATTAAAGTCATTGTAGCTATTAATGCAGTGAGTTTCTTTGTATCAGCGATTATGGAATTGTTCCTAGATATTCCAGATGTACCAACTCAGAAAAATGAGGTTCAGGTTGCACATGAAAATGTAATAGAGAAAAAACGATTCTCTTTAGTCAAGTTTACCCTGACTTCATTTAGTGATATGAAGGAAAATTTTATTTACTTAAAAAGAGAAAAACAAGTCGTATTAGGGATTATTGCTTCATATGCTTTTTGCAATATTTTCTTAGTACCTATTCTTTCGATTATTGCACCATACTTTATTAATGTAAGATTAGGCTTACCATCACAAATTTATGGGATTGTAGAAGGAATATGTGTATTAGGGATGATTTTAGGTGGCTTTTTAATTAGTGTTAAACCTAAGCTCTTTACTATAAAAAAATTACACTATACTTGTATTCCAATGATTTCAGGGGTACTCCTTTTAGCAGCAGTTGGTTTTATGAAGAATAATGCTTATTTATTAGCAGCATTATTTGGTATAGGCGGACTTGCTATTATGTTCTCTATTGCTTTATCTAATGTGCTTACCCTTACTTTTATTCAAAAAGAAATCCCAGCAGAAATGCTAGGCGGGGTATCTGCATTCTCAACAGCAGTGGCAACTATTAGCGTGGCACCAGGACAATTCCTTTTTGGTCAAGTGATTGAAATGGGAATTCCAATGGGAATCATTTTAATAGGAACAGCAGTAATGAATCTTGGGCTTATACTCTTTATTAAATGGAATGTAAGAAATGTTACCTAAATAAAAATAGGGAGAAGTCAAGCTGATAGCTTGGCTTCTCCCTATTTTTATTTTATTTTAGAGATAGTAGTTTCTGTTATTTTTATGTATATAATCGAGCAGGATTTAAAATTTACATAGGTTTATTCTGATACTTTATAGAAGTCGTGATAAACCGTAGACCATTCTTTATCCTGAACAAGTACATGTTCAATTAACCAGTTCATCAATGTGTTAAGTAGAGTTAAAGCATGTTCATTTTGGTTTCTATCAATATCACCTAAGTCAAGTCCATAAATAGACTCGATGAAATCTGTATGTTCTACTTTATGTGCAAAGAATTTCTTATAGCCTATTTTTAATAGAATTTCCTCTTCTTGACTAAAGTGATATTTTATATAATCTCTTAGTTCATCTAAAAGTGATACGATATTATCAAATTTATCAATGTAGTCAGGTTGCTCCAGGATAACCTCTGCTTCTTCAGCAAGGTCAAAAAGTTTCTTGTGTTGCATATCTATAATGTCTATCCCTAATTTATAACGTTCATTCCATTTAATCATATATTTGCCTCCTGTTGAACGCATCAAATATTCTGTATTTATTGTATTATAGTTGATTATTTTGTGTTTTACAACTGGTTAATTGGATATTATAACTTTTTTATAAACCTAAACCAATAGAGACTCATAAGATGCTTTTAATCCTTTGGAAGAAAAATATAAAGCCACAAGAAAGGTTTTAAAGCAATTAGTGGGTGCTGATTTATACTTAACCATTACAACAAAGTCGGCATTAGTAACGAGAGATATTGATTTATTAAGGCAAATAAAGAACACAATAGATGCTTAAGGGCATTTGTTGTGTTCTTTTAGGTTTATAAGTTATTTAATGTTAGTAAGCTCTGTACTAAGTTTATGAATTTCTTGTAAGTGATTATGTACTTCGGTAATATTAGAAGCTTGATTTTGAATTTCTTTATTCATGGTATCAGCAGATATAGCCTGTTGTTGTGTAAGATGCGTTAAATTTGTATTTTCAGTAGTCATTTGCTCAAATAAAGAGAATAATTCTTGGGTATTTTCAAATTCAGTATTAACTTCTTGAGTTAATTGTATAATAGAATTTTTTAATTCCTTAAAGCCAATTTGAACTTTTTCCATCACCATTTCACCTTGTTTTGTAGCTTGGCGACCAATTTCTACTTGAGATTTAGTACGTTGAGCATTTGAAGAAAGATCGGATATAAGCGCCTGGATATCTACAACAGTTTGGCCACTTTCATCTGCTAATTTTCGAACTTCTTCTGCAACAACAGCAAAACCATGACCTGCCTCACCTGCTCTGGCAGCTTCAATAGAAGCATTAAGGGCGAGTAAGTTAGTTTGTTTTGCAATATTATCAATGTTTTCTAATGCTACAGCAATTTGCTGCATACTATTTTCCAATGCCATAACCGTATTAAATGTAGTATTCATGGTTTCATTAATAGAACGCATTTGCGTATCCATTTGCTCAATAAACATATGATTTTCTTCAACTTCACATTCAATAGAATGGCTAATTTGATCCATATTTTCAGTAACGGTTTTAGAGGATATGACATGTTCGTTGGAACTAGCAATTAGATTAGAAACAGTGGTAATACCTAGAGCTTGTGTGGCCATTCCTTGAATAGTTGACTCCACAGAGTGCTTAATAGATTCATTAATGGCATTAACATCTTGCATATTAATATTGACGCGATCAATACTAGAATTAAGAATTTTAGAATGATGATTAAGTGTTGCCATAGTATTTTCTATTTTTGAAAGCAATGTATGACTTTCCTCTAAAGCTAATTGACTAGATTTAATATACTTTGCAGACCAACGACAGACAATATACATAATAACTAAGCCTAAATTAAAAATTAGGAAGTTCTTGGTAGTCTCTATTGCTGAAATATCTTCTCCTAATATGGGAATTTTTATGACATATAATAAGAGAATAATTACTATTTCAATCAATGCAGCATTGATGCAATAAACTTTAGTGTCCATATACAGTACTGTAATACAGGCTATGATAAAAAGCATAAATATAGAGGTAATGCTGCCACCTTCTAAAATAATGGATAGAATCATTGCAAATTCGCTAGATATAGCTAAACCAATGGCTTTAGCCTGTATAGAGAGCTTCTTTGTTAAATGGATTAATGTTGAGAAAATAGGGGCAAGGAACATTAAAGGAATGACAATGGTAAATCCTTTATGTATTATAAAGCGTTGAATAGAAAATATAA
>SVDC01000032.1:11419-43483 GCA_015058045.1 Cellulosilyticum sp.
ATGTTTCATCTTGATTAAGGAATATCTGGTTACGGGGGATACCGTAAAAAAGAAAATAAACTTTTAAATCAATAAAAGGTAGATTAAATGATGGGAAGCATATAAAATAAAGTACAGTAGATTAGATAATAGGATAAAAGGAGAAGTTATGAAATTTGTATCATGGAATGTGAATGGCATTAGAGCATGTCTTCAAAAAGGTTTTTTAGATTATTTTAATGAGGTAGATGCAGATATTTTCTGCCTTCAAGAAACAAAGTGTCAAGAAGGACAAGTTAGTTTAGATTTACCAGGGTATCATCAATACTGGAATTATGCAGAGCGTAAAGGATACTCAGGAACTGCTATTTTTACTAAAGAAGAGCCACTTAAAGTAACTTATGGTATGGGCATTGCTGAGCATGACACAGAAGGAAGGGTGATTACAGTAGAATTTGAAAAGTTCTTCTTTGTAACTGTTTATACACCAAATGCTCAAAGTGAACTTGCACGTATTGATTATCGTATGCAGTGGGAAGATGATTTTAGAGCTTATTTAAAAGGTTTAGAAGAAAGTAAACCTGTTATTGTATGTGGTGATTTAAATGTTGCTTATGCTGAGATTGATTTAAAGAATCCAAAAACCAATAGAGGAAATGCAGGCTTTAGTGATCAGGAAAGAGGTAAGTTTGGGGAGTTAATGGAAGCTGGATTTGTAGATACTTTCCGTCATTTCTATCCTGACTTAGAAGGGGCTTATAGCTGGTGGTCTTATCGCTTTAAAGCAAGAGAGAAAAACGCAGGATGGCGTATTGACTACTTCTTAGTTTCACAAAGCCTAAAAGACAAGCTAGTGGATAGTCAGATTCATAAGGATATTTTAGGATCTGATCATTGTCCAGTGGCATTAGAAATTCAGTTATAAAAATAGGGGGATTAAATCGAAGTATAGCGATTTAATCCCCTTATTAAAAGTATGCTTGAATATATATTTTAGTAAATAACTTCTATCGCATAACCATGTGCTTCAAGGACTTGTTCTACTTGCTGGATATGTTCAGGTCCATTAGTCTCCACTGTGATTTCAAGAGCTACATGGCGAAGACGATCTAGAGCCTTAAATTGGTTGTGGTCCAGTTTTACAACATTAGCACCTACTTCTGCTAAGATTTCTGCAATTTTAACGAGTTGTCCTGGGGTATCTTTAAGTTTAACAGAGAAGCAGAAGAGTCGACCACGAGAATATAAACCTCGATCTAATAAGGAAGACATAGTGAGTATGTCAATATTTCCACCACTAATAACAGAAACTACATTTTTACCTGTTACATTTAATTTTTTTAGAGCTGCTATAGGAAGGACACCTGTTGCTTCAGCTACAATTTTATGTTTTTCAACCAGAAGGAAAATAGCTTCTGCTAAGTCTTCATCATTGATGGTGATAATTTCATCTACATATTTTTCAACAATACCATAGGTTTTAGAACCTACGGTCTTTACATTGGCACCATCAGCAATACTGTCAGCAGATGCAAGGGTAATAGGATGACCTGCAATAATAGATTCTTTCATTCCCATAGCACCATTTGCTTCAACCCCAATGATTTTAATATTTGGATTAATCGCTTTAGCAGCAACAGCCACACCACTAATGAGGCCACCTCCTCCAATAGGTACAAGAATAATATCTGTATTAGGAAGATCTTCTAAAATTTCGAGTGCAATTGTACCTTGACCTGCCATAACATCTAAATCATCAAAAGGATGGATAAAGGTATAGCCATGTTCTTGTTCTAGACGTTTTGCTTCGTCATTAGCTTCATCAAATACGTAACCAGCTAGTACAACATTAGCACCCCAGTTTTTAGTAGCTTGCACTTTAATCAGTGGTGTTGTCTTAGGCATAACAATTGTAGTAGGAATGCCTAAAGCATGGCCAGAATAAGCAACACCTTGTGCATGATTTCCAGCAGAAGCAGCAATTAAGCCTCTTTGTTTTTCTTCATCAGATAATTTTTTGATTTTATTGAGTGCACCACGGAGTTTAAAAGCGCCTGTTACTTGTAAATTTTCGGGTTTAAGATAAACTTTGTTGTTATATTCATTGCTAAGTTCATGACTATAAATAAGATTTGTATGGATACAAGTCGATGCAATACGTTCTTTAGCAGCAAGGACATCATCGAATGTAAGTGTAGCATCATTAACTGACATAGTTGTTCCTCCGATTATTAAATTTTGTATAAAATAAATAATATAATGCTTATTATATTAAAATATAAACTTATATGCAAATATAGTTTTTTTAGTTAGTAAAATCTTTTAATGGACTCTTTATTTAGTAGAGAGATATAAAGATTTTATTAATCAAGGAAGAGGAGAAGAGAAAGCGTATAAAATGAAAGTAGAAATCTAAAAACAATTAGATTACTGGGTGATTGCTATCATGCGGGCGCTTATTCTAATTTGTTATTAAATAGTAAATCTTACTGAAACGAATAGTTGCTGATTATGTATAGTAGGAGTGACTTTGGAATAGATTATTAAATTAATATTAAATTTATATGAGATGAGGTAATAGGATGAAACCTTTAAAAACCAGTAGGGTAATTGAAGTGTGTTTATGGGTAAGTGTATTTGTTTTATTATTAGCTTGTGTTCAGTATTTTTCAGAAGGTGGAACATGGTATTTTAATAAGGAATTTGATGTTAACAAGAAAATTTCAGACCATATAGATATAGGTAACTTAAAAGAGGCTAAGAGAGAAGAAGTAGAAATACAAGACATAGGACTTGTGGAAATGAATCTTGCAGATGCTAATGTAGAAATTGAGTTTGTAGAAGGTGATACAGTAGAAATTGTTGAACTTACAAATGATAAGAAGCAGGAAAATTTATTTGAGACAACGAAGAAAGAGAATGGGCTTTATATTGAGCGTCCAAAGAACGATGAGATTTTTCAGTTTGGATTTATGAATCAATCAGCTCACTTAGTGCAGGTAAAAATACCTAGAAATCTTAAACAGGAGTTCATTGTATATACTTCTTCAGGAGATATAGAAGTGCAAAATGAAATGGTGTTAGAAAGCGTAGAGATAGGAGCAACCTCAGGCGATATTATATTGGCAGCAGTACAAGTAGGGGAAAGTCAAATTGGAGCAACTTCAGGAGATATTAATATTGAGAGTATACGAGGAAGTGAACATCAAATTACAACAACCTCAGGAGATATTAATATTGAAGAAGGTACAGGAGACTTTAAGATTAAGACTACCTCTGGCAAGAAAACTTTAGGTCATATTGTAGGTAATGAGCATGAGATTGAAGCAACTTCAGGAAGTACAAAGGCCCAACTTCTAGAAGGACAATGTAAAATTAGTAGTACCTCTGGTGATATTCAAATAGGACAACTACTAGGCGCAATGGAAAATAAAATTACGAGTACATCAGGTCGTATTGGGTTAGAAGAAGTGGAAGGCTTTGGAAAAATGAAGACAACATCAGGAGAAATTGATATAGATTGTATGACATTAAGTGGAGACTTAGATATTGCTTCAATATCAGGAAGTATTTATTTAGGAATTAATCCAGAGATGGGAAGTGAAGTGGAAATAGCAACAGTTTCTGGTGATATTGAAGGGAATGCTGATATTCAGTATGAAGATCGTAATAAGCATAAGGCAGCAGTAAAAATAGGAACAGGTGATACCTATAATGTACAAATCAAAACAACTTCTGGTGAAGTAGAGCTAGATGAAATATAATCCTCTTATTTGACTAAAGTAAAAAGTAAGGCTATACTTCAAGCAATAGAATAAGCTATTTTGGGAAAATAGATGGTACATAGGGGAGTGAAGTAGATGCCATATGGAACAGTAAAAGAAGTAAAGGGCAATACAGCTGTAGTAACTATGGAAAGGCAAGATATGTGTGGGGATTGTCATGCTTGTGAAATGATTAGTGGTAAAAAAGCGTGTACATTAACTTGTCAAACACACGTTGAATGCAAGCCAGGTGATGAGGTAGAAGTTAACATTACAACAGATTACTTTTTAAAGGCAACGTATTTAATTTATGGGATTCCTTTAGTTGGCTTTTTAGGTGGAATGGTAATAGGAATAGTTTTATCTCATGTAGTACAGCCAGCCTTTGGGGAGATTTTGATTGCAGGGTGTATGTTATTAGGAACCGCTCTAGGCCTATTTTATATTAAAAAGAAAGATAAAAAGAAGGCTTATCAGAAGTTTCTACCCCATATTATAGGGAAGAAAGAAGAAATAGAATAAGTTATTTCAAATAAATAGTAAATTAAAAAAGATCTAGTATAGGGAATTGAGTCCTTATACTAGATCTTTTTTCTGATTACTAATTTTTCTTCCAAAGCTCAGGTAGAACTAATAATAAGATTGGATAAATCTCAACTCGTCCAATTATCATTAATAAAGAGAAGGTGAATTTGCTTAAGTCACTAAAAGTAGAGAAGTTCCCTGCTGGTCCGACAATTTCAATACCTGGCCCAACATTATTAAGCGTTGCAATAACAGAGGTAATGGTTGTTGCGGCATCAAAATTATTAATAGAAATAATTAAAACACCCGTAAAGAAAACAAACATATACACAAAGAAATAGTTTGTAACACTCATAACGGTTTGAGAATCTACTTTTTTATCATTTAAGCGTACTACATAACAAGCCTTTGGATGGATAATACGTTTAAATGAATATAAAATACTTCTAAAGCCAATTAAAATTCTTGAGATTTTAATACCACCGGCTGTTGAACCGGCACATCCACCTATAAACATAATAAGGAGTAATAAAATTTTACTAAACATTGGCCATAGGTTATAGTCAGCGGTCATATAACCTGTAGTGGTCATAACAGATGCCACCTGGAAAGAAGTATATCTAAATGCTGTACCTACAGAATCGTAGTAACCTGTATAAAGAAGGTTAAACATAATGAGTATAGTCGCAGCACTTAAAATAAATAGGTAAAGGCGTAGTTCTTGATCTTTCCAAAAGCTTTTTAAATTCCCCTTAAGGATAAAGTAATAAAGAGAAAAGTTGATACCAGAAAGAATCATAAAAACGGTGATAATCCCATCAATTAAGGCACTATCATAGTAGCCAACACTAATATTTCTATTTGAGAAACCACCTGTACCTACAGTACTAAATGAATGTAATAACGCATCATAGAAGTTCATACCAGCTAGCATGAGACAGACTACTTCTAAAAGGGTTAAACATAAATAGATACCATATAGAATTTTAGCAGTAGAGCCGAGCTTTGGTACAATTTTTCCTACAATAGGACCAGGGCTTTCGGCTTTCATGACTTGCATTGAACCCATTCCCATAGAAGGAAGGAGAGCAATAGTTAAGAGCAAAATCCCCATACCACCTACCCAGTGGGTAAAACATCGCCAAAGTAGGATTCCATGAGGTAAGGATTCAATCTCTGATAAAATAGTTGAACCTGTTGTGGTAAAACCAGAACTAGATTCAAAGAAAGCATCAATCAAAGAAGGAATGGCACCACTAAAGTAGAATGGCAAAGCACCAAAGAAAGAAATAAGGAGCCAACCAATGGCTACAATAGCAAAGCCTTCTTTAGGATAAATATTTTTATCCTTTGGTTTAATTAAAAGCATAGGAATCGCACAAGCTAAAAGAATAAACATTGTAAAGATGAAAGAAGATAAATCTCCATCTTTATAAATGAGTGCTGTAATGGTTGGTACAAGAAGTGTGAGACACTCACATACCAATAACATTCCCAAGCTTCTTAATACTATTTTTAAATTCACTTGCTATTCCTCCTGTTGATACTACAATATCTTTAAAGCTATTAATGTGATTTTTGGTAATCATAAGTACGCGATCACCAATTTGCACACTATCATTTCCAGTAGGAATAACAACTGCATTCTTACGCACAATAGTTGTAATTAAAACATCTGGAACAAGATGTAACTTACTAAGTGGAATCCCTACAATAGGATCATCAGCTGTTGCAATAAGCTCAATGATTTCACCTTCATCACCTAGAATACGATGGAGGGTTTCAATAGATTGACCACGTACAAATTTTAAAATTTGATTAGTAATAATTTCTTGGGGCTTAATAACAATATCTAAACCTAAAGGTCCTGTTAATTGGTCACAGTGGTTTTTACTCATTTTGGTCATGATACATTGAACAGAAGCTTGTTTTGCAAGAATAGAGGCAATGATATTTTCTTCATCACTTCCTGTTAGTGAAACAAAGCCGTCTACATTGGCTAGTTGTTCAGATTGTAATAGAGCAGCATCTGTTCCATCTCCATTGATAACAAGAGTTTGTGGAAGGTCTTCTGCAAGTTGTTCACACATAGCCTCATCTTTCTCAATAAGCTTGACTCTAATATGCATTTGCTCTAAAAGACGCGCTAAGTAATAGGCAATTTTACTACCCCCTATAATCATGACATTACGTACTTTAGTTGGAGTAGGGGATAAAATTTTAGAGAAAGAGAAAACATCTGCGGTTTTACCAATGATAAAAACAGAGTCTCCTGCTTCAATTCTAAAATCCCCATTTGGAATAATAAGCTCATTTTGTCTAGTTACCGCACCAATTAATATAGGAATACTATAAGTTGCGGCTATAGATTTAAGCTGCATACCTGCAATAGGCATATCTTCTCTTACAATAAAGTCCATCATACGCACACGGCCTTTAGCAAAGTTTTGTATTTTAATGGCACCTGGAATAGTCAAAAGGCGAGCAATTTCATCTGCTGATGCTTCCTCTGGATTAATAACCATATCAAGACCTAAATCTTCTTTAATAAGGAGTAATTCTCTAGCGTATTGAGGGTCTCTAATACGAGCAGCGGTGTGTTTGGCACCCAATTTTTTAGCTGTTAAACAACAAAGCATATTGATTTCATCTTTGCCTGAAACAGTAATTACAAAATCGGCTTCATTACAACCGGCATCTAGTAAGGTACTGGTACTAAATCCATTTCCTTTGATAGGCATGACATCTAAGGTATTATCTACACGCTCAATAACTTTAGGGTTATTATCAATAACAGTGACATCATGTCCTTCAGCTGAGAGAGATTGGGAAAGGGCATAACCTACTTTTCCAACTCCAATAATAATAATTTTCATAAGTGTTTCTCCTGTATGTAAAGTCTATAAAAGTAATTTACAGTATTAAGTATAGCAAAAAAAAGTTCAATAAGATATTTAAACTATAAAATAAGTAAAAATTTCTAGTGGGTAGAAGGTATAAATGCTTTTAAACCCTGGGTGGCAAATCCCAACTGGTAAGTTCATTCATAAAAGCACTCTTAGCATCTTTGAGTGTAGGTGTTCCTGATGAGGAAGGAACGGACTCTGGAGTAGTATAGGGGTTAGCGTTTTGATTAGGCGAATGAGTAGCTTCTGTTTCCTGAGTACTTCGAGATAAAATAAGGCCTTCTAATAAAAGTTCTAATTCTGGTGTAATCATTGTATCTGTATGGAATCTAGGTAAGTCAATCATGGCTAATGTACATAACTTAATGGTAGAGGCAATAGAAGCATATAATTCCTGACAAATAAAAGTGGAAGATTTATGGGTCAAAAAGGCAGAGCGATGAATATTATTTTGAAGAGAGCAAGGAGCAGGTTGACTAAAAGTTTGCCCATTATCGATTGAAAGAAGCATTTGTAATTTATGATTAATCAGTGCGTTAATCCAAATCATATCGTAGTAGCAGAAGACTACAGGATTGGAAGGATATTGTGTGGTTACTAAAGTCGTTATTTGACTAGAATGATTATTAAAGTAAGCAAGCTGATATTTACCATGAAATTCTACTACATAGGTGATATGAATGGTATCATTTTCGATACAAATGCTATAGTCTGTAATAGGTTCAGTAGAATTTAGATAAACAGAAGAGGAGATATTAACTTCATTGATGTGAAGGAGATTAAGTTGATAGCTTTCTTCATAGGTAATAAAAAAAACAAAAACTTCATTGTCAGTCTTATAACTTTTAATTAATGAGGGTTTACTATAGCAGGTAAGGAGTGTAATCAGGTGAGGGTGATGAAGATTTTCCTGCACAAAATTGTAGGTAGTAGAGTGGGTTTGATGAGATAAGTAAGTAATAAAAGGTGTTTGATTAATGGTATACATAATGGGGGATGAAAGCTGATAATTGGAATTTGTATTGGAAATAAGCGTGTTTCGGTTAAAGCGATTTCCCTCATAAATATAATAATTGAGTTGAAAAGCATCAGGCATGGTGGCAACATAAAGCTTGCCATCTAAATCCATATGCGCATCATAAGAGGCAAGTTGTTGAGGATAGATTTGGATAGGTTTAGGTGTATAGTTAGAAGAGAAAAATTTACAAAAAGTACCATTTTTAGGTGTGGAATCTATTAGGGTAAAATAATTATTAGAATGAAAAATATAAGGCATATATAAGAACCTCCTTAGGATGAAAAATAAAACTTTTTCATTGAAATTTAAAGGTTTGTATTAAACAAAAAGAACATCCTTTTATAAATATATTGAGTGCAAAATAAAATTATACATTAATGTAACCAAAAACTTGAATTTCCCATATTATAGTATTGGAAACGACAAATTATGATTTCCATCCTTTAGGAATCATACAGGAGGTTTTTAATGATGAAGAAAAGTTGTTGTAACAACGACATGAAATATTTTGAGAAACCTAATGCAGGCCTTTGTGACATCTGTCACCCTGCTGAAAATAAAGTGTCACCTATGGAAGCAGTTGCAATGTGTCCTCCTATGGGAGAACCTAAATTACTCACTATGATGGCTCCAGTTGTATTTGATGAATGTGGTATTAATCTTTGCCGTACAGTTAGTTTTGATGCCCTGCAAGATATTTGTGATGGTGAAGCAAGAAAACAATGCGATATCTTATTTGGTGGATTAACGAAATGTGATTTAGCAAATGCTTGTAAAATCCAGCTCCAAGTAGTAGATATTGACTTTAACTTTGTAGACCCAATGGGCAATAGATATTCTGAAATTCAACCTGCAAAATGCCAACCTAATTTAAGCCGCATTTCATTAAAAGATATTGACGTAACATTTGCTGTATCTATCATAGATAGTTGCTGCAAAGTTGTAAAACAAGGTATGATGACATTAAGATATCTAGGTGATGACAGAGATCACGCATATGATGCATGTACTAATCCATCTTGTATTGCATTTGATCTTTATACACCATATGGTGTTTCATTTGCTCCAGAAAACCCAACAGGTTGCAATAAACTCGTTCCAACCATTAACTTCATGGGTTATGTAAATAGTGAACAAGGCAGATGTAGTGGCAGTTTAGAGGGCTTCTTTGAATATCCAGTTAATAACACAATTCAACAAGGTATTTCTGCTCAAGCATTAGCTAAAGTTGTTGCTGCCGATGGTTGCGATAACTTAGCTATTGGTTTAACACTTTATATTAAATCTATTTACTTTGTACAATACAAGTTCAAACATGAGGGCTTAACTGTACCACCTAAATTAACACCAGTTAACGAAGAAGAAAACAATAACTGTTTAGACTTTGTATGCGGTGACTTACTTGAAGCAAGCATTAGACCACTAGAAGTAGGCGAAGACGCAAAATCTATTAGAGATAATAATTGTCAAAAAAACAATGTAAACACTAATACTAGCAGAGGATGCTGTGATAGCAATAGCGGTAGCAATAAATGTAGCTGCAATACTTGCAGATGTGGAAGCAGCAATTAAGTAACTAAGTAAATAGCAAATTATCTTAGGAATATAAGAGGTGGTTGTAAGCAAGAGAGGCTTATAGCCATCTCTTATTTGTTTGATAAAAATACATATCTATGGGATTTTTGCGTAGAAGGATGGAAATAATAAGTAGTATTAGGTGGGTAGGAATCAATAGAGTACTAATTAAGTGGTTTGAATATTGGGGAAATTTATGGTGGGTAGATGGAAAACCTATGTTATAATAAACAAAAAAGCATAAATGGGGGATGAAAAATGGAGATTGTTATTGTTGCAGATTCATGTTGTGATTTACCTTATGCCTATGTCAAAGAAAATCCTATTGAGATTATGCCAATGAATATTATCATAGAGGACCAAAATAAGAAAGATAACTTCATGATTACAGGAGAGTATTCGGCATTTTATCAGGCTATAAGAGAAGGAACTATGCCCAAAACATCACAAATTAATGCTTATGAATTTAAAGAGAAGTTTAGCCAGCTTATTAAGGCAGGAAAACAAGTCGTCTATATAGGATTTTCTTCTGCTCTAAGTGGTTGTATTAATAGTGCAAAAATAGCAGTTGAAGAAATTAAAGAAGAAATACCAACAGCTAAGATTGCCATTATAGATAGTAAATGTGCTTCTATGGGCCAAGGATTACTTATTTACTATGCAGTGCAGCAGATTAAACAAGGAAAAACTTTTGAGGAAGTTGTGACATTTGTAGAAGATAACAAATTAAAGATTAATCATTGGTTTACCGTATCAGATCTTAATTACTTATTTAGAGGTGGTAGAGTATCCAAAACAGCAGCAACTGTAGGCACTTTGCTTCAAATCAAACCCATTATGCATGTAGATAATGAAGGTAGATTAACACCAGTAGAAAAAGCAAAGGGGAGAAAAAAATCACTTAAAGTGCTCATAGAAAAACTAAAGGAAAAGATTATAGAACCTGAAAAACAAATCGTGTTTATTAGCCATGGTGATGTGTTAGAAGAAGCTGAGCAAGTAAAAGAAGCACTTTTAGAGGAGTGCCACGTTAAAGAGGTATGGATTAATTATGTGGGTGCCACTGTAGGCAGCCATTCTGGACCGGGAACAATTGCTATTTTTTTTATGGGGGAGCAGAGATAATAAATTATAAAAAGTACCAAGCCAAGTTAGGTTTGGTACTTTTTATATGCAGTTTGATGATGAAAATACAAGATAGATTTAATGAAGCATCAATAAAATGGGTTGTAAGTTAAGATAAAGAAAGTGACGTTACAGATTGAAATAGGTATGAGTTAGAGAAAATCTATAGATAAGTGGAGTAAAAGAGAATAGAGTGGGAGGAAAGAAAGTAAAATAATAGATTTGTAGAAGTAAGTGAATTTAATTGGAGTAACTAATGAAATTGGGGGATACAAGTGGAAAGAGAAATAATTTATAAATGTATAGTAGGACTAAGTATATGTTTAGTAATAGGGATTTTCTACTATAAAGGGGACAAGGAAGAAGAGTTAACATTATCGACTTTTATAACACAACTCAATAAAGAGAGACGAGAAGAATTAGAAGAACCTATACACTATCAGGTGGAAACATTAAAAAGGACATTACAACCTACTGATTTTACAGAAGAGGAATTAGAATTCTTATGTACTAAGGGAAATCGGCAGAACATCACTAAAATAGAGGCTATAGAAGATGTAACAGTGCTTTTTAGAGCCTTAAGTCAAAGTTATGGAGGCTATATTTACTTTGGAGGTAAAGAGCGGTTTAATCAAGCTAAACAAGAAATGATAGATACAATAGAGAATCTAAGGGAAGAGCAGATGACAAGTGAGGTGTTGGAGCAAATCCTATGTAAAGGATTGGACTTTTTAGTGGATACGCATTTCTTTATAAATGGTAAATTCACAGATTTTAAAGAGCAGTATAGTTATTATGGTAGTGGTATAGATGAGATAAAGAAAGATGCCAAGGGCTATTATATATTGGGACAAGGAAAGAGATGGTACATAGAAGAAGATTTTGAGCCTTATATTAAGCCAACAATTGGAGAAGAGGGACAGCTGATCTATGGTTTATTTACAGTAGTAGATGAAGAAGAAAAAGAAAAGCTACCGACACGTATGACTTTAAGTAGAGGTAGAGACAAACAACAAAAAGAAATTGCATGGAAATTATGTGAGGTGGGAAGCCCTAAACGAGAAGAAATAGATAGTAACTATAGCTATCAAGAAATTTCAGGTATTCCTATTGTTTCTTATAGGGAAATGACGTATAACACTGGAACGAATTCCTTTATTGAAGATGGCAGAGGGCTAAGAAATCAAAGAGTGGCTGTGCTAGATCTAAGAGATAATAATGGTGGGAGCCCATTTATTAACTATATGTGGCTTTATCAAATCACAGGTACTTCTGTCTATCCAAAAGAAATAGAAATTGGCTATAGAAGTAAGCTAAATGATTATCAAGGGAAATGGGCTAGTAAAACACGGCCTAGATTGGGAGATGTGAGTTTTAACTATAATCCATCTAATCCAAATTTTTATAAAGAGATAGAAGGATATAGCATTCAGGAAGAAAATGGGTATACGATTAGTTATAATCAAGGTGTATCTTGGATTGAGAATGAAACATTATGGTTTGTTTTAGTCAATAAAGATGTATATTCTGCGAGTGAAGACTTTTTAAGACAGCTTGAAACAATGAGTAATGTCATTCTAGTTGGAACCAATAGTAATGGGTGTTTGACAGTCGTTAATCCAATGATTTATGCACCATTATATTTACCAAATTCAAAAAATGCTATTGTCTATGGCAACGCATTAAAAGTAGCGAATGATATGGAAGGGTATGATGCAAGAGGTACATTGCCTGATTTGTATATTGCAGATGAAGATGCATTAGAGGCAGTCATACGTTGTGCGACATATTACAAGAGTGAATGGATAAGTCAAAAATAAGTATGGCTTTATAGTGTGTACATATAGAATAAAAAGTGGAAATTAGCCCGAAGGCGAATCTCCACTTTTTTTATGGTATTTTATAAACTAAGCATCTTTTCCAAATACTTGTTCTTTATATTTAAGACCAGTTGGTGTAACAGCCACGCCGCCTAAGCCGGTTTCACGTAATTCTTTAGGTAAGCCACGTCCAACAGTATACATCGCAGAAAGTGCATCATCAAAAGGAATCTTAGAAGCAACGCCTGCCATAACAAGATCGGCTGTTGTAAGGGCACTTACTGCACCTGAAGCATTTCGTTTGGCACAAGGAATTTCTACAAGTCCAGCTACAGGATCACATACAAGGCCAAGAATATTTTTAAAGACAATGGCAGCAGCATCTAAGCTCATTTCAGGTGTGCCCCCCATAAGCTCAACAATGGCAGCAGAGGCCATTCCCGCAGCAGAGCCACATTCTGCTTGGCAACCACCTTCAGCACCTGCGAAAGTTGCATTCATTCCAATAATCATACCCACTGCAGAAGCAGCAAAGAGTGCCATTACAAGTTCATCGTCTGTTTTGTCTAATTCTTCACCTGCAGTTAATAAGGCAGCAGGTAAAATACCGCATGATCCTGCTGTTGGGCAAGCTACAATTTTTCCCATTGAACCGTTCACTTCAGATGAAGAAAGTGCCATGGCCATGGCTTTAATAGTGGCAGAACCCATGAGTGATTTACCACTATTTAGATATTGTTGTAATTTATATGCATCGCCGCCAATTAAACCACTTAATGAATAAACTTCCTTTTCACGTCCTAAGGTAGACGCTTCTCTCATAACTTCTAAAGTTTTTTTCATATGAGCCATTAATTGTTCTCTTGAAAATCCTTTATCTTCCATTTCACGTGCAATCGCATATTCACTAAGAGAGATATTATTTTCTTTACATATATGGATTAGTTCGGCACCAGATTTAGCAAGTTTCATCAATTGTTCCTCCTACAGGATTAATAGTAATAACACGGTTAACCCCTTCAATTTGTTTAATTTCTTCAATGGTTTCAGGTGAAACAGGATGATCCAGTTCAAAAGTCATGGTTGCGCCTTTACCTTTTTGGCTTCTTACAGATTTCATAGAAGCAACATTGATGCCTGCTTCATAGAGAAGCCCAGAGATTTTAGCCAATGTTCCTGGAACGTCATCATTATTTGTAATAATTGTTTGATATTCACCTGTGATTTGAACTTTGTTGCCGTTAATTTCTCTAATTTCTACAAGTCCACCACCGAGAGATGAGCCAAGAATCTCCCAAATGCGGCCATCCATATCTGTAATCACAAATTTTACAGTATTAGGATGGGCATCGCCCAAATCAGTTGGAACAAATTCAATTTGAATACCTTGCTCTTTAGCTAAGTCTAAAGAATATCGTAATCTTGTATCATCAGGATTCATACCTAGAATCCCTGCTACAAGTGCTCTATCTGTACCATGACCTTTATAGGTTTTTGCAAAAGAACCATGTAATAAGAAAGTAACTTCCTTGATTTCATGATCTACGATTGTTTTTGCAAATTTTCCAAGTCTAGCAGCACCAGCTGTGTGGGATGAAGAAGGACCAATCATAATAGGTCCAAGTACATCAAATACCCCTACATTTGCCATAGTTGTAATCCCCTTTCAAGTTCATTCATGATGTCAACGATAACCCTTTGGGGTAATCTTATAAAGGTATTATAAGACATGAGATTGAAATTGTATATATTTAGCCGTGGAAACTAAAAATTGTCATATATGTATGGGGGATAATAAAGTTAAAAAATAAATGAAAGAAAGATTAATGATTCATTTCATGTTGGATTTCTTTAAGCATATTATCTGCAAAGTCTTTTGCAAGGTTTTCGTCTAATTGCATGATATGGTTAGTTTTATAACAGTTGAGTGCCTGTAAAATGAGAGAATGGTATTTTTTAGAGATATGTTCAAGCCCCCATTCTCCTCCTTTTTCTTTTGAAATGCATAGATCATTTTTTAAGAAGGCTAATACTCTGCATAAATTAAGAATGATATATATAGGTTCATCTGTAATATCTTCTATGGCATTTTCTACATCGAGCGAAATACTATCTATATAATCTTTTTTCGATACCTCTCCAAATACATTAGGTATTGCTTCGCCAAATAGTACGATGCCATACCTATTAATAATTGTAAAGTGAGCTGCTAAGTCCTTATCCTCACCTTTCATATTTTTCACATAATGATCTGGATTATCCTTAAACCATTGTAAGTGCATGGGTGAAAAATGTAATTCAAATGGCGTTGGATATACAAATGGCTTACAATTTTCTTGTTTTACAATACTAATCTCCAAGCCTTTTGATGGAGCATATTCATTTAACCTCACAACTTGTTCCATAAAATTTAGTTTTTGTGTATCCGTAATAGTATCATTAATCACAACGATTAGATCGATATCACTCTTCTCACTATTAAAACATCCCATAGCCATAGAGCCATGCAAATAAATTCCAGTTAACTGCTTTCCAATGGTTTCTTTGCTTATGGACAAAAAGTTATTAAGCAATTCTTGATAACACATATTTTTCAACTCCTAATTTTAGTTGATTAATTTATAAAATATCTATTAGTATATGAAACTAATTTGTTTTCCTTTTACGCCATAGTAAAGGTAAAAGAGAAATAATTACAATGGCACCTGCAATCACGCCAGCTATTTCGAAGGTTAATAATGCATAGTCTAGTGCAGCGGCATAGTTTTCCTCTAATAATGTTGCCATCGTTCGATAAAGTCCTAGTCCTGGAACAAGAGGAATAATCCCCGATACTAAAAAAACAGTAATAGGTGTTTTACGTTTTTTAGCCAGTATATAAGAAAGTTCAGTTACTAAAAGGGCAGCTATAAAAGAAGCCAGCACTGAAGAATTATAACGGTCATTAATCAGTAAATAAACAAGCCAACCCAAAGCGCCTACACTTCCACATATTAATAGGTGCTTTTTTTGAACATGAAATACGATAGAAAAACCAATAGTGGAAATAAAAGCACTTAATACACTTAATATCATAGTAAACCTCCAATCACATAGGAAATACTTAAGGAAATCCCCATGCCAGCAGCAAGGGCAATAGCCATTAGTAAAGCTTCAACACCGCGAGAAATACCAGATAAAAGTTCATCACTAATAGCATCTCGGATAGCAGTGGTAAAAGCAACACCTGGAAGTAGTGGCATAATGCATCCAATCATAATCGGCTCAATATGAATGCCTTTATCAAATAAAGTATGACAAATCATAACGGCAAAGCCTAAGGAAAGAGAGCAAATAAAAAGAACAAAGAAGTTTACAATTTGTTTTTCTGTTAAGCGGTATTGTAAAAAGCCTACGCCTAATCCTATAAAAAAGGATAGAATAAATTCTATAGGTCTAGCATTAAACATAATTGAAAAGAAGCTACAACTAATACCGATCCAAAGAATAATGGTGTGAGGCTTGTAGCTTGAAGAGTGATTAATTTCATAAAGTTTTATAATCCCTTCATCTAAGGAAAGAAGCCCACTTACATAATCTCTGGAGAGTTGGTTTAACTTTTCAATTCGTTCTAATCTAGTACTTCTATTTTTGACCCGAACCACCTTAGTGGAAAGTGCATAGGCTTCACTTTCTACGGTTACCATAATGCCAGTAGGAACAACAAAGGTATTCACAGAGCGAAAATCATGTTTTTTTAAAATACGGGTAATGGTATCTTCTACTCTATAAGTCTCTGCACCGCTCTTTAGCATCAGTTCACCTATATGTACAGCAAAGTTTAATATTTTTTCATTACAAACAGTTGTCTCCACAGTAGATCCTTTCTTTCCATAAATATTATTACCCAGTATACATGTTACTGGAAAAACTGTAAAGTGGTAGGGCCTTTAGTTTTATAATAGTCTTAATACATGACATAATAAAAAATAAAATTATAAAATTTTATATAAAATATTGAATAATCATAAAATGTAGTGTTATTATAGTAGGAACTTGCAAATGAAAAAGGATATAGTAGTAGGTATTAATAGATATTCTACTTTTATGCATTCTAGCGTTACATGTCTTATGAAGATTGTGTATAATAAAGGTATCTTTATAATGCGTATTGTAGAGGAGTCTATTCAAGGTGAGAGTAGATTTTAAAGCAGTCTATGCTAGCCAAAATGCATAGGATTAGCAAATAGGCAATAAGCCAAGGGTATAAAGTTTACTAAGCATAGCAAAAGTTATGACTTTTATTATATATTTCAGGAGGTAGAAAGTATGTATACTTTAGATGAATTACAAAGCATAGACCCAGAAATTATGGCTCTTATCAAGGAAGAGACAGCAAGACAAAATAATAAAATTGAGCTCATTGCATCTGAGAACTTCGTTTCTAAAGCTGTTATGGCAGCAATGGGAAGTACACTTACTAACAAATATGCTGAAGGATATCCAGGCAAACGTTATTACGGTGGGTGTGAAGTAGTAGATCAAATTGAAGACTTAGCAAGAGAAAGAGCAAAAAAATTATTTGGTGCTGAGCATGCCAATGTACAACCTAATTCAGGTTCTCAAGCAAACCAAGCTGTATTTTTTGCAGCTCTTAAACCAGGGGATACTGTAATGGGTATGGACCTTAGTCATGGTGGTCATTTAACACACGGTAGCCCAGTTAATATGTCAGGTAAAAACTATCATGTTGTTTCATATGGTGTAGATCCGGAAACAGAAATGATTGATTATGATAAAGTAAGAGAAATTGCATTAGAACATAAACCAAAAATGATTATTGCAGGTGCAAGTAATTATTCAAGAGTGATTGATTTTGCTAAATTTAGAGAAATTGCTGACGAGGTGGGGGCATATCTTATGGTAGATATGGCACATATTGCTGGACTTGTAGCAGCAGGACTTCATCCAAATCCAGTGCCTTATGCACACTTTGTAACAACAACAACACATAAAACACTTAGAGGACCACGTGGTGGTATGATTTTATGTGATAGTGAACATGCTAAAATGATTGATAAAGCCATATTCCCTGGTATTCAAGGTGGACCACTTATGCATGTAATTGCTGCAAAAGCAGTTTGCTTTAAAGAAGCGCTTGAACCAGAGTTTAAAGATTATCAAACACAAATCATTAAAAATGCGCAAGCTCTTGCTAATGCCCTTACTGAAAAAGGTATGAGAATTGTAGCACATGGTACAGATAACCATGTGATGAGCCTTGATGTAAGAAGCATGAATGTAACAGGTAAAGAAGCAGAGCATCTATTAGATGAAATTGGTATCACATGTAATAAAAATACAATTCCATTTGACACAGCTTCTCCAAATGTAACAAGTGGCGTAAGACTTGGTACACCAGCTGTAACAACAAGAGGAATGAAAGAAAAAGATATGGAAGAAATTGCAGAAATCATTTTCTTAGCATTAAGTGATTTTGATAATAATAAAGAAGAATGTGCTAAAAGAGTAAAAAATCTATTAGATCAATATCCATTATATTAATTGTGAATAAGTATAATAGATAGATTAAAGCAATAAATAGATATAAGAAAATGAAATAATTTATGATAAAGAGTCTAGAAGAAACCTTAATAGAAGGTATTTTCTAGACTCTTTATGTTTTAGAAAAGAAAATAAGGTTTTGAAATAAGCTATGATTGAAATATTGCCTGTCCCAGTATGGCTGTTGTTGTGGAAAATAAACAAAAAAATAAAAGGACATGTTCAAAGTGTAGGGAAATGTTATAATTAACTTAATCGCTGAATAAGATGATGATTTAGAAAGAGTAAATGAAGGGATATAGGAGGCGGAGTTATGCTAAGTGTAAAAAGTTTGTATCGCCCATTTCACCTGAGTAACCGTTATGAAGATCTTCATGAAGAAAAGATTCTTTCTAGTTTATTTAAATACCAACAGGGTAGTGTGGAGCTGATTATATCTAGGCTGATTAATGAAGCCATTCTTAATCATATGCATTTATGTATTGATTCTACTATTATGCAGGTGCTTGAGCTTAGTGAGTATTTAAGTAAACTATTTATAACTAACTTTAAATTATTAATGTTTAATTATTTAATAGACCAACTAGAAGCCAGAGGTATAGAAGAGATAGATGAAGCGCAAGTAGTGGAAATTGAAGTATTAGCTCAATCGGTCAAGATGAAAACAGAATTAAGGCAACTTCAAAATGAACTAGATGTATTAATAAGAAAAAAAGAATAAATATATATAAAGCTAATGTAGACAAGGGGTTTTACATTAGCTTTTTATATATTTATTACAAATGATTTCCTGTAAATCTAAAAAATGTGGTAAAAATGGGGATAAAAGATGGAATACCTCTATAGGATTTGAATAAAAATAATAACAGGTAGTTTTTATCTTGAAAAAGGAGGTCATTTCTATGAAGATGTATGAAAGTAAAGAGATTCGTAATATTGCCCTATTAGGTCATGGCGGAGCAGGTAAGACAACCCTGTGTGAGGCCATGTTTTATAAAACAGGACAGTCTTCTAGACTTGGTAAAGTAGAAAATGGAACAACAGTGAGCGATTTTGAGCCAGAGGAAATTAAAAGAAGATTTTCTATTCGAACTTCCTTAGTGCCTATAGAATGGAAAGGATATAAACTCAATATCTTAGATACACCGGGCTATTTTGATTTTATAGGTGGGGTCAGAGAAGCCATGAGTGTAGCCGATAGTGCGTTAATCGTCCTAAAGGCTTCATCGGGAGTAGAAGTTGGGACAGAAAAGGCATGGGAATATGCCACCAAGGCAGATATCCCTAAGATGTTATTTATTACGGAGATGGATGCACCTAATTTGGATATCGAAAAGATTTTAGAGGAGTGTCATGCAAAGTTTGGTACGAGTATTGCGCCTGTACAGGTACCTTGGTATGAAGGGGAAAAATGTGTCGGTTATGTACATGTACTAAAAATGCTAGGAAGACGTTTAGAAAATGGTAAAATGGTTGATTGTCCTATCCCACAAGCACTTAAAGAAAAAATTGAACCCATTCATACTATGATTTTAGAAGCAGTGGCTGAAACGGATGAAGTACTTATGGAAAAATATTTTGCAGAAGAAGAAATCAGTGTGGATGAGATTGAGACAGCATACAAAAAAGGTGTGATTTCCAAACAAATTGTTCCCGTATTATGTGGAAGTTCCTTAACTGGTATGGGCATTGCAATACTCATGGATAGTATGATTTCTTTGTTCCCATCTCCAGAAGAAGCAGCTCATTCTATTGCAACAGATGAAGTGACAGGTGAAGAAGTGGAAGTAGGATGCAATGGAAATGAAAAGGTCTCTCTTTTTGTCTTTAAAACATTGGTGGATCCATTCATAGGAAAGCTTTCTTTATTTAAGGTAATGACGGGGAAAGTGAAAACGGATAATGTTTTGATACATAATAGGTCAGGAGAAACAGAACGTTTAGCTCATTTATATGTACTTTCTGGAAAGGAACAACAAGAGGTGCCAAGCTTATGTGCGGGAGATATTGGAGCTGTAGCAAAACTTAAGAATCCGATAACAGGTGATACACTTAGTGAAAAAGGTTTTGGGAAAGTTTATAAATCAATTGAATTTCCAGAAGGTGTTGTGAAAAAAGCTATTTTCCCTAATGGAAAAGGGGATGAGGAGAAAATGTCACAATGTCTATATAAACTTATGGCTGAGGATCAAACCTTTAATGTGGATTATAATAAAGAAACCCATGAAACCATTATTTCAGCTATTGGGGAGCAACAAATAGATGTGATTGTTAGTATGTTAAAGAATAAGTTTAAGGTAGAAGTTTCTCTTCAAAATCCAACAACACCTTATCGCGAGACGATTAAGAGTAAGGCAAATGTACGTGGAAAACATAAAAAACAATCTGGAGGCCATGGACAATATGGCGATGTTGTGATGGAGTTTGAACCATCAGGTGACCTGGAACTGCCATTTGTATTTGAAGAAAAAGTATTTGGTGGTGCTGTGCCAAAACAATACTTTCCAGCAGTAGAAAAAGGGTTAGAAGAAAGTGTACAAAAAGGCGTACTAGCTGGTTATCCAGTTGTGGGAGTAAAAGCGATATTGTTAGATGGTTCTTATCATCCAGTAGACTCCTCTGAAATGGCATTTAAAATGGCGACAACTCTTGCTTTTAAAGAAGGTATTATTAAAGCTAATCCCGTTATTCTTGAACCTATTGCCCGTGTAGAAATTACTATACCTGAAACTTATACAGGAGATATTATGGGAGATATGAAAAAACGTCGTGGACGTATGATGGGCATGGAAATCAAGTCTAAGATGCAAGTTATTTTAGCTGAAATGCCATTATCTGAGCTTTATACCTATGCTACTGATGTACGTTCTATGACTCAAGGTAGGGGAGAAGTAAAGTATGAATTTGAGCGTTATGAAGAGGCACCAAGTGATATTCAGAATAAAGTCATTCAGGCAAGAGCTTAGATAAAGTGTAAAAGGCTATTTTTAATAGGAAGAAAGCAGTTCATCATCCTATTAGAGATAGCCTTGTTTTATAGGGGAATCATAAGAAAAGTGTTTGGCTGATGCTAGACGTTCTGATTTTAGAACTCGACTAAGAGCCCTTGTTAAATAATGTAACTGTTACGTTTATGATATAAGTATGATATATTACTATTAAACAAATAGATATTTTATAAATCAGAATTTAACGTGGTATAGATAAATCATGCTTATGGAGAAAGAAAATGGAGAAAAAATATGCGAACTATAGCTATAACAAAGAAATGTTTGGAATATGAAAAAAAGCTTATTTTATCATCAATTGAAAAAGATGATAAAGTTTTATTTTTCGGCAACAAGCAGGAACTTCTTGAAAGTGAAGATATAGAGAATATAGATATTGTATTTGGTGAGCCTGGGCTTAGCACGATTCCTTTTATGAAAAATCTTAGATGGATTCAAATGACTTGGGCAGGTGCTAATAAATACACTGCTTCGGCAGAGGTGTTTGATCATATTATTCTTACAAGCGCATCAGGTGCTTATGGAAGTGTTATTTCTGAATATGTTATTTCTGGAATCCTTGCACTATATAGAAATTTGTTTTTGTATCGTACGCAAATGAAGAATGGATATTGGCATAAAATTGAGAATGAGGATACATTAGAAGGAAAAAGAGCGCTTATTTTAGGTACAGGAAATATTGGTCAGGAAACTGCAAAAAAACTTAAATGTTTTGGAGTCTATACAGTTGGAATAAGTCGTACTACTAGAGATAAGCTATTGTTTTTTGACGAGTTATATACAATAGAAAATCTTGATGACCAATTGCAAAGAGCCGATGTAGTTATTATTGCACTGCCAGGTACAGCAGAGACGAAAGAAATGTTTGACGAAGAAAGAATAAATAAGATGAAATCAAATTCTATGCTAGTAAATGTTGGGCGTGGATTTGTTGTGAATACTGATGCATTAACCAATGCTTTACATAAAGGTGTACTGGGAGGTGCAGTTCTTGATGTTACAAATCCTGAACCTTTGCCAGAAACACATCCTCTCAGATATATGGGAAATGTAGTGTTGACTCCACACATTTCGGGAATTAGTTGGGGAGAAAATGAGTTTACAAGGAAGAGAATTTTAGATATATTTTGTGAAAATATAAAACGTGATAGTAAGGGTGAGTTATTGAAAAATATGATTGATTTTAGTAAAGGGTATTGAATTTGATAATTTTAAATAGAATAATAATAGAAGGGAAACAAAGACCATGGACTATGTACTCATTACAGGAGCAACAAGTGGTATTGGTTATGCATTGGCTGAGATTTTTTATCAGAAGGGACATTCCCTGATTTTAGTAGGACGCAGCCTAGAGAAACTGAGACAGACAAAGGTGCAGCTTACAAAGCGAGAAGGAATGGATATTAATGAAATAGATTTAAAAAGAAAAGAAAGAGAAACATCACAAGAAATTATCTTAATTTGCCAAGACTTAAGTCAGCAGGAGGCTGCACAGAAAGTTTATACTCAAGTTAAAAGTCAGGGACTTAAGGTTCAGATACTCATTAATAATGCAGGAGCAGGGTATGTTGGTGCATTTGTTGAAGAAGATGAAAGAATGATATTAGAACATATGGTGCTTAATATGACAAGCTTAACGCTCCTAACAAGATATTTTGCAGAAGAGATGAAAAAGTTGGGAGAGGGGAAAATCTTAAATGTCGCTTCAACAGGTGCCTATCATCCAGGAAGTTATACAGCTGTCTATTATGCAACGAAAGCTTATGTACTCTCTTTATCAGAAGCTTTGTATGCAGAGCTAAAACCAGTAGGTATACATGTGGCAAGTTTATGCCCAGGGGCTACAAAGACGAATTTTGCAAAAGCTGCTGGAAGAGCAGATGCCTCCATAGCAATGAGTGCCGAAGAGGTGGCAGCTAAGGCTTATAAGGGATTAATGAAAAATAAAAGAGTGATTATTCCAGGTATTAAAAATTGGTTATGGATTAAGGTACCTAGGAAAATAGTCATGCCATTTATTGAAAAATATCAAAAAAATTTAATGCATAAAAATGTGAAATAAAAGAAATAAGTTATTTAGGAAAAAGAACCCCTGTCATAGGATACAGAATTTTTAAATAGTTATTGGAATGAATAGAATGGATTAAGGGAATACTGAATTTATGAGTGTGGATGTAAAGAGAGCATATAAGATCTGATGCATATAAAAAGTAGTTAGGTCATATATTTCCTAAAGAGAGCTATCAAGTAATAGGAGCACACAGATGCTATTAATAGGAGATTATTTACCTAGTATGACGGTTCAAACCACACAAGGCATTAAGCATTTACCAGAAGATTATAAAGGAAAATGGCTAATTCTATTTAGCCATCCGGGAGATTTTACACCTGTATGTACGACGGAATTTGTATCTTTTGCAAGAAATAGTGAGACATTTAAGCAGCTTAACACAGAACTTTTAGGGTTATCCGTAGATCAAGTACAACCTCATATGAAATGGATAGAGTGGATTAAGGATTGTTTAGGGGAGGAAATTCCTTTTCCTATTATTGCAGATCCAATGGGAAAAGTAGCAAATGAACTAGGTATGATTCAACCTGCTAAGCCATCTGCTACAGTAAGAGCAGTGTTTTTTGTAGATCCAGACTCTAAAATTAGAATGATTTTATACTATCCAGCAGAAGTAGGAAGAAATATGGAGGAAATTATTCGTAGTTTAGTAGCTTTACAGATTGCTACGGAAAATAAAGTGGCAATGCCAGCTAATTGGCCTAATAATGAACTAATAGGTAATCAGGTTATTGTACCAGTAGCTAATGATATAGAAGAGGCAAAAAAGAATGCCGAGATGTATGAGCATTATGATTGGTGGTTTGCTTATAAACCACTAGAATCCTAGATTTTATTTAAGATTTTAAATGGAGAATAGGGTAAAATACCGTTGATTTTAAGGGCTATGTGTGATAAAATTCCCTTAATGTAATATTTGAAAGACAATGATGCGAAATAGTAATAAGATGAGACTTTTCAGAGAGCTATTGGTAGGTGGAAAATAGCAAGAAGCATTTTATGAACTCATCGCTAAGTTCCAAGCTGAAATAACAGTAGGTGATGGCGGGACTTCCCGTTATAGAAGAATGAGTGGTAAAAGAAAGATATGTTTTCATAAGCATTCTCATGAGAGAAATGTTTTATGTAACTTGTTTTAAATTTACAATAAAGAGTGGTAACGCGGAATAATAACCTTTCGTCTCTTAATATTTATTGGAGGCGAAAGGTTTTTTATTTGTGGCAAACTATTGAAATGACTTAGGCTATTAGAACTACTGTAAGAACTCATTGTTTTTCTAAGATACTTTTAGAGAAAATGTTTTTTTGTAATAAAGAAGGAGGAATTGTTGTGCAATACAATCACAAGGAAATTGAACAAAAGTGGAGAAAACACTGGGAAGAAAATCCTATTAATGTAGAAACTCCAGATAAAAAACCATATTACTGTCTTGACATGTTCCCATATCCATCAGGAAATGGACTTCATGTAGGTCACTGGAGAGGGTATGTATTATCAGATGTATGGAGCCGTTATAAAGTGCTTCAAGGGCATTATGTACTTCACCCAATGGGATGGGATGCATTTGGTCTTCCAGCAGAAAACTATGCAATTCAAAAGAAAGTACACCCAGCAACAGCTACAGCAGAAAACGTAGCAAACTTCAAACGTCAATTACACGATATCAGTGCAATTTATGACTGGGATAAAGAAGTGAATACAACAGATCCAGAGTTCTACAAATGGACACAATGGATTTTCCTTAAAATGTTTGAAAACGGCTTAGCTTATGAGAAAAAAATGCCAATTAACTGGTGTCCATCTTGTAAAACAGGTCTTGCAAACGAAGAAGTAAAAGAAGGTAAATGTGAGCGTTGTGGTAGCGTTGTAACTAAGAAAAACGTTCGTCAATGGATGCTTAAAATCACAAAATATGCTGAAAGACTTCTTAATGACTTAGATGGTCTTGAATGGCCAGAAAAAGTTAAGAAAATGCAAGCTGACTGGATTGGTAAAAGCTATGGTGCTGAAATCGACTTCGAAATCGAAGGCACAGACGAAAAAGTTAAAGTTTACACAACAAGACCAGATACACTTTATGGTGCAAGCTTTATGGTAATGGCACCAGAGCATGAACAAGTATTAAAACTTGTAACAGATGAGCAAAGAGAAGAAGTAGAAAAATATGTATTTGAAGCTTCTACAAAATCATCTGTAGATCGTATGGCGGATAAAGAAAAAACAGGTGCTTTCTTAGGATGCTATGCAATCAACCCACTTAACGGTGCAAAAATCCCAGTATGGATTTCTGACTATGTACTTGCTGATTATGGTACAGGTGCAATCATGTGTGTACCAGCTCATGATGAGAGAGACTTTGCATTTGCTAAGAAATTTGAACTTCCAATTATCCAAGTTATTTCTAAAGACGGAAGTGAAGCTGAGCTTACAGAAGCTTACACAGAAGCTGGCGTAATGATTAACTCTGGTGATTTCAATGGAATGCCATCAGAAGAAGCTAAAAAAGCAATCCCTGAATTCCTTGAAACAAAAAATATTGGTAAGAAAACAACTAACTACAAACTTCGTGACTGGGTATTCTCTCGTCAAAGATATTGGGGAGAACCGATTCCAGTTGTTCACTGTGATAAATGTGGTATCGTAGGTGTTAAAGAAGAAGATCTTCCAATTACACTTCCAGATGTAGAAAGCTATGAACCAACAGGTACAGGTGAATCTCCACTTGCAGCTATTGAAGAATGGGTAAATACATCATGTCCATGTTGTGGTGGTCCAGCTAAACGTGAAACAAACACTATGCCACAATGGGCTGGTTCATCTTGGTATTACTTAAGATATCCAAACCCACACAACACAAAAGAGCTTATCAGCAAAGAAGATATGAAAAAATGGTTACCAGTAGATATGTACGTTGGTGGTATTGAACATGCTGTTCTTCACCTTCTTTATGCTCGTTTCTATACTAAATTCTTATACGACATTGGTGTAGTAGACTTCGAAGAACCATTCAAACGTCTCTTCAACCAAGGTATGGTTACAAAAGCTGGCGCTAAAATGAGTAAATCTAAAGGAAATGTTGTTTCTCCAGACGAACTTGTTGAAAACTATGGATGTGACTCACT
Source organism: Cellulosilyticum sp. (assembly GCA_015058045.1). Classification (GTDB taxonomy): domain Bacteria; phylum Bacillota; class Clostridia; order Lachnospirales; family Cellulosilyticaceae; genus Cellulosilyticum. The sequence continues at coordinate 37,878 of SVDC01000032.1, forward strand.
TCGTATGTATGAACTCTTCATTGGGCCACCAGAATTAGATTCTGAATGGGATGATAGAGGTATTGAAGGGGTATACCGTTTCTTAAATAAAGTATGGAAATTAGTGGATGAAAACAACGAAGTTCCAGAAACAAGAGATATGGAAAGAATGCGTCATCAATTAATCCGTGATATCACAGTACGTATGGAAGGCTTCAACTTAAATACAGTAGTAAGTGGTTTCATGGAATACACTAATAAATTCCTTGAACTTCAAAAGAAAGAAGGCGGTCTTGCAAACGAGACACTTCGTGCTATGGTAGTGCTTTTAGCACCATTCGTACCACACATTGCTGAAGAGCTTTGGGCTAAACTTGGTGGTGAAGGTAGCGTATTTGCTAACACATGGCCAACTTATGATGAAGCTAAAATGAAAGAAGACGAAGTAGAAGTTGCTGTACAAATTACAGGTAAGATTGCTGCTCGTATGATGATTTCTCCAGATGCAACACAAGAAGAAGCTATTGCTAAAGCAAAAGAATTAGTTGCAGCTAAATTAGAAGGTAAAACAATCGTTAAAGAAATTTATGTTAAAGGTCGTATTGTAAACCTTGTAGCAAAATAATAATAAATGAAAAGGTCGCTGAATAAGATGAAATTTACTAGTTTACGGTATCTGTCAGTCAGGCGGCTAAAATGAGAAGAAGCGATACTTGTTTTTATGACCAAGTATCGCTTCTTCTTTACCTATACATTATACCCCGTTCATGTTAGAATATATTTTTGCCATGGAGGCAACGAGAAAATGAGGTATCTTTGAAAGCTGGATATAACAATTGTGCGAAGAAAATCGCATACCCGACGTGGGGAAGTTTACCCCGTATGTGGCTAATTCTTAAAGATGTAAAGAAACATGGACGAGCGACGTACTCGTAAAAAATAAAGGATGATGGTAACAAATGAAACGTATTTAGTTTTTTTTGATTGAACTATCTTAGGAAGTCCGCCCTTTAAGCGGCCTTTTTTTGTGTCTCATTTAAATCTGTATAAAATTCAATAAATCATAAAGATAAGTAGCTTGGATAGGAAGAGATAAGAAGAATAAATTATAAGAATGAGTCGATTAAGTTAGAACAAATAAAATGAATAAATTGTAAGGATTAATAACTTGAAAAACCATATGAATCGTAATATGATAATCCAATAAGCAAAATAAAGGTAGGTACAATGAAATGGCAAGAAAGTATCAATCTCATAGTAAAGTTAATGAAGAGAGGCATACATCGAAAAATATAAAATCTAAGGGGAGAAAAAGGAGAGAGAAGAAAAAGAAAGACAAAGTGTTATCATTAGGCTTTGTGTGTATAAGTTTAGTGATTGCTACCATTATCTTTTTCGCTTTCTTTAGTATAGGTGTTGTAATAGGACCAGATCTTCCAATATAGTAAAATAAATAAATCTAAATATTAATTTATTAAAATATAAAAGAGCTGTAAAACTAGTCTAAAAGTATCTAGTTTTATAGCTCTTTCGTACATTAAATAGGATTAATAGGGAGAGTAAAACATATCTTTAAATTACTTGCGATTCATTTTAGTCATCATATTAAAGAATGTGTCAAATTGTTTACGTTGAGCCTTTGGTAAGGTATCTTTAAAACAATTAAGTAGTGATTTTTGCATATCAGATGTGCACTGAATTTGATGGTTGTTGAGCTCGGTATTGACCTGAATAAGACCTTGCAAGGTTTCAAAAGCATTATGCTTTTGCGCACTTGCATCAATGATATGTTGTAGATGAATCACAAAACGAGGATCAAGGTGAGCAAAAGCCGGATCATCATAGAGTTTCATAAAATAAGACCTCCTTTAATTACCAGAATTGAAAAGTGAAGCAAAGACTTTTAAAAGTTGTGCTTGATTAGGATCTAACATAGAGGATAAACCATTGATAATTTGTTCAGGTGAAGGTCCAGAAGACGAAGGGGAATTGGCTTTTTTTGCTGAGGATGGGGGGGCTGTATGGTTGTGTAAGTTAGCTGCAGATTCATCAGGAAATGGCATAGTTTCTAAAATACCAGAATCTAATGGATGAAGATGATATTCTGGATCATTAGTTGGTGGCTTTGGTGTATCTAAATGAGTAAGTAGATCTCTAGCTTCAGAAAGTTTAAGAATGGCATCTATAAAATATGCTTTATCATCACCTAGATTGGATTTTACATCATTTAAGAAAGATTTTTCCCAGCCCGTTTCTTGAGTTCGACTCATAGAACGAACAGAAGCTTCATTTGAAAAAAGATTAACAGTATACATAAGCTCCATCGCTTTAATAAAAATAGCCATAGGTTTTTGTCTGTCTATATTTAAATAAGGTAGGAGTGATTTCGATACAATTAAAACGTCATTATTAATAGCTCGGTCAAAGTTGGTCATAATATGCCTCCGTTTACTATATCTTATATAAATGTATGATTAGGATAAGTTTTACTAGAACTAAAAAGTTATTTTTATTAGGCTTTATGAATAGGATACTACAAGTAGAGTGATAAAGTGGTGAGTAAAATGGAAAAGAAAGAAATCATGTTAAGCATGGAGCAAGATTTAAATGAGATTAGCAAGCTAATCTGGAACTATATCGATGAAAAATATATAGGAAGTTTTAGGCATACGATTAATGGATATCGTAGTGAGTGTGAATCGAATCTAGGTAAGGAAGCCCAACTTATTCAAGCAATTATGCCTTTTTTGCCAGATGAGAAGGGCATTCTTCAATTAATTTTAGATGCTATGATGTATAATGATCTCATTGACAGAAGTTTGAGAGAACATCAAGAGCTTACAACCTTTTATCGAGACGAAAATAAGGAAAGAGAACAAATCAAAAAACTTGCATGTAAACTAATTATGGTAAAGTTAATCAAAACCATAGAAGATATGAATTATAGAAAAGAATAAATAAAAGAATAAATAAAAGAAGATACAATAAGGATAGGATAAGAGATAAAAGTAGATGAAATGTTATTAGAAAGGGCTTAAATAATAAAGTGAAAATACAAAAAGTGATCAAGGGGGCCTTGATCACTTTTTGTATTTCGTATTAAGGGGGAGTTATAGGCAAAAAGAATTATTGAAGTTCGTTTCTAAAAACGCCACAGTCATTTTTGCAGAAGCAACAGAAAATTATAATAATAATAACAATCCATAACCAAGAGTTGTTACCGCCACAACCACCAAATAATCCGCCTAAACCATCTGAACCAAAGGAATTGCAACCATTTCCATTTCCGCATAAGAAAAGTAAAACAAAAATAGCTATAATAACGATCCATAAGCTACCATCTTGTAAAAATCTAAAATCTTCCATAATAAAGTGCCTCCTATATAAAAAAGTAAATATGATTAAATTTCTAATTTAAGTCTATGATATATCTATAAATAAAATTACTTGAAATGTCAAAATCAGAAAATATACAAGTTTATTTTACGAAATAATATTAGTAACAATATTATTTTGGTGAAATTAGAACAAGTTTAGGATCTAGTGCCTCTTTGACTAACTTCTACATTAGTTATAGTATGATGGATGGAAGAAATTGTTACAATTGTAATTTAAAATTTATTATTTTCAGAATTATATATTGACATGAAGAATTGGATTGTATACAATTATACATAAGTTATTTTCAGACAATTAAAAGATTTAAGTACAAAAGTTGCAAGGGGTGATTAGATGTTTGAACTCAATAAAAGGACAAATTTATTAACAAATACGGAAAAAAACCATCAATTGGAAGATAGAGAAACACCAAATATGTTTCGTGAATTTTTCCCATATGACGAAATTCCACGCGTAGCCTTCAATAATGTGCATGTGCCAATGTATATGCAAGATAATATTTATATTACAGATACCACTTTTAGAGATGGGCAACAATCCAGAGCGCCTTATACAACAGAACAAATCGTAACGTTATATAAATATTTACATAAGCTCAGTGGGCCTAAGGGCATTGTTAGACAAAGTGAATTCTTCTTATATAGTGATAAAGATCGTGAAGCTGTTTATAAATGTAGGGAGTTAGGCTATGAATTCCCACAAATCACTTCATGGATTCGTGCATCAGAGAAGGATTTTGAATTAGTTAAGCAAATGGAGATTGATGAAACAGGAGTTTTAGTAAGCTGTTCAGATTATCATATTTTCCATAAGCTTCATATGAAACGCTCAGAAGCAATTGCACATTATACAAAGATTATTAGACAATGTATAAACAAGGGTATTATTCCTCGTTGTCACTTTGAAGATATTACAAGAGCAGATATTTATAACTTTGTGGTACCATTTGCAAGAGAGTTAATGAAAATTAGTGAAGAAACAGGTATGCCTATTAAAATACGTGCTTGTGATACAATGGGATATGGGGTAAGTTATCCAGGAGCAATGATTCCAAGAAGCGTACCAGGTATTATGTATGCCCTTCATCAATATGCAGGTGTACCACATGAATGGATTGAGTGGCATGGCCATAATGACTTCTATCGTGCAGTTGCTAACTCAACAGCAGCTTGGCTCTATGGATGTAATAGTGTTAACTGTTCATTACTTGGTATTGGTGAAAGAACAGGTAATACACCACTTGAAGCAATGGTCATGGAATATGCTCAATTAAAAGGGACTTTAGATGGTATGGATACCACTGTTATTACAGAAATTGCACAGTATTTTGAACATGTTATTGGGGAACATATTCCAGAAAGAACACCATTTGTAGGTAAGAACTTTAATGTAACAAGAGCAGGTATTCATGCAGATGGCTTACTAAAGAATGAGGAAATTTATAATATATTTGATACTGATAAGTTACTTAATAGACCAGTAAGAGTAGCTATTAGTAATACTTCAGGTTTAGCGGGTATTGCACACTGGATTAGTAGTAATCCTAGATATTTTAACTTAAAAGGAATTGATAAGAATGATCCACTTTGTTTAAGCATTAAAACTTGGGTAGATCAAGAATATGAGACAGGTCGTACAACAGTTATTTCTGATGATGAGTTAGATAGCTATATTGATCAATATCTTGCAACGCATTAATAGAATAAAGAAATGAAAATAAAAATTCTCCTGAAACAAGGTAGATAACGGATTGTTTCAGGAGAATTTTTATTTTGTAAATAGGATATGATAGGATTATAAAATTGGAAAGCTAAAAATAATAAAAGAAAGAGCAAATAGAAAAAGATAGAAAGTCTGAAAAAAACTATTGACGTATGTCAATACGTAGTGTATGATTATACGAGTCAGCAGGAGCACTGACTGATATAAAAGAATATGGCCCATTGGTCAAGCGGTTAAGACATCGCCCTTTCACGGCGGTAACACGGGTTCGATTCCCGTATGGGTCATTCACATGTTTGGTGTGAAAAAACGGGGTGTGGCTCAGTTTGGCTAGAGCGCCTGATTTGGGTTCAGGAGGCCGCAGGTTCGAGTCCTGTCACCCCGACTTTGTGGGTCACTAGCTCAGTCGGTAGAGCACTTGACTTTTAATCAAGTTGTCCCGGGTTCGATTCCCGGGTGGCTCATATTAAAAACCAGTAAATTTATAATTTACTGGTTTTTTTGTT
>SVDC01000128.1 GCA_015058045.1 Cellulosilyticum sp.
ATTTGCTTCGTAACATCATACCCAGCAACATGCAATCCTGCTGATATTATTGCAAATCAGGAGCATATGAGAGAAGTGAACTGGTATTGTTCAGATGTTCAGGTTCGTGGTGAATATCCTGCATACGCTCAGAGCATTTGGGACAAGCATGGCATCACAATCAAAATGGAGCCAGGCGATGCAGAAATTCTTAAGCAAGGTACTGTTGACTTCTATACATTCAGCTACTACATGTCTAATGTAATTAGTGGTGACCCAGAGGCAAATAAGGGCGAAGGAAACCTTATTGCGGGCGGAAAGAACCCATACCTTGAATCATCAGATTGGGGATGGCAGATTGACCCACAGGGACTTAGATATTCTCTTAATGAGATTTATGACAGATATCGCATCCCTCTTATGGTTGTTGAAAATGGACTTGGTGCAAAGGACGAGATTGAGGCTGATGGTTCAATAAACGACGATTATAGAATTGATTACCTCAGAAAGCATATTTCTGAGATGAAAAAAGCAGTAGAAGATGGCGTTGATCTTATGGGCTACACACCTTGGGGATGTATTGATTTAGTTAGTGCATCAACAGGTGAGATGGCAAAGAGATATGGTTTCATTTATGTAGAGAAATACGATGATGGAACAGGTACTCTTGCTCGTAGAAAGAAGAAATCTTTTGATTGGTACAAGAATGTAATTAAATCAAATGGTGAAAATCTTTAATACATGTGTTTAATAAAAGGCAGTCTAGCATAGCTAGGCTGCCTTATCTGTTATTGCACTTTTCGGTTTCCTGCAAGTACCTCGTGATAGTCTTCCAGGTTCTTTCTTAAAAGTGTTGGAATTTGCAATTCGTATGGACAATGTGTCATGCATTTTCCACATTCAATACAATCATTTATCTTTTCCATTTCTGCCTGCCAGTACTCATTTAGCCAACTCTCGCTAGGAGCACGTCTTAGCATGAGAGACATACGATTACACTGGTTAATCTGAATTCCAACAGTACAAGGCATACAATAACCACAGCCTCTGCAGAAGTCACCCATAAGTTCTTTTCGCTCTTTTTCAATGAAAGCTTTTAACTCTTCATCCATAGTAGGAGTGCTATCCATAAATGCCAGCCATTCATCTAATTCAGATTCACGCTGAATACCCCATATTGGAACTGCACCTTCGAATTGAGAAATAAATGCCATAGCTGCCTTTGAGTTGGTTATAAGACCGCCGGCAAGCCCCTTCATGGAAATAAATCCCATTTCGTGTTTATTGCAAAGATGGATTAACTCAACTTCCTTTTCTGTTGCTAAATAGCTCATTGGATACTGCAATGTCTCGTATAAACCAGATTCAATGATTTCTTTTGCTACTCCAAGCTTGTGAGCTGTACCGCCAATATGTCTTATCTTACCTTGACGCTTAGCTTCTACTAAGCATTCGTAAAGCCCGGTGCCATCTCCTGGTTTAAAACACTGTGGCATCATATGTAACTGATATATATCGATATAGTCGGTCTTTAGGTTTGTTAGTGAAGTATCTAAATCTTTCCAAAATTCTTCTGGTGTTTTTGCAGCAGTTTTTGTTGCAATAATAATATCTTCACGTTCAACATAGCCTGTTCCAAATGCTTCACCTAATTTGATTTCGCTGTCGCTGTATGCTCTTGCAGTATCAAAGAATCGCATACCACCGTCGTAAGCTTTTCTAAGAATTCTAACTGCTTCTTCAATGCTGACACGTTGAATAGGCAATGCACCAAATCCATTTTGAGGAACTTTTATGCCAGTTTTTCCTAAAACGATATCTTTCATTTAGAAATCCTCCTATTACATATTTAATTGTTGCTGATATTTTATCATGTAGGAGAGAATAAAGTCTATTTTTCTTAAATATGTGGTAATATCTTAAATAAAGATGGGAGAAGGATAAGGGGAGCATGCATGAATAAACATAAAAAATCAGATATATTATCTTATATATTAATAGTAATTGGAGCTATAATGGCTAGCTTTTCAGTAGCACTAATACTGCTACCAAACGATGCTATAGATTATGGGACGGCAGGCGTGGCAATTATTATAAGTAAGCAAACAGGGTTGCCTCTTGCGCCATGTGTATTTGGCGTCTTTATACCATTTATTATTGCGGGCTATATTGTGTTAGGTAGAAGCTTTACAATCAAAGCAACAATGGGCTCTATCGCATATACGTTAGGTATTCGATTTTTTGAAGGTGTACCTTTTGAATTGAACACTGAGCATTTTTTGGCAGTGGCATTTGGAGGAGCGATTCTAGGAGCAGGACTATCATTGATACTTCGTTATGGAGGATGTATAGATGGTTCTGAAATACTGGCAAATATTGTGGTCAAGCGCTTATCTGATAAAACTGGTAGAAACTATAGTATGACTCCGGTGCTTTTAGCATTTAATGCTTTGGTTTATGTAACTGTATTTATCACAATCGATGCTACAGCGGCACTTCTTAGCTTACTTGTTTACGTAGTAGCTACAGCAGTTATTGACCATTTTACTGATCATTTTGAAGCGATAAAACAGGTTACCATAATCACACAGGACCCTGACAAAATAATTGCTGATATAAAGAATAAACTTAACAAGACATGCACAATTATGGATTCGAGAGGCGCTATTGCTGGAGAAAACAGTACTTTGATTTGTTATATAAGCTATTTTGAATTGCCTATTATGAAGGATATTATATCTGAACATACAGGTAGCTTCAGTACAGTTTCAACTATCGATGAAATTCTTAGATAGAATGATTATAGGAGGTATATTTAATGAAAAAAGTTACTTTAAAAATTGAAGGTATGATGTGCGGTATGTGTGAGGCGCATATCAATGATGTGATTAGAAAAGTTGTTCCGAATGCTAAAAAGGTTAAGAGCTCCTATGCCAAAGGTGTAAGTACATTTATATCTGAAACAGAGCCAGATAAAGACGAGCTTACAGCTGCAATTGCAGAAACTGGATATACCTTGCAAAACATTGAGACAGAAGAATATACGAAAAAAATATTTGGATTGTTTTAGACCAGTTGATAATAAGAAAACAAAAATGGGGAAGCGGCTTGTGAAAGCCGCTTTTTTTAGTGGGTTTTGATAAATGTTTAAACAATTGACACAATTCAAACAAAAAGGTGATTTTTGGCGAATAGATTTACTTTAATAAAATCCTCAAAAAAGGCTTTACAAGTGAAGTTACAGGTGATATTATAATCGAGCACTGAGGGACAGCAAGTCACACAGAGCAAAACAAATAAATGAAGATTGATAACTGAACAGTGAAACAAACCTTGAATTAATACAAGTTTTTATTTAAACATGTATCCTTGAAATTCATTTAAGTTTCTTAATGAAACGAAACCTTTATTAAGGGGATATTAATTTCAAAACTTGACTTTGAAATTAATATTCTAGTAAGAATCTTTGATTCTTACATTTGCAGTAAACAAGTCAGTTTTATACTGATTCGGAATTAAACTTTTTTTTAATGTAGCAAGCAAGCTTGCTACTAGCACAGTCCCATCTTCGATGGAACTATGCGTCTAACATGAGAGTTTGATCCT
>SVDC01000129.1 GCA_015058045.1 Cellulosilyticum sp.
TAAGCACCAAGAGTACATAAAATTAATCCTATTAAGGTACCAGCAACAGTAATAACACAAGAGATAAAGAAAGGCTTGTATAGAGCAACTGTTGAAAGGATTAATTTATAACCACTAAGACTGAATTCATTTGGTACAAGGTTCATTCCGTATGCAGCTTTCGCATCAACAGAGTCAACAAATACTTTGACAAGTGGAATGATGATAATAATACATGTAATAAGGAAGAATATTCCGTTTAATACAGTAAATATGTCAATGTTAGATTTTTTCTTTGGAGCCATAGCTTCTTTACTTTTCATTTAAATAATCCTCCTTATATGATTCCGCGACCACGAGCTTTTTTACTAGCCCAGTTACAGCCTAGTACAAGTGCGCAGCCGATTAATGATCTAAATAAACCTACTGCTGTAGAATAACCGAAGTTTGGTACTTGAGTTGTCAGTGTTTGACGATATACATATGTTTGAAGTACATCAGCAACACCATAAACTTTTGGATTGTATAAAACAAGTACAGATTCGAATAAGTTCATTACTTTTGCAAGGTTAAGGATAAGTACAATAATAATAGTATCTGCTAAAGCAGGTAATGTAATAAATCTCATTTGTTGAATACGAGTAGCACCATCCATTCTTGCTGCTTCATATAATTCAGGGTTAATACCTGTTAAAGTAGCAAGGAAGATAACTGTTCCCCAACCTGTATCTTTCCAAACATTAGCGAAGAAGTAAACCCAGCGCCATGCTTTTGTATCTGCTAAGAAGTAAATAGGTTGATCGATAACACCAATACTGATTAAGAATTCATTAACGAATCCACTTTGTGGTGAAAGGATAATAGAGAAAATAGATGCAACTACTACCCAAGAAAGGAAGTGAGGTAAGTATACAAGTGTTTGTACAAATTTCTTAAGGTGAATACTAGCAATCTCATTGATTAATAAAGAAAGAAGTACAGAAGCAAAAGTGTTTACAAGAAGTTTACCAACACTTAGAATCCAAGTATTTCCGAATGCTGCCCAGAATTGGTCATTTGAAAGAAGTTTTGCAAAGTTATCTAGACCTGAAAAAGTAGGACCTTTGAAAGGTGTGTAGTCATAGAAAGCAAAACGGATACCTAACATAGGTAAATAGTTAAAGAAGAATACGAACACGAATACAGGGATAAGCATTAAGTAGAACCATCTGTATGTGTACAATCTTGTTTTTAATGGCTTTTTAGCGGTTTTTGTTGTAGCTGTCATAAAAAGTGGCCATCCTTTCTGTTGGTTTAATGTTTATGTAAGGGACTTTCAGTCAAAATAAGATGGAGTAGAAAGTCCCTAGAGTTTAATAAAATTCTTGGCTATAAAAATGAACCATCTTGATATAAAACAAACGTATTTCAGTTTATTTTATAAGACTTTTAATTAAGCATTAAGAGAAGCAAGGATTTCTTCAATCATGAAATCAGTTTGATCATGATAGCTAGCCATACCTTCTTCTACAGTCATATCGCCAGTTACGATTTCGGCAACAATGACTGTACGGATATCTTTTAATGTAGCTGAGTAGTTGGCCATTGTGTCATTAGATACAAGGACTGGTGCAAGTTTAGAGTTTTGAGAGAAGAGTTCACTTGAAGTTGTAATTCGTTCATCTCTTGTATCAGTAAGCGGATCTGAATCAATCCAATCAGAAATTGCTAATACTGGATCAATATAAGCAGATGTAAATGTATTAGATGGGTTTTCTGGATCAGGAAGTTGAGAGAATGCACCATCTTTGATTTCATAGTGAGTACCTTCTACACCATATGAGAAGAGCATTTGACCTTCACCACCATCTACCATTGTTTCAAATAAGTATTTGAATACACCAGCAGGATTTTCACATGTGTTTGTGATTGCAATTACAGGAGATTGTCTTTCTGTATACTGACCAAGTTCTGCAATTGGTGGAAGTGCAACAAGTTCAGCTTCTGGAGTCATTGCTTTGATGTTTTCTTCAAGAGTCATATGCCATTTACCAGCCCAGTAAGTGAAAGCACCAACATTGCTTGAGTAAAGTTTATCACGGCATGAAGATGTTTTATTTGTTGTGATTTCGATATCAATAATACCTAAATCATAAGCATCTTTTAATCTTTGAAGTGCATCGATAGTTGCTTGTTCAGAGAAACCATCTACCCAAGTACCATCTTCTTTTTGATATACATCTGGATAAGCATCTTGCCAGAATTCTGGTAAGTAGTTTGTAAATGGTGCATCAGTTGTCATAATACCAGCTGCTGTTACACCAAAAGTATCATTTTTACCATTTCCGTCTGGATCTTGAGTTGTAAAGGCTTCAAGAACATTAAGATATTCATCATATGTAGTAGGTACACTAAGACCAAGTTTATCTAACCAATCTTGTCTTAAGTATGTAATACAACCGTTACCTCTTTGAGCAGCAAAGCCATATAACCCATCATTGATGTATAATGAATCAATATATTCTTCATCCATACGACCTGATGCTTTAGTTTCAGAATTTTTCCAGTACTCAGAGAGATCAGCAAGAGCGCCTTGTGAAGCATATGCTGAGTAATATTCAGCACTAAGAATAACGACATCAGGAACATCACCTGAAGCAAATGCAAGAGCTAATTGGTCATTATAAGAGTTATGATCGATGCTTGTAATTTCGAGGTCGACCCCAGTAAGTTCTTTGTATTTAGCTACAAGAGTATCCTGTTTTTGAGTAGGTTTAAGGAAAGTACCATTAACCATCATTGTGATTTTTTCTGGTTTAGTCACTTCACCAGTAGCTGTAGAATCAGTAGAAGCTGTTGAGTTTTCTGTAGAGCTTTCTGTAGAGCTGCTTCCACAACCTACCATACTAAAAGCAAGTAAACCTCCTAAACCTAAGCTAAATAGTTTTTTTGTCGCTAGTTTCATTAAATAAACCCTCCTTGTTACACTAAGTTGTCATTCATATTGCACTACATTAGTCTATTTTTAATGCTTAACGAAAAATAGCTTTTGTGCATATTTGATTGTTGTCTAAATAAATTATATGGGTTTATGTAATATTTAAACAAGATACGATTCTACGGATACGAGATACAATTCTTAATATATTGATGAAAATACTCGAATATATGATAAAAAGTAATAAAAATAGGGCGTATTTTAAAATAAAAGCTTATAATATGTAGTATTATAAGAGTTAAATTGATATTTTATTTTGAATATAAAATGATTTTTGTGATTTTATATGCACAAAGAACGAGAAGTTATGAAGATGTGAGTAAATTAGAATAAGAATGATTAGATTTTCTACAATGGTTATATGCATTAGAAAGGAATAGTTGAAAAAAGGTACTATAGGGGAACAATAAAAAAACAAGTATCTAAGACGATACTTGTTTTTTTATTAGTATTTATAATTAGTTAAGAGAAGCAAGAATTTCTTCTACCATAGAACCTGCTTGTTCTTGGTAACTAGCCATACCTTCTTCTACAGTCATATCAC
>SVDC01000130.1 GCA_015058045.1 Cellulosilyticum sp.
TTGTTTTTATATAACAACAGCGCCCCCGCAATCATTAGTAGGATACCGCCGATTGTATAAACATAAACTCCGCTTCCACCTGTTTCTGGAAGTGTGTAAGCAACCTCATTTTCAAATTCATATGTTGCTATTGAATACTTCTCTGATGAAGCTAATGTGATAACATTTCCCATACTATCTTTAATGGTTACCCCCTCAGTATTGTTAACCGAAACACTCCATTCTTCTGTGCTCAATCTATACATTGAAGGTGCAACTGTTTCTTTCAGTGTATATTCACCATCAGGTATAACATTAACCATGCTATCATCAGTTTTCTCTTTATTGGTATACCATTTAACTATTCCATCCGAATCACTGAATCCATAATAATGATTAGTTCCAGTTAATTCAAAACTTGCACCAGATAAAGAGTTTCTAGTTACACTGTCAACCTTACATATCTGCCATTCATACACATTTCTGATATTTTTATATGTAATACTTTTTGATATCACATCATTGCCAGTAAGGTTAATAACTATTGTACGTTCACTCGATGTACTGTCAAAAACTACAGGAGTTGACGAATCATCCTCATATATCTCTGTGTAATAGTCATTTAAATCTAAATTGTAACTTGACCAAGCCACTCCAAGTTCGGTTAACAAGTACTCTCCGCTTCCGAGGCCAGAAAATGTTACCGTCTCATCTCCATATATAGCAAACTGACCATTTTCGTATATTGGAGTTTCAACCGACCCCTTAGAGACACTAATTCCTGGATATTTAGCACCATCTACTAAAGCTGGAGTGGTACTCTTCGGACTACCATCGGCATTTTTCTCTGTTATTTTTTCCAACTTAAAAACATAACATGCGTTAGAATCTATAATTCCTGTACTATCCTCTACAACCTTCTTGACAACAATTGTCTTTTTATTTGCGACATTCTTTATAGTAGCCTTAGTGGTTGTTATATCATTTGTTGTACTTAATAACAAGGAAGAAGCTTCATCATTGTACGCCGTTAATGTTGTCTTAAATTTTCCTTTTATTTTTTCAACTTTAAGTTCCCAAATTGCATTTGTTGGAAGGTCAAATCCATCAATGGCCTTCGTTTCTTTAATGTAATACGTACCAATTTCAAGATTCTCAAATGTAACTACACCGTCTTCTTTTGAAGCTCTTGTCATAATAGCATCATCTGCTGAGCAATTTGCATTTTTATAGACTGTAAATTCAGCACCCTGCAATGCTTCATCATTCTCATCAACCTTCTCAAAAGAAGCATCTGTGGAAGTAGATGTTGCAACGGTTGAAAAATTATACTTAATTCTACAATTTGAAACATATCCACCTCGTTCAAAATATACAACTGTCATTGTATGTTGTTCTTGAGCAAAATCAGCACAATCTTCCTCGGATATAATCTCATAAAGATTCTTTGTTCCTAAGCTCTTTTTTTCATAAACCTTTCCGTTAGTCGAGGTATTGTTTTTATATCCGTCATTTTCTCCCGAAATAAAAACCTCACCGGTGCGGAAATTTATAGAGCCGTTTACTCTATCATGTACACCTCCCAAATCAAGTACAAGCTTTCCATCAATATACACGAATACATCATCATCGCCCATGAACTCGAAGACTGTATCATTACCATTAGTTTGTCCATCTTCTGAAATTGTGAAGTCTATTGGTATCATCATAGCGTAATGTGGCGATTGAATAGTAAACGGCCACATTCCATTTGTTTCCGTAGTATCTTTACACTTCAAAACCGCGCCTTTTGTCTTTGTGCCTGAATAACTTGATATTCCAACCAAATCATATCCATATTTTGTACTATCTAAAACGTAATAATCTCCCTCTTTTACAAATTCAACATGTGTATCATATGCCAACACATTATAATAACTGTTACTAGATGGTGTAGTCGAATCATAATCTGGGAAATAGTCAATATTTTGCTTACCAACCGCTGCTATGTTTGTAGTAAATGTTGTACCATTATTAGATAACTCGGATGAAGCAAGTCCCTGATAGACCTTTCCATAGTGAACCCAGTCTCCATTTTTCCCAGTATCTCCTTTATTAAAGGCAAAATAACTATCAGTACCACCGCTCGCTGCATAAAAATACCCACTATAATAATCAACTAGTTTCGCATGATCCACTGTAACAATATTTTCTTTTACAGTGTAAAGATATATATTTATATAATTGCATTTAGGATTATTATAATTATCAATAGTCTGCAAGCCAGTTTTAACTACTATTGAATTATCATTTGAATAAAGAGCTGCATCTGCCATGTAACTTAACATATAATCCGAATAACTTATCCCATGGATTACATTACTTGCTTGCGATGAAAATACTCCAGAATCAGAAACATCTTTATAAACATAATTTCCTTTAACAGCTCCTAAATAATAACCATTATTAACTGTTATTGATAATTCAGTTGAATCTGTACCATAATTATAAAAATATACCCCTGTGCTTGAGCCAGGGTAACTAGCCTTTTTTGTACCATCAACAAAAACATTAACCACTAAAGCTCTATAAGAATTGGTATAATAATTATTATACGTAAGATATGCATTACCAGAACTATTAACTGTCAAATAGTCACTTTTTGCGAGAGTGTTATTAGCTTCATCCGAACCTGTTATTGCAATAATATAAGTTGAAAAATGATCAGTTGTCATTTCAACAGAATCATCTTTTTCTGAAACTTTTTCCATCTTGTCAACAGAAGCATCATTATAGTGATAAACTTCTGTTGTCAAATCTTCATTATTAAGTCCTTCTACATCTGGGCTTATAAACTCAACTTTTACTTCTCCATCAGGTTCTACAATTTCTTCATTTTCATTGTAAAGATTAATGTCATACGCAATTAAACCTATAATTTGCGTTTCATCATCTGTTTCTCCATCAAGTGTGCTATACATTTCATCAAATGTGGCCTCATCTGAATTGTAAGATATTTCTTTTGCAGTAACCTTAACTGCTCCGTTTAAAACAGATTTATCACCTGTGATTTTAACCAAATTGTTCTCATCAACAAGAACTACTATTTTTTCATCCTCGTATCCACAATGAACGCACTTGCCGTCCTCACCAAACTCGCAGTCCTCTGTTTCTTCGTGAGCCTCACCATCTTTGTCAGTCCACTTCTTTACATGAGTACCATCATTGTTAGATTCGTAATCGTATGTGATTTCCTCATCCTCATCCTCTGCATCCTTATCAGCATTTGCATCTGCTTCTGCGTCTGCTTTCTTATCAGCATCTGCCTCTGCATCGTCAGCTGTCGTATCAGATGACTCTGGTGTCTCACCTTTATTAACTTGCTCGTCTGAATTGGAATCATTCTCAGATGTAGAAGCACCTGAGCTTACCTGGTCAGAATCATTTGATTCTGAACCAGACTCAGAATTTGTTCCCTCAGAGGCTGTTGTAGAATCGCTACCTGATGACTCCCCTTCATCAGAAGCACCTCCTTGGT
>SVDC01000131.1 GCA_015058045.1 Cellulosilyticum sp.
TCAGTGTTATTCGAGAAATAAAATAACACTGATTATCCGAGAATTATTATTATTCGAGAAATATTTGTCAAAGCCCTGTAGTTTCAGTTCTTTTTGAGGTTTATCTCGAATAATGATAGTACCGATATCCTTATTGCATAAACTACAATAAGGAGGTGTTATCATTATGCAGGAACAAAATTATTCATTTACGGAACTGAGGGCAGAACTTCTAGAAAAGCTGAGAAACCTTGGCTGCACGCCTATAACCATTACAGGTTATAGATATTTATGTAACAGTATTATCTCTTGGTTACAAGATAATGGGCATGATTATTATACCGAAGAAGGCGGAAATGCATTTTTGCAGGCTTATCTTGATAATCATGGTATTAATCAGTATTACAATAATCTTAGAACTACTATATATCGATTAAACGATCTCAAGAATGGTAACTGGAAAAGTGTTCATTCCGATAAGGGAAAGAAATTTTTTCTTTCTGGTGAATTCATAGATGTGGTAGATAAATACTGTATTCATGAAGAAAACAAGGGCTTAGCAAAAGGTACAATAAAGTATAAACGTTATGCTACCAGTTGGTTTTTACACGAACTAGTGGAGAAACAGTGCTGCTCATTATTAGAAATGACTCCAAAAGTTGTTGTTATGTCTTGCACCAAAATTACTTATCGCAGTTTATGGAGTGAAGTGAAATTGTTTTTGCGATATTTAGTTGATGAAGGAAAGGTAGATGTTGATTACTCAACGCTTGTACCTCATTATAGCAAACCATACGTTATTCCAAGCATATACTCCATTGAAGAAATTAAACGCATTGAGAATTCAATTGATACCGATACAGTTCTTGGCAAGCGTGATTATGCAATGATACTGTTAGCATCAAGAATGGGGTTACGATCAGGAGACATTGTAAAATTAAAAATAAATGATGTTAAGGGTAAAGACGAAATAAATATTTTTCAGCAGAAGACAGGAAATATGTTACACCTTCCAATAATAAAAGATGTATCAGATGCTCTTAACAATTACTTAGCAGTCAGACCACAATCAACATATGGTGAAATATTTTTAAATGTATATGCCCCTTATAATCCTATAACAACAGCTACACTAAGAAATGCCCTTAGAAAGTACATTTTATTAGCAAATATTGATGCAGGGAATCGCAAGAAAGGACCGCATTCTCTTCGCTCTTCCTTAGCAAGTTCTATGGTTAATGATAAGGTAAGCTATGAGACGGTGAGAAAGGTATTAGGGCATAGTTCTAATAATGCAATAAAGCATTATGCAAGGATTGATATTGAGAAATTGCGAGCTTATAGTCTAGAACCTCCCGTTGTATCTGGAGGATTTAAAGCCTTCCTTAATGGGGAGGTGATGTAGATGACAAACGATTTGAAATCTATTCTTAAAACAGAAATATATCTGAATCTGACACTTCGTCAAGAAGAACTTAGTTTTGAAGCATTCAGACATTATAAAAGAACAGTGATTCTTTTTGACGACTACTTGTATAGAATTAATCTAACAGAAAAGTATATTGAAGAATCTGTTGTAGAAAATTGGATTAAAGAAATAAGCAATGGTATTTCTACAAATACCATTGGAGTGCATATTCACTATGTAAGGCAATTATTCTTGTTCTTGAGAAATCAAGGAATATATTGTTTTATACCAAGCACTATTGCTTTGCGGGAAACTTATGTCCCTTACTTGTATACAGACCAAGATATTGAAGATATTTTTAGAGAAGCAGATTCATTTACAGCACCACACGTAGTTAAAAATAAGTACATATCTTATGAAATGCCTTTGTTACTAAGGTTGCTATTGTGCTGTGGTCTTCGTGTAGGGGAAACATTAAATATCAAAGTTGGAGATATCGATTTTGATAGAAAACTATTTATTCTGCGTGTCACAAAAAAGTATAAGCAGCGATTGGTTCCATTTGGTGATGAATTATCTAATATATTATTCAGATATTGTACAGCTATGGGAGTAATTAATGATTCCGAGGCATATTTATTCCCTGAGGATAATAAATATACGCCGTTGAAAGCTAATTCCGTAGGAAATTTTTATCGAATTATTCGAAAGCGCGCAGGAATTGATAATTCAAAACTATCTAAAAATGGTCGTGGGGCTTGTCTTCATTGTTTTCGTCATACTTTTGCTGTTAGATCATTTGATAAAAATGAACGCTGTGGTATTAGCGCCAAAGATTCTGTACCATTTTTATCAACGTATTTAGGCCATGATAGTTTATACGAAACAGAGAAGTATCTGAAATATAGTGGTGATTATTTTGCGGATACTCTTGCAAAATTTGATGCCTTCACAAGCGATTTGTTTCCGGAGGTGGATATATATGAGTAAACGTAAAATTACATTCATTTCTGTGCTGGAGGACTATTTTGAAACTTATCTGCCATACAGCAGAGGACTAAGTAATAATACAATTAATTCATATAAGCAAAGCTTCTTGTTATTGTTTCAATTTATGTCAGAAAATAAGGCTATACAGGCAGGCAACATCAAATTTTCAGATTTATCTTATGAAACGTTGTTGGAATTCTTTAGTTGGCTTGAAACAGATAGGCAGTGCAAAGCAACAACAAGAAATCAAAGATTGTCAGCGCTATCTGCATTTTCAGAGTACGCACAAAACAGAGATTTTGATGCGGCTTCAGTTTTTAGAAGTGCTATTGTTAAAGTACCCATAAAAAGGTATGTGTCTAGACAAAGGGCTGTGTTTACAAGGGATGAAATAAAGATATTATTAAGTCTTCCTGATGAACACTACGAAACAGGATTGAGAGACAAAGTAATGCTTTCCTTAATGTATGCAACAGGAGCTAGAGCTCAGGAAATATGTGATTTACAGGTAAAAGATATCAGAATAAATAACGAATCAGCATCCATTACGTTAGTGGGTAAAGGATCAAAAGTGCGACAAGTTGGAATTTCAAAGAAATTGGCTGATACATTGCAGAAATATATATCACATCGATGTATTGACATATATCCAGAAAAACATATTTTTTCAAGCCAGACACATGAGCATATGACTATTTCATGCGTTGAAGGGATATATAAAAAATATGTAACACTAGCCAAGCAACAGAATCCAACTTTATTTCAAGACGATAGTTATCCACCTCATTCTATGCGGCATAGTACTGCTTGCCATCTGCTTGAAGCTGGAGTGGATATCATTACCATAAAAAATATATTGGGACATGTATCTGTTCAGACAACACAGATTTATGCTGAAATGTCTCAAGATACTGTAGACAAGAAATTGAAAGAATGGAATGATACTTGGTTTGGCGACAAAGAAAAAATTGAAGTAAAAAAGGTTGCAGACAATATTCCAGACTTCCTGAAAAAGAGATAAAATATTATTTGAGAAGATTTTTAGAAAATGCTGTAACTGTAATGGGTTACAGCAATCTTCTCAAATAATAATACTTCTCAGATAATCAGTGT
>SVDC01000132.1 GCA_015058045.1 Cellulosilyticum sp.
CAAAGCGTCGTAGAATCATTGGTAACAGAAAGACACTTCTTGTTGCTGATAGAGCAAAGGCTCAGGAAGAGCTTATGGCTAAGATCGCTGTTGGACAGGAATTCGAAGGAACAGTTAAGAATGTTAAAGACTTCGGTGCATTCATCGATTTAGGTGGTGCTGATGGTCTTCTCCATATCTCAGAGATGAGCTGGGGCCGTGTTGAGAATCCTACAAAGACTCTTAACGTTGGCGATAAAATCAAAGTATTCGTTAAGGAAATCAAGGATGGCAAAATTGCTCTTTCTTGCAAGTTCGATGACGAGAATCCATGGAATGGCGCTGCAGATAAGTATGCAGTAGGTTCTGTAGTAAAGGGTAAAGTAGTTCGTATGAAGGACTTTGGTGCTTTCGTAGAGCTTGCTCCTGGAATCGATGCACTCCTTCACGTATCACAGATTTCTAAGGATCGTATTGAAAAACCTTCAGATGTTCTTACAATTGGTCAGGATATCGAAGCAAAGGTTGTTGAATTCAACGATGCTGAGAAGAAGATTAGCCTTTCTATAAAGGCACTTCTTGAGCCAGAAGCTTCTGATGATGCAGATGTTGCAGATGTAAATATCGAAGAAGTAGCTGCTACAGAAGAATAATTCGTTGGCTATTTTAAGGTCTAGGTTTTAAATCTAGACCTTTTTTCTTTTAGAGTGAAATTATTCTTAGAAAAATAACAATAAATACACAAATGATGTATATAATGTATCTATTACGAGTTACAGAAGGATATAAATTATATAGATAGGAGAAGATTACATGGAGAATTACGATGGATTCAAGAAAGAGGTTTATGATCTCACTAAAATCGATTTAAGTTCCTATAAAGAGAAACAGATGCGTAGACGTATAGATTCTCTTGTAACAAAACATAAATGTAAGGAATATCACGATTACGTTGCACTTTTAAAGAGTGACAAAGAAGTTTTTGATGAGTTTGTAAATTTCCTTACCATTAATGTTTCTGAGTTCTATAGAAATCCAGAGCAGTGGGATCTTCTTACAAAAGAATTCATTCCAGAATTAATGAAACATTCTGGCCAGAATCTTAAGATTTGGAGTGCTGCATGTTCTACTGGAGATGAGCCATATTCGTTAGTAATGGCATTATCACAGCATCTTCCTCTTAACAAGATTAAGATTCTTGCCACAGACATTGATAAACAGGTTATCGCAACTGCAAAGGTTGGCTTATATAATGCCAAGAGTATTGCTAACGTTCCTGCAGATTTAAAAAAGAAATATTTTACACCAGTTGGAAATTCGTTCCAGATTAGTGAAGAGATAAAGAAGTGTGTAGAATTTAAAGAGCATAATTTGCTTCGCGATTCATATCCTACAAACTATGATATGATTGTATGTCGAAATGTATTGATTTATTTCACAGATGAAGCAAAGGACGAAGTATATGACAAATTCTGCAAATCACTTCGTCCTGGTGGCATTCTATTTATTGGCTCTACAGAGCAGGTTATTAATTACAAAGATCTTGGATATAAGCGTCGTTACTCTTTCTATTACGAGAAGAACTAATGCTTAAGCATGTATCTAACAACCTTCAATAGCAGATTAGGAGTAATGTCATTGACATCTACAAAAGCCTCTTTTGCCTCATACGAAGGTTTGAATATCCGAGTAGTTCCAATATCGATTTTTTCAGGAAGGGCAAGAAATTGCCCTTCTTTTTTTACCTTACAATCCTGTTTTTTAGCAGGACGACGGCTGTTTTTATCCATGCTTTCTCCTAATGATTTAGGTATTATCATGTCCTCGTTTATAAGATAATAATAGTTTTTATAATCAGGCAGGAAAGTGAGCAGTTCTCCGTTGAACAAATCAAGCGTAACGTATATACGGTTGTCCTTTATGATATATAGGCCGTAATCTCGTTGTTTATTTATTGAATTTGGAATTATAATATCTGTTTCAACAATAAATCTGAGTTTATCGGCTTCCAATTCATGAGAAACATATCGTAATTGCGAATTAAATAAATCTGGATAAGTCAGAATATCAGTTATATAAATCATTCCTTGAACGTCTTCATAATTATGAAGAAGAATAAGGTTTTTGGATTCTAGATCACCGGTGAGAGAATACTTTTCGTATACAGGAATAAGCTCGCCACCGTTATATTTATCATCTCTATTTAACCCTAAATATTGCTCGATAGTTTTTTGCTTATAGTTTGGTAAATCTAGAAGGCATCTGGCTTTTGTTGTTTTTAAATACATATCCATATGATTCTTAGATTTAATCTTGGTGTTGAAATTGTATTTTCTACATCGTTCTAGGATAAATGATTCGTCAAATCGTGTGGAGTTAAATCCTAGTAGATTATCATAACTCGCCATTACATTTTCGAATTCAGTAATTATTTCGATTTCTTCAGATTCGTTAGCTGCCAATAGCTGTGTGATAGTGACAGAATTATTATTTCTTGTAGCATATCCGATTAAATAAATAAAAGATTTTCTAGGAGATAGGCCTGTACACTCAATATCAAAGAAAAGTGTGGTTTTATCAAAATATTTGTCTATTGCATAGCTTAAGTTATCTAATTCATAAGTGTTTTTTATTATTTCCATAATATAACTCGCTTTATAAAGTTTTTTCATTAAATTATACACAAATTTTTCATACTTTGGTATTCGAAAATGTACAATATTAATGATAAATTTTCTCTACTTCAGTATTTTAAATGATATAATTTAATTAACGTTAAAGAAAGAGAGGAGTAAATGCTAATGGGCCTTAGAACATTTAAAGGTGGCGTTCACCCTTATGAAGGCAAGGAACTTTCCAAAGAAAAGCCTATTAAGGATATTAAGCCACAGGGCTTGATGGTATATCCATTATCCCAGCACATAGGTGCACCAGCACAAGCATGTGTCGCAGTAGGCGATAGTGTGCTCAGAGGTCAGAAAATTGCAGAAGCAGGCGGATTTGTGTCTGCACCAATTTTCTCAAGCGTTTCCGGTACAGTCAAGGCTATTGAGCCTCGACGCGTCGCAACAGGCGACATGGTTAATTCTATCATAATTGAAAGTGATGGCCAATTCATTGAGACAGGATTTGAACCTTGCGAGGATTATACAAAGCTTTCCAATGAAGAAATCATCAAGAAAATTCAGGATGCAGGTATTGTGGGCATGGGAGGTGCTGGTTTCCCTACTCATGTAAAGCTTTCACCTAACAATCCTGAGAAGATTGAATATATTATTGCAAACTGTGCTGAATGCGAACCTTATCTTACATCAGACTACAGAAGTATGGTTGAAGAGCCAGAAAAGCTTATCACTGGCATGAAGATTATTCTTCAGCTTTTCCCAAAGGCAAAAGGTTTACTTGGCGTAGAAGACAA
>SVDC01000033.1 GCA_015058045.1 Cellulosilyticum sp.
ATAACCTTAATACTGTTTAAAGGATTTTTGAGATTATTTTTTAAAGATGATGATTTTTGAAACATTTTATGTTCCTCCTTATTAATATGAATGAAATAGATAATGGATTAGAATGTATTAATCATAGGATTGTGTCGTCCATTTCTTTATCTAAATCATAAAAGAAAGATATTTTAATTGTATAATAAAGTTGTAAAATAGTTGTAAAAATAGTAAGAATATTATTAAAATATTTCGTTTGTTATGAGATAATGCAATTAAATATTATGCGCTGTTACATATATCGTGTTTGTAGGTCTTAGGTTTTTAAGCATAAGAGTTGAGCTTTTGAGGATGGAGGAAAAGGAGTATGGCTGAAATTTTAGTAGTAGAAGATGAAGAGATTATTAATGAATTGATAAGAAGAAACTTATGTTTGGTAGGCCATAACTGTCATGCTGCTCTAGATGGTGAAGAAGCTGTAGAAATAGCAAAAAGTAAGGACTTTGATTTAATCGTATTAGATATTATGCTCCCGAAACTAGATGGATTTGAAGTATTGAAACAGATAAAAGGGACGCCAACTATCTTTTTAACAGCTAAAAAAAGTGTGGATGATCGGATTAAGGGACTTTTTATGGGGGCAGATGATTATTTAACTAAGCCCTTTGAAATGCTAGAGTTAGTTGCAAGGGTAGAGGCTGTATTAAGGCGTACTAAGAAAGAAGAGGATACATTTAGCATAGATGCTGTGAGGATCGAATTTGAAAGTAGAAGGCTTTTTTTTAAGGGCAAAGAGGTGGAGTGTACACCTAAAGAATTTGAATTATTAGAGGTTTTGATTAAGCATAGGAATATTGCTTTATCTAGAGAAAAGTTATTGGAGTTAGTATGGGGTTATGAATACATAGGTGAAACAAGGACGGTGGATGTTCATATTCAGAAGCTTAGGAAGAAGCTGGGGTTAGAAAATAGAATTATTACGGTTTATAAAATGGGTTATCGGTTAGAGGTATAAGATGAAAAATAAAACATACATATGGACATTAACACTTTTTGTAGTATTTATTAATGTAGGTATTGCATTGTTTTGTATCATTACAACAACCCATAATTATTCTGGGCTTACGGAGAGTTACTTACGAGAACATTATTTTTTAGTAAACAGTATTACTAAGGATATTAGAGTCCTCGAAAATGGATGGAATACAGTAGAAGAATCCGTAAATTATGCTTGTGATGCCTATAAACAACAATATACAAGTCAAAATATTTATTTACAAGTTTATAAGGATGCAAAGTGTATTTATTCTACCTTACCCAGTGATTTAAAGCTTAATATGGAAACAATAAATAGAGAAGAAAATACAACTGTTTTGCGTTTGATTAAGCAGGATGACAAAAAGTATGTGCAAATAATTGGAAATTTGTTTAATGAATATAGTGAGTGTACCCTAGTGTATTATGCAGACATAACCAGTACAGTCTATGGTTGGCAAAAAATGAATTGCTTTTTATTTATAGCAGGCATGTTTTTTTCATTTATTTTAAGTATTTGTTTATTTGAGTTATTGAAGTACATTTTTGCACCACTAGAGGAGATTTCATGTGTTTCTAATAAAATTGCAAATGGTGAATATAAGCAACGGTTAGAAATTAAAGGTGGATTAGAAATTTCAGAGGTAGTACAAAGTTTTAATACCATGTCTGAAAAAATTAAAGATCAAATGGAAGCGCTCGAGGCTTATGCAGAAGAAAAGCAGAGATTAATAGATGATATGGCACATGAATTAGGTACACCTCTGACAGCTATTTATGGCTATGCGGAATACATGCTAAAAACACATTTAAATGAAGAAGATCGATACACTTTCTTACAGTATATTTTATCAGAAAGCAAACGACTCAAAAACATATCAGAAAATTTACTAGATATGGCAGTTATGCGAGAAGAAAAAGAGATTGAGATGATGCCTATTCAGATTAATCAGCTTTTTAAAAAGGTACATCAGACAGAGAATATTAAATTAAAAGAGAAGGAAATAGAATTCTTATATGATAGTAAAATAGAAAAGATACAGGGGAATGAAGCTTTAATTGAAAGTCTCGTTATGAACTTATTAGATAATGCCATTAAAGCCTGCAAGCCTAAAGGTAAAATTACAATGAGGGCATATAGTGAAAACGATAAAAAGATTATTGAGGTACAAGATGATGGAAAGGGTATGACAAGTGAGCAGCTTCTCCATGTAAAAGAAGCATTTTATAGGGTAGATAAGTCAAGAAGTAGAAAAGAAGGGGGGAATGGATTAGGTCTAGCCCTATGTGAGCAAATTGCAAAGAAACATGGTGCAGAGCTAATGATAGAATCACAATTTAATGAAGGGACCGTTGTAAAGGTGATTTTTTAGTCTTGTTACATTATAAGTATAAAAAAGGAATGCTTAGTAGCTGGTAACTACTAAGCATTCCTAAAGTGAAGCAAGTTTACTTTTGAGACGTTTGTTTTATTTTAGGACTAATCATTAATAGTCATATGATAGCTTTTTTTTATTTGAAATAAAAAATAATAATAAATCTGTAATGGACAGGGTACTTGATTTTTGTGGTTATGAATGCTTTTGGACAGATAGTAACTTTATAGATAATTCGAAGAGAGTAGATGTTTCTCGTTGTGTAATTCACACAGCATATTAAAAGAAGGAAGTGGGTAGTGATAAGTTTTAGAACAATTTAAAAGTTCTTCCTTAAGCATTTCTACCTCACTCTTTGCAGCAAGTGCATGAGAGATAGCTATAAGACGGCCTGTTTTAGTGGGTAACAATAGTGCCATTGCATAATACAAAAGCGTTGTTGGCCACTTTAGTAATTTCATATCATGAGGTGAGTCTTTTAAGAATCCCATATGCTCAAACATACATAGGCATTCTTTTAGTGCCTCTATAGACAGTTTAAGTACTTTTGAATGATGTAATTTTTTAGTTTCGCCATCTTCATATTGTATTGCCATACAAAGAGGGGTAATAAGTGCACTATGATACTTAAGCCAGGCATTCATGTCTGGTTTTAAATCTAACTTTAAATGAGTTCCTAAAATGACTTTCTTCCAGTTATTTTTATCTATTTTCATTTTGTTTACTGTGCCAAGAGTTATATCGTAATTATTGCTATGCCAGCTGTATACTTTTTCTCCCTCTCGTCGTCCACCACAACTTAAAAATCTAAATAATACAGTAGGTTTTGAATGAGAGTGTTGCATAAACTTCTTGTAAGTTATATCAGCTTCTGTATTATTTCCAATAAAGACAATGACTTTGCTTGTAGTATTTTCTGCTAATACTTGCAGGATACTATTAAGCTGCGATTTTTGCATGACTACAAATATAACATCATAAGCATCTTCTGCTTTTAACTGATTTACTACATGCAATTTGTCCACTGTTTCACTCTTCTGCCTAACATGATTAATCACAAGTCCATTCTGTTTGATTGCCTCATAGCGCTTACCACGAGCTAGAATGGTTACATCATGATGTTGTCCTTGATTAAGCTCATGCGCTAAGTAACTTCCTAATACTCCGGCTCCATAAACTAAAATTTTCATTTGATTTATCCTCCTAATCAATTATACTTGTATTTAATAAAATTAATATATTCTTTGAACAAATATAACAAACATATTAAATCCCCATTATTTGTTGCAGATTTATCTAACTTATATCACTGGAGGTTACTTATGAACACAACCAATGGGAAAATGGCAATACAATCTCGCCAAAAACTAGCAGATGCCCTATTCATTATTATGCAGCAATATAATTTTAAGGAAATTACGATTACTCAGATCGCTCAAGAAGCTAAACTTTCTCGCAAAACCTTCTATAGACTTTATAATAATAAAGAAGAAATCCTAGATGATTTTTTTCAAAATCTGTTTGAATCCTTTATTAAAAGAGTAAAGGATGAAGACATTCATCATTATTGGGATGCCGTACAAGTTTACTTTGACTTTTGGGAAGAAAAACGAGAATTTCTACGTCTTTTAAAGAAGCAGAATATCCTTACTATTTTGATGAATATTTCTTATAATCGCTCTTTCGAAGTATTCGAATATGTACGTTCCAAGGAAATTATGGTATCTTTCTCTCCCTACTTGCCTTATCTTATCTCATATGCCCTAGGGGGTATGCATAGTATGCTTATTAAGTGGATAGAAGAAGACATGGCAGTTCCTTCTTCAGTGCTAATTGAAAAGTTAAAAGCTGGTTTTCAATCAGTTGATATCTAACTACTTTTCACAATATATAAAGAGGAATTTAGTAATACATTTAAAGGTCTGCTTTCCTCTGAATTTTACCAATTAACATATCTATTGCCTTATAAGGTAACTTTGCAAATAATAAGTCAGGTACTAACCTACGACCTGGTTGATAATAAATAGCATTTTTTTTCTTATAAATGGCATGTTTAATAGCATTTACTACTAGAAGCGGAGATTTCTCCTTTGTAACAGGCTTCCGATGAAAAGCGGTCTCAAGCATTGGAATTGCATATTTTGCAAAATCAGACTTATCACAAGCCTTATACTCATTAAAATCTTTCTCATCTTTAATAAAAGCTTGTGATTGGATGGCACCAGGCTGAACAATGGCAACCATATCTCTATCCATTACTGGACCCCATCCAGTAACGCCTGCATTATTAATAAGTACATCAATATGTCCTTCTTTTTGCTCGATCTGCTGAACTGCTTTTTGAATTTGTTCAGGTTTTATAATATCTAATTCAATTCCTACTATATTACGCATTTCAGACAACCTCTTTATATCTGATTCTTTCCTGGCACCTGCATAGACCTTATTACCGTCTGAAGCTAGTTCCTTAGCAATACTATAGCCAATACCTGTAGATGCACCTGAAACCACAATAACTTTAGGGTTATTTTTCATATCTCATCTCTCCTTGTGCTAATCATCACATTTATTATCTTTTGCAAAATCAGTGTATATCTATTTTTTTCAACATACAAGAAATAAAGTTAATCTGTCACACATCCATTTAAAGTGTAACTCCGTGAGCTTTGTTAAAGTTACTTTTTTCCTCACTTGCCACAGGCTATTTTTTGCACTTATCGAGCTTATAAGATTAGTTACACGAATGTGTGCCAGCCTAATTATAGGGAAAATTCACATGAATGACTCTCCTTCTATGAAGGTGGCTTTAGATTATGATGTAAATGGTTTTGGCACATTGGAATAAAAGTCATAAAACAAATTAAAAATGAACTTAAGAGTAAGAAAGATTTTGCTCAAACAATACATCTTGCAGATATATTATTGCAATATGATGAGATTCAAGTCATAACAGACACAGATAGAAGAGCAAATGGTAGTACATTAAGAGATAGACCGTATCATAAATAGTGTGATCAAAGCAAGGAGATGAATTAAGTCTCCTTATTTTTGGGAATATGATATAATAGGGATAATAAGTAGTTGCACTTTAGCTAGAATGAATGATATAGAAGAAAAATGGGCAGTGAAAGAAATTACAATAGGGACAATAGAAGAATTATATATGACTAATCCTAGAACACAAAATTTGATGTTCTAGGATTTTTATTATTTGTGATTATTTATAGGATATAAGGGGTGTAGGTTATGGTGATATTCTAAAAATAAAAATAGGTATTTTATAAATAGTATAAGGATAAGAAATTAGGAGGACATAATGAGAAAAATTCTTGTGATGGGTGGGACAGTTTTTGTTAGTAGATATATAGCAGAATATTTTGTAGGAAAAGGAGATCAAGTATATGTCCTTAATAGGGGGCATCATATTCAGCCTAAGAATACCATTTTAATTCAAGGGGATAGACATAAGTTAGGAGAACTCCTCAAAAATTATGAATTTGATGTGGTGCTAGATGTAACAGCATATACAGGTAAAGACGTTGAGTGTCTTTTAGAGGCATTAGGAAAATATAAAGATTACATATTAATTAGCTCAAGTGCAGTTTATCCTGAAACAGAAAAACAACCTTTTACAGAAAATAGTAGAGTAGGTAAAAATAAATACTGGGGACAATATGGGACAAATAAGATTGAAGCAGAAAAAATTTTGCTAGAAAAAGTGCCATCTGCATATATTTTACGCCCGCCTTATTTGTATGGGCCAATGAATAATTTATATAGAGAAGCATTTGTATTTGATTGTGCAATGAATGATAGAAAGTTCTTCTTACCAAAGGATGGAGAAATGAAATTGCACTTTTTCTATATTCATGATTTGTGTAAGATGATAGAAAAAATTTTAGAAAAAAAGCCTCATCAGCATATTTTTAATGTAGGAAATGAGACAACCATATCAATTAAAAATTGGGTGGAAATGTGTTATAACCTTCTTGAGAAAAAGCCAATTTTTGAAAAAGTGATGGATGATATTGAGCAGAGAGAATACTTTAGCTTTTATGATTATGAATATGTCCTAGATATCTCCGCACAAAAACAGTTATTAAGTGAATTAACGCCGTTACAAAAAGGGTTAGAAGAATCATATTGTTGGTATAAGGAGCATATGACAGAGGTTGATAAAAAAGATTTTATAAAGTTTATAGATAGTAATCTATGACAGACATGCCAGGTGTTTATTTAGTATAAAGACCGTCCATTAGATAGGTAAGGAGAACCATACCATAAGTAACCTAGATAAATAGACGTAAACCTTGGTGATTATAGGATATAGCAAATTATATTATGGCCTATTTATTTAGAGCGAGAGAGGAGAGTATAACTCTCCTTTTTTTATTGATATACAGCTTTATTATATAATAATTGTAATATTTAATCTTTTTGTTCGTCTAAAGAGATAGGAGGTGAGTGAGTGACAACGCGTGACTTTGAAATACTGTATCAAGAGAACTTTTCTAGTGTTTATTATTATCTATTGAAATTATGTCAAAATCAGTATTTGGCAGAAGAGATAACAAGTGAGACATTTTTTAAGGCTATTAAAGCAATTGATCAATTTGATGGAAAATGTAACTTGAATAGCTGGCTTTGCCAAATCGCTAAGCATTCTTATTATGATTATTTAAGAAAGAATAAGCGATTGGTAGAATGGAATAGGGATATGGAGCAAGAAGACTTAACAATGAATATGGAAGAACAACTTGTAGATTCACTTACAATAAAAGAGATATCTAAGATGGTATATCACTTGGAGGAACCTTATAAAAAAGTATTTATACTTCGTATTTTTAAAGGATTAAGTTTCAAGAAAATCGCTTGTATTTTTGACAGAACAGAAAACTGGGCATGTGTTACTTATCATCGTGCAAGAAATAAATTGAAAAAAGAATGGAGGAGTAAAAATGAAAATTTCATGTAACATTATTCAAGATCTTTTGCCACTGTATGCTCAGGAGATTTCAAGTAAAGAATCTGAGCAATTAGTTGAGGAACATATTAGTAAATGTGCGAAATGCAAGCAAGAGTTAGAGAGATTAAAAGGTAATGAACCAGTCCCCGTATTCAAATCAGAAGAACTTATGCCATTAAAGATGATGAAAAAGAATATTAAGGCTAGAAAAAGAAGGGCTGTAATGTTAGGTGCAATGATATCTTTTTTAATTATGTTTACGATTTTTTCATATCTTACAAAACCAATTTATATTTCATATGAGGAAAGTGGCATTAAGATTGAAAGAAATGAAAAGAATGAGATATATGCTAATTTTACTGGTGACATAACGGCATATACAATTAATCAAACCTCCTCCGAGAATGGTAAAAGGATAGTAGAGATTAAAGCGTGGACATCAATTTGGGATAAGATACTTGGAGAGTCAACGCCATCTATTTTAGTAGCCTCTTCAGAAACGCCAGTTAATACTGTTTATTATTGTTATTGCTCTGAAGATACACAGGGAGATAATATGAAAGTTGTATATGGTGAAAATCCAAACGAAAGTGGTGGAATAGTAATATTGCCACGATTAGTATTAGTGTACTATTTTAATTTAGCTTGTATACTTACAATAGTAGTAGGAATCATATGGCTCTGCATCAGAAAAAATAAAATGATGTATAGAATATGCAAATATCTTTTTTTCGTACCAGCATCCTATATCATGAGTGTATTTGTACTGCAGAATACGCCTGTAACATTCTCAGCAGGGCATGATTTTATTATGAATCTTATTGGGGCTACTGCCATTTATGGAATCTGTATTTTGGGGTTGGATTCCTATAAGCAGTATAAAGAGGATAAAAGCAACATAGTAACTAATAGTTGATTTATTATTTAAAATAGTAAAATAAAAGAAGTACTAGAGAAAGAAAGTTATAAAAGGGAATACAGTTATCATATAAAAACCGCCAGTTATCTAGTTGAGGAGGACCATGCCATAAATAAGTGCAGTTTTGCGTTAGATTATTAATAGTCAGTGAAGTGAAAGGGTGTATAATAGGACATATGAGGTAATCCCTATTCGAGAAATAATCGGATAGGGATATTTTAGTGTGTAGAAATGACAAGAGGAGAGGTAGAAAATGTTGTTTGTAGCGTAAGCATCATATCAAGCTTTTAGGGTTTGAATAAATATTAATATAAAATAAATGGTTTGTATTATCTGAAAATTGTGATAAAATATGGTGAAAATTAATTATAGGAGGCAAACTTTGATGAAAACAGGCAAAAATGGCATTGTTGCATTACTATTAGCAGTGGGGATGATAAGCAATGGACAAACTCTTTGTGCAGCAAATAATAGTGAAGTAGTATTGTACCAACAAGATGCAAAGGAACTTGTTGATACGGTAGAAAGAACTTATCCAGATTTTATAGATGGTGATATTCCAAAAGGATATGAACAAGCAAAAAAAGACTACTTAGAGCAAAGTTCAAAAAAAGTTACAATAGAGGATTTCAAAAACCTAACACGAGCATATTTAACAAGTTTAGAAGATGCACATACAACGATATTAGATGGAGAAATGTATACTTTAGATATTGATTTTGTAGCTTCAAAAGATACACTTTATCTAGTAGATGATCAAGGAAGACAGACGGATAGTAAAGTTATTAAAATTGGAAATGTGACCGTTGAAGATTTATTTAAATGGATGGATAAGCATTATCCTGCTGAAAATCAAATAGCAAGAGATTATATGCATGCAGATGTAATAAAGGGACAATTACTGTTAAAAGCGGCAGGCTGTAAAGTTGAACAAGATGTAACAATACAAATAGAGAACCAAGGAAAAGTCAGTGAGAAAAAGGTTCAATTTATAAAATATCATAATGAAGGTGAAACTCAACAATATGAAAAAGGCATAGATACCCAGCTGATGGGGGATATATTGTATATTGATTTAAATACTTGTATGTTAAATAAAGAAGAATTTGAGATACAGGTGGAGAACATTAAGAAATCAATGGAGGAAGGCGTGACTAAATATATTATAGATGTTAGAGATAATACAGGAGGAGATGCGACTTTCTGTAGAACGATGCTAGAGGAAATGGGAATGAAATATCCTGAGTTTGGTTATACTTTCAGAAATTCTCCATTAACAGTAGAACAAAGAGGGACAGAAAAAAGTGAAGGATTAGAAAAGGAAGATTCAATTTTAACAGCAGTTCCAAATAAAGATATTCAATTAGCTGTATTAACTAATGAAAAAACTTTCAGTGCGGCAACGATGTTAGCTACTTATGTAAAGGATGGGAAATTAGGGACTATTATAGGAAGAATCAGTAGTAATGCACCAAGTTTTAGTGCAGATACGGTTTACTACACGATGAAGCAAAGTAAGATAGTAGTCAGTATTTCTACTAGTATTTTATTAAGACCTGATACTAAAGCAGATCAAACTATGTTAGTGCCAGATATAATGACAGAACCAGGTGAAGATAGCTTACAAAGAGCAATCAAATACTTAAATGAGAAAAAATAGTATTAGGGAGAATAGCTAGTACTATAACTGGTTAATAAGTTGAAATACTGGAATGGTATAACATAATAAATTAAATGATAATAGAAGTAGATGTTAATTTCTTACATATGGAGATTATCACTTACTAGTGAACCGTATCACAAATAGATACGGTTTTTTTGATGTAAACAACAAGTAGAGTATAGAGGCAATGAGTAATGCACTGGAAAATGGCCTTTCATTAAGCAGTATAATTAATGAATAGATTTTTGGAAAAAAAGATGAAAAATGACAAAAAAAGTAAATATATAAGATAAGTTGCCGAAATAAAATAGTATAGTAATTTTTATTTATGGAGCAACTTATGAAAAGTATTAAAGTGAAATTATTAATTTTTCTAAGTAGTTTAATAGCAATAATATGTATTGGCCTTGGTATAACATCGTACCTATATGCTGAAAGATTTTCTTATAAGAGTTTAAGCAGTTTTATAAAAATAGAAATAAACGGGTAAGGATATTTATTGATAAAAATCAAAGATATTATTGTCATATTGAATGACAGGCATAAAAATGTATGATTATACAAATAGGATTGTGAGTAATTAGGAGAAGTAACTATGTTTAAAAGAAAGAAATATGTAGATGAAAAAAAATATGTAGAAGTTAATGAATTAATATCTATTATGAGAAAAGTCTTTAATGGAGAGTGTTCTTTAGAAGAAGTAGATTTTCAGGCTGAAGAATTAAATGTGTTTTTTAGAGAATTATTGGAGAAAGAAGATAAAAAGAAAAAAGATACTTTAATAGATATAAATTCAAGTTTAGAAATGATTACCAAAATGGATAGATTAAGAGAAGTAATCACCAATGCGTGTAGACAAAATGAGGAAGCCAATAGCATTTATGCGTATAGTGAAGAGTTAACAAAATCGATATTAGATATTGAGGAACTTATTGTAAATGTAGAGGAAATGATTATAGAAAGTAAAAATATTTCTAATCAAGAACGTAATAAAACACGAGAAGTAATAGAGTTTGTACGAGAGTCTTGTGAGAATATTTATGGGCTTAGAGATCAGATTCTAAAAGTACAAGGGCATACAAAACATATCACAACTATTTTGAATATGGTTAGAGAAATCTCAGACCAAACGAAGCTATTAGCCCTTAATGCTACAATAGAAGCAGCTAGAGCGGGAGAGAATGGTAAAGGATTTAATGTAGTAGCTAATGAAGTGAAAAAACTATCAGACAATACTCAAACTGCTTTAGCAGAAGTAGAAGGAAGTATACAGGAACTACAACAAAGTGTATGTACTTCATTGGAAAGTATTACAGTTACATCAAAGCAACTAGATGAGGGGATTCAACTTATAGAAGAGACAGAGAAAGCTATGGATTTAATGGTTGAGACCGTTGAAAATGTTAATAGTTCAATATGTGGAGTAACTGATAAGACTAAAGAACAAGCAAGTTCTATGGAAACTTTAATGAAAAGTTTAGAGGAGATTGTTTTAGGTATAGAACAAATTGAAAAAGGTTCAAGACATACTGCAGAAGACATTTACAATCTAAGTAATAAAATGCAGAAAACACGAGGGGATTTATATAATGAGGTTAAAGTATTAGGAAAAGAAGACAAATTAGACGTATTTAAGGTAGACCATTTGGTATGGAAGTGGAAAGTATATAATATGTTGCTAGGACTTGAAGAAATAAATATTAATCAAGCA
Source organism: Cellulosilyticum sp. (assembly GCA_015058045.1). Taxonomy (GTDB): domain Bacteria; phylum Bacillota; class Clostridia; order Lachnospirales; family Cellulosilyticaceae; genus Cellulosilyticum. The sequence continues at coordinate 11,653 of SVDC01000033.1, forward strand.
GCAGACTATAAAGGGTGCAGATTAGGTAAGTGGTACTACGACGAGACAAATGAGCTAAGACAGAACATTGGGTTCAAAAAAATAGAACAATTTCACATAAAGCTACATAAGTTAGCAACACAGGCAATTGAATATCATAACAAAGGTGACAGAATGAGTGCAGAAGAGGCATTACTAGAAATGGAAGAGACATCGCATGAGATTATTAAGTTGCTAGATGGTTTAAAAAACTAGATTTATGACACTCAAAAAAAATGCATATTAAAATAAAAACAGTTCTCCGTCATTATATAAAAAGAGTAGGGATGACTTTAATAATAGAGTCATCCCTACTCAATTTGGGAGGAAAAATTGATTAAGCTTGTTGATCGTAAAGTTCTTTTTCTACTTGGATAAATACATCTGCGATTACACCATAAGCTTTTCCCCAAGCATCAAGTACTTCATCAGTAGCAGCATCACCTAATACATCTTTAATAGCTATAAGTAAGTTTTGACCTATAGTTGGATAGTGTTGAGCTAAAACGCCTACTTCTACGTGACGTGCACCAATTTTTTTTACAACTGGGAGAAGAGCTTCTAAGTTATCAATATTTTGAGCAGCAGCTAAGATTGCCATAGCAAGTGCTTTTGGCTGTTCACCTGATGCTTGCTTATCCATATTGAATAATGGTTTAATTTCTGGATTATTTTCAAACATAGTTTTATAGAAATGAGTTGTGATTTCTAATCCGTGTGCTTTTAAGGCTGGAACGGTGCTTTTTACAATTTCAATAATTTTTTGATCTAACATCATGAATCCTCCGATTTTATGTGATTAATAGTTTTAATTTTAAATATAAAATAGTAGTAAAGGTAAATATAGATACCTATAATTAATAATTTGAGTACACTATCTAGGATAAATAAAGGAAAGAGTAGCATAGTTGATGCAAATGCTAATAGTCCAATCTTTTTTCCTAGAGGGAGTTGCCTATTCTCTACAAAATCTTTGGCGTGGCATTCATATAGTTTAGTATGAATCAGCCAGGTATGAAATCTCTCGGAACTAGAACTGTAGAGATAACAACTTAGTAAAAGGAATGGGGTGGTAGGGATAATAGGTAAGAAGATGCCAAGAATACCAGCTCCCAGTGATAAGCTACCTAAAAAAATGTAGAGGTATTTTTTTAAAGAATGCATACTTACGTTCCTCTTGTTAAATGTGTATTTTGTTTACATATTTAATGTAACATATTGGAAATAAATGTGCAACTAAAATACACATTTATTTCTAAATAACTTTATAACATATGAAATAATTGTTAGAATAGAGGGAAGAATAACAAAGAAAAGGGTGTTAATCGTGCAATTATCTAAGTTTACAGATTATACATTTCGTGTACTTATATATATGGCAATGCATCAAGATGAACTTTGTACAGTTGAGCAACTGGCAAATGTGCTCCAAGTATCAGAGCATCATCTTAAGAAAGTCATTCATAAATTAGCAAAAACAGATTACTTAATCTCTATGAAGGGAAGAGCAGGAGGGCTTAGACTAGGATTACAACCAGAACAGATTAATCTAGGAGATGTCCTGAAGTTAACAGAAGATACTATGAATATTGTAACTTGTCTACATGATCAAGATACTTGTGCATTCATAACAGGAGAATGCAAGCTTAAATGGATTATAGGACAGGCCTTAGAACGGTTTATTGAAGAATTTAGTCATTATACTTTAAAAGACATACTATAGCATAAATAAGGCTTTTATTAAATTTGGATTGTTGTAAAGTATTAGTTAAGGTGACCTATTTATAGGTCACTTTTTATATCTCTATTTTTATGAGGCCTTTAAGGCGTATACTATAATCAAGCTATAAAAGAACTATATACAAATGCTGATATAAAAAACGAATTCAGATAAAGGAATATTAGAAAGGAGGAATGATTATATATGAAAGATATTTTATTAGTAGAAGATAATTTGGGAGTAGCGAAGGAGATAAAGTTAAGTTTAGAGAAATGGGGGATGGAAGTACAACTTATAGAGGATTTTAGCAATGTTTTGGAGGAGGTCGTAAGGAAGCAGCCCAAGCTTGTACTTATGGACGTAAATTTACCTTATTATGATGGCTTTTATTGGTGTGGGCGGATAAGGGAAGTATCTAAGATTCCTATTTTATTTCTATCTTCCAGGGATTCCAATATGGATATAATTATGGGTATTAATAATGGAGGAGATGATTATATTACAAAGCCATTTGATAGTCAGGTATTATTGACTAAAATAAATGCATTATTAAGGAGAGCTTACCAATATACAGACTCAGGTGCGCTATTGTATTATAGCGACGCAGTATTAGATATAGACAAATGTGAACTTAGGTATAAGGATAATATTTTAGACCTTACCAAGAATGAAATTAAAATATTATCACTGCTTATTCGGAATAAAGGAAAAGTAGTTTCTAGAGATAAAATCATGATGAGTCTATGGAATGATGATGAATTTATTAGTGATAATACCCTTACGGTTAATATGACAAGGTTACGTAGTAAGATGAAAGAAATAGGATTAGAAGAAGTAATTAAAACTAAAAAAGGTTTGGGGTATATGATGCAATGAAAATAAGTAAGTTTATTTCTGAGCAAAAAATAAATATTGCTATACAGCTTATCATTTTACTATGTGTGAATACCTACTTATTTCTGTTAAATACAGAAACCATATCACAAGAGGATATACTTTATTTAGATATATTGCTCATAACTTTTTATTTAGGTAGTTTTTATATGAGTTATATAAAATGGAAATCTAAGTATGAACAGTTATATCATGTATTAGAAGAAGGGGAAGAAATCACAAGAGATGAGATTCAATCTGATGATGTATCTGGGGAAATTATGCGTTATATAGTAGATACAAAAGAACTGAGATTTGCTAAGGAACAGGCTAGTAATGAAGAAAGAATCAAAGAGATGGAAGAATATCTTTCTAAATGGGTGCATGAAATTAAGTTACCTATTAGTGCATTAAGTATGATGGTAGAAAGAATAGAGGATGATGAAATAGGCTATGATGTTAAACATGAGATAGAGAAAATCAACTTTTTAGTAAATAGTGTACTCTATGGTAGTAGAGCGACTGCGGCCATGGAGGATTTATTTATTAGGGAGGAAAGACTGGATGAAATCGTCAAAACAGCCATAAGACAAAGTGCCTTTTTCCTAATCAAACACAATATAGAAGTAGAAATGAATGACTTAAATCTTGAAGCTTATACGGATAAAAAGTGGCTAGTTTATGTAATAGGACAAATAATTAGTAATGCTATTAAATATGCTGGGACAAATGGGAAGATCAGTTTTTACGGTGAAGAAGATGCCAAATACATTATTTTGAATATCAAAGATTATGGGATTGGTATTGCAAAGGAAGATCAGGAACGGATTTTTAATAAAGGCTTCACAGGTAAGAATGGAAGAAATACAACGTACAAATCTACAGGGATGGGACTTTATTTCTCTAAGAAAATCTTAGACAAGTTAGGTCATGGTATTGAAGTAGATTCTGTAGAAGGAGAGTATACTTTGCTACGAATAAAGGTTTGTAAGATATCAGACTATATTAAGGTTACAAAAATGTAACGTTATAGATGAAAATGTCATGTTAAGTGAAGGAATATAGATAAGGATGCTATTAAAATTGAATTATACAAATTTGATTTTGGAGGCGTTAAAGTGAAGGAGATTTTAAAATTAAGCCATTTATATAAAGACTATGGCATAAAAGGATTTAAAGTGCAGGTACTAAAAGATATTTCTCTTACAGTAGAGGAAGGGGAGTTTATAGCGGTTATGGGGCCTTCTGGTTCAGGAAAAACAACGCTCTTAAATCTTTTGTCTACCATTGATAAACCCACAAAAGGGGAAATCTTATTAGATGGTAAGGATATCACAAAGCTTAAAAATAAAGAGCTATCACAGCTTAGAAAAGACCATATTGGATTTATATTTCAAGATTATAGTCTGTTAGATAATATGAATTTGATGGATAATATTGCATTACCGCTTGCATTAGGGCGTAAAAAGAGCAAGGAAATTGAAGAAAAGGTAATCGCTATAGCTGAGACTTTTGGATTAAAGGAGCATTTGAAGAAGTATCCTTACGAGTTATCTGGAGGACAAAAGCAAAGAGGAGCAGCAGCTAGAGCACTTATCACAAATCCAAGTGTTATATTTGCAGATGAGCCAACAGGCGCGTTAGACTCAAAGTCTTCTTCTGATTTGCTATCATGTTTGAAGAGAGTGAATGAAGAAAAGAAAGCCACCATCATTATGGTTACCCACGATGCACTTAGTGCAAGTTATGCACAAAAGGTATATGTATTAAGTGACGGTGAAATCAAGTGTCAATTAAATAGGGGTAATGAGCGAAAGGAATTCTATGGGCGCATTATTGATTTATTAGCAACCTTAGGGGGTGCGAGATAATGCAGGTGTTTTCTATGGCATATAATAACTTCAAAAATAATATGAAAACCTATACGATGTTTTTTATATCCATGGTGTTTTCAGCCATCATACTAAGTAATTTCTTTATTCTGATGTGTGGGGATGCCGTAAAAACTTTAGGTGAGTACAATGCTAACTATACGAAGATGATTCTTCAAATGATTATTGTCATTTTGGTCATATTTATCTTCTTTTTTATTTGGTATACCTCAAATATTTTCCTCAAAAATAGAAAGAAGGAAATTGGGCTTTATATTTTTATGGGTGTTGATTTAAAGACAATAGGTAGTATTTATTTTATAGAAATGATGCTTATTGGTATATTCGCATGTGTTGTAGGAATTAGTCTAGGCGCGTTGTTTTCTAAGTTCTTTCAAATGATTATTTTTGGACTAGCTGGGTTTAATGTCAAGGTTAAACTTGATATTACAAGTGGGGCGCTCATTCGTACGGCTATTGGTTTTATGGTGATTTTTACAATGATGAGCATTAAGGGCTTTATAAGCATTATGCGAAGTAAAGTCATTGACTTATTAAATGATAGCCGAAAAGTAGAACGTATGCCGAGAATAAACATTTTAACCTATATCATAGCAGTACTATCATTAGGTGCCATGTTATATGGTTATTATTTAGTGAAACTTTCCACCTTAAATGTATTTAAGACATTATTTCTTGTATGTATAGGAACATATGGACTCTTTTATGCCTTCTTTCCAGTGGTATTTAGGATGCTTATTCATAAAAAATCAATTTTATATAAGGGCGAGAATATCATTGCCATTAATAGCCTCGCTTATCGTATAAAGAAAAATTATACCACTTATGCCACTATGAGTTTATTAACGGCGTGTACCATTTCTGCATTAGGCACAGCCGTTTCTTTGAAGAAGCTTTATACAATGTCTTATGAAAATGACACTCTTTATACAGCATCTTTTGCTTCTGAGGGGTCGATTCCTACTAAAGAGATAGCAGAGCCTTTTCTTGAAGTAGGTACGAAACAATATGAACTAGATACCACTGTACTTAGGGTAAAGTCTACTTTAGATGAAGGAGAAAAATGGCAGCAAAGTGACTATAATGTGCTTTCTTATGAGCAGTTCTTAGAGATTTTAAGAACTAATGGGAATCAAGATGAAATAGCCAAGGTAAATGAAAAAATGGTGGAAGGCAATAAAGTTATTTATATTCAAAGACCAGGAACCTTAGCAAGTCTTATTCCAACAACCGAGGTACTAATCTATGATGAACCTTATGAAGTAAGTGAGGGGAGTATTCGATTTAAGACACTAGGCTCACTTTTAAATGACGAAACACTTATTGTGAATGATGATGTTTATAATAGATTAAAAACACAAGGAGAAACTCTTCATTTTTATGGTATTAAAGTGGACAATGAACAGCAATTATTAAATAAAGAAGTAATTGAAGACGTTGTCCAGCAGGTTAATCCTTATTTAAATGACGATATGAAAAAGCAGATAGGGATTTATAACACAGAAAGTGTTGCATATTTGAGGGTAGTCTATGCCATTGGTACCTTCCTATTTTTAGTTTTTGTACTGGCAGAAGCAAGTATTATCTATACTAAAATATATAGTGATGCTATGGAAGATAAAGAGAAGTATAAGATTTTAATGCATATAGGTGGTTCTAGGAAAGAATTAGAAAGAGCCATTCGTAAAGAGGTTGCTTTATTTTATGCCTTACCATTAGTGATAGGCTTAATAGATAGCTTTTTTGCGATTCAAGTACTAGGAGATTTTCTGTCTGAGAATTTACTAGGAACATTTATGATAAGTTCTGTAATATGTATGGGTATATTTATAGTGAGTTATATGATTTCAGTAGCAAGCTTTAAAAAGATAGTAAAAGTGATATAATCTTCACTTAATGAGGCGAGGAGAATCATATCAATAAAAGGAGCGATAAAACTAGAGATTTTGACTAGCTTTATCGCTTCTTTTCTAATGATATAGACTAAATATCTGAGACAACTTCTAAAGAAGCATTTCTTTTTGCAGATTTTCTTGATAAAAAGATAAAGAATCCTACGCAAAGGATAATCTGCACAAAAGTAGAAGCTGGAGTTGCTAAACCGACTTTAAATAAAGAGACAGGCTCTAATTGACTCATGACATATGAAACAGGTATTCTGACACAGAAAGCACCAATAATACCTTGAGCCATAACGAAAGTAGTATTACCACAACCATTGAAGTATCCTACCATGCTAAACATAATGGCAGTAAATAAACAGTCTACACCGTATGCTTTTAGATAATCCCATGCAGCTAAGATTACAGCTTCATCTTTAGAGAACATACCACATAGTAAGTCTCCATGGAAGAAGGTCATATAGAACATAGTAACCCCACAGCATAAAGAGGCTGATATACAGTAAAAGAGTACTTTTCTAGCTCGGTCATATTTTTTAGCACCATAGTTTTGGGCAACAAATACAGCACAAGACTGAGAGAATGCAATTGGGATAAGCATAATGAAGCCTACAAGTTTTTGTGCCACACCCATACCAGCTGAAGCAATAACGCCCATAGAGTTTCCAATCATCATAATCACTAAGAAAGATAAGTTTACAAGGACTTCTTGAAGGGCAATTGGTGCACCATACTTAATAATTTGTCCTGTAAATGGCTTATGGAATTTGATATTTTTTCTAGAGAATTCAAATGGAATGCCTTGTTTTCTAATTAATAATAAAGATAAGAATACACTAGTAGCTTGCGCAATAATAGTTGCTAGAGCAGCACCAGCTGCAGCCATATGGAAAACACCAACGAAGATTAAGTCTCCAATGATATTTACAACACATGCAATTCCAACTGTAATAAGAGGTGTTTTAGCATCGCCTAAACCTCTAAAAATCCCACCAAGTACATTATAAGAAATAATGAAAAGTAGTCCACTTGCACAGATTCTGATATAAGACACTGTGCTAGCTAGAGCTTCCTTAGGGGCGTTCATAAACTGAGCAATAGAAGGTGCGAAAGTAATTACGACAATAGTGAGGATCACTGCCATAATAGCAAAAATCGAAATCCCACTACCTACAACATTACCTGCTTCTTTTCTCTTTCCTTCACCTAATTTTTGCCCTAACAAGATGGTGATTCCCATTGTAAGACCTGTGATAAGAGAAGTTACTGCTGTCATGATTTGACTACCTGTTGATACGGCAGATACATCAGAAGCATTACCAAATTGCCCTACAATCAGTAAGTCCACAGCACCATACATCGTTTGTAAAAACAAAGCAAGCAGGATAGGAAATGTAAATTTTAATAAGGGTAAGAAAATCTTATCCTCTGTAAAGCTAGATATTTTTGACATACCAATCTCCTTGTTTAATAGACATTATTTTATTTTTATTTGACACATAATTATTCATACTATATGTTTTGTACCTCAATCATCATAAGGATTATGGTGGATAATGTCAATACAAGGATTATATTGGAAAATATCAATTATATAGAAATAATAGGAACAAGGATTTAACGAGAAATTCTTATATTGCAGGGAAAAATACAGTACATTATGTATAGTAGATAAATTGATAAATTTTATTGTAACAGTAGGTTACAATTTTATAAACTGAAAAAGCCATATTTTACTGAGGAAAGATTATCAGGTATAGGAGGAAATTCTATTGAGTAAGGAAGAAATTATTAAAAAGAGTAATGAAGAGTCAGATAAGTTGATTTTAAAATGCCTAAAAATATGTGCAGTAATATTGTTATTAATCAATGTCGTCATTGTTGTATCAGGTAGAGCAGGACAACTTTTCTTTATCAACATAATTGCTAATTTTGTTGTTCTTGTACCTATTGTGTATTATAAAAGGTCTTCTGATAGAAAGTATTTTGTTGAGCTAAGCTTGGTAGGATTTGAAGCTCTTTCGTTTTCTGTATTTTTAAATTCATGGTTGGCAGCCTCTATGGCATGGGTTTTAGGCTTGTGTGTAGCAGGGATGTATTTTGATACTAAAAGATTAAAACTAGTAACAGGTGTGACCCTCTGTTTAATACCTGTAGCAACTTTTTTAATATCATTATTTAACCATAAGATTCTTGATGTAACAGATACGGCATTAGCGATAGCTTGTGCTATAACAGGTATTCTTCAAATCATACTCATTGCATTTTTTATGCACTGTATTTCGTGTAAAGCAAACTCTGTTTTAGATCAGTGTTTTGAAAAAACAGAAACGATTAATGAAATGCTTGAGCGTAATATAGAGGGGTCACAAAGTATTAATAGCACAATTAATGAATTATGTGAGTACATAGATACTAATAGAGAGTCAATGCAAAGAATAAGTGATAATAGTATGGATATCTTAAATAAATCTCAAGATATGGTTCAGACAGCTGCTAAGAGTAATAGAACCTTACAGAAAATTAATAGTAATATTGAGCAAAACAAGGTAAATTATATTGGCATTAGTCAAGAGGCAGAACAAATGAGTAAGATTACCGAAGTCAACAGGAAGAATATTCATGGATTATTAGAACAACTTACACGTATTCAGGATGCTAGCAAAAATTCCATGATAGTATTTAACACATTACAAAGCAGTATTGGGAAAATTTTAGAAGCATTAAATGTCATTAATAGTATTGCAGATCAAACGAATTTATTGGCACTAAATGCCTCTATAGAAGCAGCTAGAGCAGGAGAAGCAGGAAGTGGATTTATGGTTGTTGCCACAGAAATTAAGAAGTTAGCTGAGCAGACCGTAGATTCAGCAGGTATGATTGGTCAGCTCTTAGGTAATATTGAAACAAATTTCAAGGAATCATTGGAATCTATTGAGATTACAGGAAGTATTGCTGATGATAATTTGAAGCTATTAAATAACACACAAGATGATTTTATAAAAATGTTAGATTCTCAGAAGAATACAATAGATAAGATACAAGCTTTAAATGAATTTATCAATAGCTTAGGCATCCAGATGGCAGAGATTAATGAAGATATTTCTCAAACACTAGAGCAAAGTCAAAGTAATACAAGTAGCATTAATAATATTTCAGAGATTATTGAACAAGTGAATCAATCCTTTGGATATATTGCAAAATATGCAAATAGCATAAATGAGTCAGCAAAAGTACTAGCGACGCCAGAATAGATTAAAAACATTTTAAGAGAAAGAGCAAATACTATTCAACAGTATTCAGGTTGGATGGATTGCTCTTTATTTTTATATATTTTTAAAAATATTAATGGAAAGTTTGCTTGACATTGATGGGAGTAGCATATACTATTAATGTAAAGTTAACTTTCCGTATTTGTGAAAGGGGATATGAAATTGAAAAATAAGTTAGAAGAAATTCGTAAACAACATGGGATAAAACAAGAGGATTTAGCTAAAGCTCTACAAGTTTCCAGGCAAACTATTGGTTCGTTAGAAAATGGAAGATATAATCCATCTATTACGTTAGCATTTAAGATTGCAAGGTATTTTAATATGGCAATTGAAGAAATATTTATTTATGAAGGGGAGGAATAGAAATGTTAAAGAAAAAGTCTTTTTATGTTATGACGCTAATGATTGGAATTGCACTATTGTGCTTAAGTTTCTTGTTCAGAGGAGAGGAGTTAAAAGCTATTTCAGGTGTTTTGATTGGACTAGGGGCTGGATTGTTTGGGATGAGTATAGCTAATCTGTGGATGAAAAGGTTTGAAGAAAAGAATCCAGATATAATGAAGGATAATGAAATTGAGTTTAAAGATGAAAGAAATACAATAATTCGCTATAGAGCAAAAGCAAAGGCAGGAGAAATTATACAGTGGTTTATCGTGGGAATAGCATATTTACTAATTATTATAGATGCACCATTATGGACAATACTTATAACAATAGGAGGATTTGTCTTGTATCATATTATAGCGCTGTACTATATGAATAAATATCAGAAAGAAATGTAGATAAATGCTTTAGTTAAAAGGTAATAAATTTATTGTTCATCATCAAGTTTGCTTAATGCCTGTGTCAATAATTGTGCAGTACGTAATTCTATGCGCCAAAGAATTATTTCAAGAATGCTATAAATCACGAGAACACCACAAAGAATCACAACTGCTTCAATCCAGTTTTTAATGACGCCCATTGCAAATGAAAAGCCAATAATAAGTGAAATCAATACACATATATGAATTAGTTTTCTAATAATAGTCTGCTTCATACTATATTCTTTACGAGAGTAGGAAAATATTTGAGGCAGTATCCCAATGCCAGCATAAATCAGTGGAGACAATAATACATCGTATCCAAACCGTGCTTCTGGCTCTAGTATACTTCCAGCTAGATAAATAAAAAGAACAAGAAAGGTAACTAACATAAAATAGGTAGGGATTACTGTTTGGAACAGATATTCTTTAAACTTCATTTTTTTGTCCTCCTAAGAGCTTCTCTTTCAGATGTTTCACATATTGTCTGGATATAATCAGCTGCTCACCATTCTTCAGATTTGCCATATATCTGGCATTCAAGGCCGGGGTTATGGTTTGTATTTTTCGGATATTCACTACGACAGACTTAGAGATTCGAAGAAAGTAAATTTCCTGATAGCGCTCTTCGATCTCGTATAGCCTGTTTTTAATTGCATATACCTTATCTTTGGTATATGCAAATACATGTTCATCCAGAGCTTCAAAATAAAAAATCTCAGAGAGCATCAGCTGGGTATAAGATCCATCCAGCATTCCTGTGATTTCACGACCCTTTGACTGTACATACAGAAGGATTTCCTGTATCTCACTGGTAACTGCAACACATTCTATGGTTACTTTTTCATTCTCTTTGTCTTTTACCATAAGTACTTCAGTTTTCATTTACTGCCAGCCTCCCAGTTTATCATAATTCACTCAGGTTAACTCCGGTAGTCTGGCAGTATTAATCTATTACTTTATCTCATAAATATCCTGAACGTCCAGTACCGTATCCCCCTTGATATAGTAATTAAACCATTGGAGAGCAATGCTGTCAATTTGTTCGGTGCATTTTTGGGCGTCACACGTTCCGGTTCCTAACATCTTAGCTAACATTGGTGAGAACATTGGTAAATCAGTAAAATTCATATGACTAGTTCCAAGGATAGTGACTGCCTGCCCTGCTATTGCAACTTGAAGTGTATGATTGTTGACATACTCATTGTCGGAATGTTGGATTGCACTGCTGTGATTTTCTGCTCTCATATCAAGAACTGGTACATTGAGTGGTTCTTCATTATACACCCACTCTCCATTTGCAATATCTATTCTTTCTCCAATATGAGTCCCATCCAATACAACGACGGCAGCAATATTATCTCTTTCCCTTGCAATCTGTACAGATGATGCGCCACCAAGAGAATGTCCTATAAGTCCAATTTTATCAATATTCATATGTTCAAATGCTGGATCAGTTGAATTCTCTTTCAACATTTGCTCAATGGTATTCAGTATGAAGTTTATATCTCCAGTTCTAACCGCCATCCATTTGTTTTCCAGTTCCTTTTCTTCCTCGTTGCTATATAAGCCATTTGTTGCATCAAGTGCTTCCTGCATAAATTTCGTATTTACCAGTTTCATACTGCCATTAGTTTCTTCTGTGAAAAATGCGTGGTACGTATGACTGATACTACATACAATATAGCCATTGGATGCAAGGTCTTTATATAAAGAATAATTACTTTTAATAAACCCAAATGCACCATGAGAAAATACAATCAGTGGAAATGTTTCTTTTGCTGCAAGTTCTGTACCATCTTTGTATTGAGATGGGTAATAAAATTCCACAGTAACATTTCTTGCTGCCTGATTTTCTGAAAGTATTTCCTGTCTACTTTTATCCGTCCATGTATAGCTAGCTGTTTTACTTTCATACTGTCCCGTTGTATTAAGTTGTTTATATTGTGGGAATATAAGTATTGGAACAACCGAAAATCCAATTAGCACAATCATTAGAACCGTATGACGTACGGTTCTTCCTTTGGTATAATCTTTTACCTTCAATACTTGTATCGCATCCTTAATGAATACCACTACTGAGTAAATAGCCAGCAGGAATAATAAGAGATACATTCCAATAACACTGAAGTTCCATTCGATAATTTTTAGTATAGTAGCTAGCACTGCTACTCCAAATATTACAATTCTTATTACTGCACGCTCTTTTTTTATATTTTTCTTCTGTGAAATGGCATACCCCATCATGCCTAACTCAACGGCAATAATTATGGCTAATACTATCCAACCTATCATGTTAAATTCCCCCTTCTAATTGTTAACCTATGATAGTAGGTCTATTTTGCTCTGACACTGTTTCTTCGTTGGACTCAGAGTATCATTTTATTTTCTTCTAAGCAATAGATAGGAGGATGAGTTGCAATTTGCACTGGATGAAATGCATAGAATAATTAAAGCAGGTAGAATATAGGTAGGTAACATTAATAAAAAATAGATTGACATATAGGCTTATTCTCATTTACACTATGATTAATGAGAATAGATCAGGTTGTTATACTTATGTGTAATAACCGGGCCGATAGATTGGCAACAGGAATTAAGCCTGTGGGACTATAATAAACACTATAGTTTCACAGGTTTTTTTGCGTATTATGAGATATTTTTAGTTAGTGATATTTCATCATTTTAAAGGGGAAAGTAAGAGCCATGGAAAATAGTAAGTTTAAGACGGTAAGACGGGTGTTGTGGCTTATTTTATTTGCAAACTTTGGGGTAGCAGTAGCTAAAGTCATTTTTGGAATAATCATAAAAAGTGCCAGTATGACAGCTGATGGCTTTCATTCAATAACAGATGGATCTTCAAATATTGTAGGGCTCATTGGAATTAGTATGGCATCTAAGCCTATTGATCAAGACCATAACTATGGTCATAAGAAATTTGAAACGATTACAGGATTATTTATAGTAGCTATGCTAGTTTTTTTAGGAATTAAGATTATAGCAGGAGGAATGAGTCGTTTGATTCATCCATTAACGCCACAGATTAGTATATCAAGCTTGGTAGTAATGGTTATTAAACTAGCCATCAATTTATTTATCACAACTTATGAGCGTAAAAAAGGTGAAGAGTGTAATAGTACTATTCTAATTTCAGATGCCATGCATACCAAAAGTGATATCTATGTAACGATTGGCGTGCTTATCACATTGGTAGCCATGAAACTTGGTGCACCAGTATGGGTAGATTCACTTGCCTCCATGATAGTAGCAGGATTTATTTTGAAAGCTGCCTATGAAATATTTGATATGGCATGTGGCATATTAGTAGATAGGGCAGTAGTTGATAATAAAGAAATAGAGAAAATTGCAGTTAAGCACGAACTTGTAAAAGGTGTACACAAAATCAGAAATCGTGGAACAATGGATGATTTACACATCGATATGCACATCCTAGCTTCCTGTCAATTAACATTAGAACAGACACATAAGCTTTCGCACGATATTGAAAAAATGCTTCAAGAAGAGCTTAATCCTAATGCACAGGTTATTACGCATATTGAACCTTATGAGACAGAATTAGGCAAAGAGGATTAGAAGGTATGTTGGAATGAGCAATAACGCGTATTTTAGGTCATTTAACACAAGACATTAAGAATAAGGCCCTATCCGATAAAAAAATCGGGTAGGGTTATTTTATTTTATGCAGGGGAAGAGTTTACCAAAAGAAAATCTTACTAGTGGAGAAACCACTAATAAATTAAGTGGTAAGGCCATTATGAAGTTTCTTACAATGAATAAAGGATATAATTTTAAAGCGCTGGTATTAAAACCAATGGTGACAATGGCACCAAACATAGACATGCATAGAACCATTCCAATCACCATACAGATTGAAATAGCAAGTATGATTTTGATAGGCTTAGTTTGCGAATCAGGTTTGATCATTTTAAGTGCAAGTGGCTTAGCAAGTTTGCCGACAATAAAAATATCTAATAAAAGTGCGACTATAAAGCCTAACCAAAATTCATTCAAGAGATTCTTGAAAAATTGGTTATGAAACCCTTCATTTAAAAGCATATTATAAATAGTCATACCTAAAACCATTCCAAAACACATCATAAAGGTAAAAATATATTTTTGTAATTTCGTTTGCCCCATATGTATCATCCTTTCCTTGAATTAATTGTACTGAATTATAGCAATACATATTATAGCAATACCTATCCAATGTGTCAACTAAGTTGACATTGTGAATAGGTTTAAGTAGGAAATAGAAAAAGTATATGATAAGATAGATGAAAATGTAAGACAAGGTGGTTGGAATGGAACAAAAATTAGAAGGTTTAAATATAATTGATTTAATTAGTGAAAAACATATTGTTTTAAGACGTGAGGCAGAGGATAGATGGGCAGAGAATGAGAAAGAGGAGATTACACATACAGAAGGGTTTTTACTAGCTAAAATTAGAATGGAAAAGGTTTCACTTGCACGAGTAGCTAAACAAGCTAATATTTCAAGACAGGCGATGTTTAAGTGTGCAAAAAAATTAGAAGAAAAGGGGTATTTAGAATTCATTTCAGAAGAAGGAAGTGGAAAATATGCGGTACTTACTAAAAAAGGAGAAGAATATTGTCGCAGAAGTCAAGCGCTAAAAATGCAGATAGAGGAAGAGATTGTAGAGGTTCTAGGTGAGGAAAAGGTGATGTTGTTGAAGGATTTATTAAAGAAAGAATGGCTTGTAAAATAAAAATATAAAAAAACTCACTTAGCTAGATGAGGTGAACCCTACCATAAGTAACGCAGGTAATTGTAAATAGGACAAATGAAAGCACAACAAGTCGAGTTTTGCTGAATAGATGTAGGTATACTTGAATGGAGGTAGAGGGCTTGGAAACTATACAATATTTAAATCATGCAATTGATTATATAGAAGAAAATATAGACAAACCTTTAGAGGTGGATGAAATTGCAAAGGTAGCATTATTGTCTCGTTATCATTTCCAACGTATTTTTCATGTACTAACAGGATTTACTTTAGCTGAATATATTAGAAATCGCAAGCTTACACTAGCAGCAGAAGAATTAATTTTGAGAAAAGAATCAGTTACAGAGATTGCATTTAAATATGGTTATGAAAGTGTAGATGCTTTTACAAAAGCTTTTCGTAGGTTACATGGAGTAACACCATCAGCAGTAAGAAAAGGTACAGCAACAATTAAGTTATTTCCAAGGTTATCACTTCAATTAGATATTAGGGGAAGGGACGAAATGAATTATCATATCGTTGAAAAAGATGAGTGGGACATGATTGGAATAGAAATGCAAACAACATCTAAAAATACGGTAGAACAAGAGATTACTGCATTTTGTGATAGAGTTTGGATAGATGGATCTCATCATAAGTTGAACGAGTTTTTAGGATATCCTATTATGCACATGCTTGATGGTGTTCACTTTGATTTTAAAGAAGATGGAAGTAGAAAATATATGTTAGGGTGGGAGACACCTAAAAAGGAGATTCCTAAAATATATAAGGTATTGCATATTCCTGCATGTTGTTGGATTGTTTTTGAACATAGAGCGGATATGCGTAATAAAGGGGCTATTAATGAACTATGGAAACGCATCTATACGGATTGGATTTCTTCAACTTGTTTTGAACAAATAGAGGGGCCTTGTATAGAAAGATATTTTTGGGAAGATGACGCTTACTATAAGTATCGCTGTGAAGTATGGATACCAGTGAAGAAAAAAGTAGAGGAGGACATTCATGAATATAATAGTATGTCAAGCACAAGAAGATAAGTATGGGAATACTAAGGAGAATATATTTATTGCATATGATGATAGACACAACTACTTGGGTAATAGCTATGTTTATCCAACAATCAATTATCACCAGACCAATGAAACACCATATCTTCTTTTCATAGGAATTCAAGTAGGAGAACAAATAGAGCAATCCTTGGCTGATGAAGTTAAGCAGAGGTTATTTGATGCTGTATTACAAAGAGCAAAGGTGTTACGTGAAGAAAGAAATGAGTTAAAGTGTAGAATTTATGCTGGGTTTCAGTATGACGAAAAGAAGCTGGCTTTTTATTTGAAAAATGGGTTTGAAGAAGACTATAGCATATTTATGGAAACGACTATTTTAGAAAGTACATATGCTTCACTGCCTAAGGATATACAAGTAGAAGAATATAGTGTAGCAAATAAAGAGAATCTTGCAAGCTTTAAAGCGCAATATGATGAAATATTTGTATCACCTTTAGACGGTGAAGGATTTGCAGCAGCTCAAAAAGATGATAAAAGTTTCAAGAATTTTTATTTTTACTTAGATGGACAATTAGTGGGTGAATGTAGTGTACGAGAAGAAAATGAGTGTGGGTGGATTGAGATACTTTATGTATTACAACAAAAAAGAGGATTAGGAATTTCTAAGAAAATGATGAACTACATACATCAGTATTTTCTAGAAAAAGGTATTCATAAAGTTAAACTTGAAGTTTGGGGAATCAATAAACGTGCAGTAAGTTTATATGAATCCTTCGGATATAAAGAAGTAGGTAGAGGGGATATGTTCCCTGGAATAACGATTTAAAATGTTAGTTGATCTTAATCAGGATAAATGAAAAAGCTGATCAAACTAGAGTAATTTACTCCGATTTTATCAGCTTTTTATAGTATCTTTATAGAAATTTAGATTGATATATGCTATAAAAGCTGGAATGATATATTATGATAATAATAAAGATGAAATAACATGAAAATGATTATAAAGGGAGTGAGGTTGATAGATAAAACTTATAAAACAAGCGAAGTAGCTAAATGGATAGGAATACATCCAAACACTGTACGTATGTATGAGGATTTGGAGTTAATATCAAAACCTATTAGAAAAGACAATGGGTATCGTGTATTTACAGATTTGCATATAGATCAGCTTAAGTTAGCACGTAAAGCTTTTGAAGTTGAAGTTCTGCAAAATGGATTAAGAAAAAAGGCGATAGCTATTGTTAAGATGTCAGCTAAACAAGATTTTGATGAAGCTATTGTATTAACTAAGCAGTATATTAAATCTATTAAAAAAGAGATTGATCATGCTAATGAGGCTGTAGATATCGCTAGTCAA
The DNA here is from genome assembly GCA_015058045.1 of Cellulosilyticum sp. GTDB lineage: Bacteria > Bacillota > Clostridia > Lachnospirales > Cellulosilyticaceae > Cellulosilyticum. The sequence goes on from SVDC01000033.1 coordinate 29,265, forward strand.
ATCATTAATAGATTAAGTCATGAAAAAGACTTTAATTTAAAGCGTAAAGAAGTTTCAGAATTGCTTGGGATATCTATGGATACGCTTCGTAACTGGGAGATGAATGGATTAGTAAACATTAAGAGAAAACAAAATGGATATAGGAGTTACACTTATGAAGATATTCAACGCTTAAAGGTTATTCGTGTTCTTAAATGTGGTAATTATTCTCTTTCTGCTATACTTAGAATGCTTAATAAATTGTCAGAGCATAATGAAGCGGATATGAATGAGGTGTTAAATTCACCTGATGAAAATGAAGATATTATTTCAGTATGTGATAAGCTTATCATTTCTTTAAATTTAGCTATCCAAAATGCTGAAGAAATACTAGCAATGTTATATGAAATGAAAAGAAAATATTCAAACCCTCCACTTTAACACCAGACTTTTGTTTGGTGTTATTATTTTTACGACAAATAAGAGGAGGAGATCAAAATGGATTATGCAATTAAGGTAGAAAAACTATCAAAAAGTTATCAAAGTTGTGTAGCAGTAGATAACTTAAGCTTTGAAGTCAAAAAAGGAACTGTATTTGGGTTACTTGGAGCTAATGGCGCAGGGAAGAGTACAAGTATTGAATGTATACTTGGAACTAAAAAGATAGATAGGGGGGAAGTTTCAATACTAGGATTAAATCCAATATCTAATCGTAAAGCGTTATTTGAAAGAGTTGGAGTTCAGTTTCAAGAAGCTAATTATCAAGAAAATATACGCGTTGAAGAACTTTGTGAAGTGACAGCATCACTTTATAAAAATCCAGCTCATTATAAGGCGCTATTACAAAGGTTCGGGATTGAAGAAAAAAGTAAAACTTTAGTAAAGGAGCTTTCAGGAGGACAAAAGCAAAGACTATTTATTGTACTAGCACTTATTCCTAATCCGGAAGTAGTCTTTTTAGATGAGCTTACAACTGGACTTGATGCAAGAGCAAGAAGAGATGTATGGCAAATATTAAAAGACTTAAAGGAAAAAGGCTTAACAATTGTGTTAACTTCACATTTTATGGATGAGGTAGAAGTATTATGTGATAGGATTTGTATCCTTAAAGAAGGAAAGGTAGTATTTCATGGAACAGTTAAAGAGGCTATTGAAGCAAGCCCTTATGAAAAATTAGAAGATGCCTATCTTTGGTACACTGATAAGGAGGTAATGTAATATGAAGTCATTTATTACAATGTTAAAAACAGAGCTTAAGTTATCATTAAGGGGAATGGATATGTTCATATTTGCTCTATGTATGCCTATAGTTGTACTTGTAGCAATAGGAATTATTTATGGAAATAAGGCTGCTTTTGAAGGTGCCAATTATACATTTTTAGAGCAATCATTTGGAGCAATAACATCTATTTCAATTTGTGCTGGAGGCGTTATGGGCTTACCTTTAGTCGTTTCAGATTATAGAAGTAAGCATATTTTAAAGAGATTTAAAGTAACACCTGTTGATCCAATCATTATATTATTAGTACAAGTTACGATATATGCTCTATACGCTTTAGTATCTATGATTTCCTTATTCTTAGTAGGTAAACTTTTCTTTAAGTTTAATATGCAAGGAAATATTTTAAACTTCGTTTTAGGATGGCTACTTGTTATGATTTCAATGTTTAGTATTGGAATTATGGTTGGTGGTATATCAAAAGACTCAAAAATTGCAGGCGTTATAGCAAGCATTTTATATTTTCCTATGTTGATATTTTCAGGGGCAACAATACCATATGAGGTTATACCAAATCTAATGAAAAACATAGTAGATGTATTTCCACTTACACAAGGAATAAAAATACTAAAAGCAGCAGTTTTAGGGCAAGCTGTTGAGAATATTATAATACCAATATTGATGATGCTCATAATAGCTACTATTTGCTCAATAGTTGCAGTTAAGTGCTTTAAATGGGAATAAAAAAGGGGAGAGAAGTTAGGGTGTGGTATGATAAAAAATATTAATAAGTTGCACTATAGTGATAAATAATGTAATATTTTAGAGTGATTTAATTTTACTAATTATAAGAATATAATAATTAGTAAATGCCTTAAATAAATATTGAGGATGCATGGTTTTCTAGATAGAAAAAAATATCTAGAAATTAAAAGGGAAGATGGGTGAAAACCCCACGCAGCTACCTCTACTGTAATTGATGACGACAAAACATTAAGCCATTGCCTAAGGGTGAGAAGGCGTTTTGAAGGATGATTCATAAGCCAGGAGACCTGCCTTGTATCTATAATTCATGTTCTTGGGATTAGGAGAGTATGATATTTACAAATAGAGTTTATTTGTAGTGTCTAAAATCTTCTTTAATACTAAAGAAGATTTTTTTATTGCTAATATTTCTTATCCTAAAAGAATGAGAGGAGAAAAGGGTGATGCGTTTAAAGAATAAGAAGATTATAGTGGGATGTTTATTAGTAACTTGTTTAGTAGGTTGCAATCGTCAAGTAGAAAAGCAGCAAGAAAATGGATCTAGTACAGTTGCTACAGCAGAAAATAATCAAGTAGCTCAAAGTGAGCTAGGCAACGAGGAAGTATCAGATGATACTATGGCAACTCAAGAAAAAGTATCAGAATCAACTTTTAAAAAAGAGGCAGAGCAAATAGACTTGCAAGATCAAACAGCTTCTTTGGTAGAGAGCCAAACGCCAAGTGGTTTGGTTGATAGCAAGAAAGAGTCAGTAGAAGCTAAAAACATAGAGGGTAAAGTTGCACAAAGTGAAGCTATCCAAGATAAAGTCGTACAAGATAGCCTGACACAAGCAAAGGTAAACGCAGAGGAAGTTAAAAATAAGGATACCGTAGTAAAGGATACGAAGGAGCAACAGACGGTTACCTTATCTGTTAGCTGTAGTACGATTTTGAATAATAAAGAGTCACTCAATCCAGATAAGGTAGAACTTATTCCAGATAAGGGTATCATCTTAAGTGCAGAAGAGCTGACCTATACAGAAGGTGAGACTGTTTTTGATGTACTAGTAAGAGCAACGAAAAATCATAAAATCCATATGGAGTATACAGGTTCAGATGTATATAAGACCAATTATATTGAAGGAATTAATAATCTTTATGAGTTTGATTGTGGACCTTTAAGCGGTTGGATGTATAGGGTAAACGGTGTATTTCCCAATTATGGATGTAGCAATTATGTTCTTGAAAAGGGCGATGTAATTGAATGGGTCTATACATGTGATCTAGGAAAAGATGTAGGAGCAGGAGAGGTACTTCAGGAGAGTGATAAGTAATGAGAGATACTTTTGGAAGTTATCATCCTAGCCTAAACTTCTTATACTTTTTAGCAGTGATAGGGTTTGGTATGTTTTTGATGCATCCTATTTTTTTAAGTATTTCATTAGTGGGAAGTTTAAGTTATGCCATTTATTTAGAAGGTACTAAGGCTATTGGGAAACAACTTTTATATAGTATACCTCTGTGTATTTTAGTAGGGGTTATTAATCCACTTTTTAATCATGAGGGTATCACCATTTTGACGTACATAGGTGATAACCCTTTAACTTTAGAATCCATTTATTATGGTATAGCCATGGCGGTCCTGTTTATGAATATTATACTTTGGTTTAAGTGCTATAGTTATGTGATGACTTCAGATAAGCTCATTTACTTATTAGGTCGCAAGTTACCGACATTGGCACTGATTTTCTCTATGACCTTAAGGTTTGTACCACTTTTTAAAAAGCAATTTAAGAAGGTGATGAGGGCACAAGAGGGAATTGGGAATAGTAGTAGAAAGAAAAATATTTTGGCAAGGATCAAGTGGGCGATGAAGGTGTTGTCGATTATGGTGACTTGGATTTTGGAAAATGCCATTGATACAGCAGATTCTATGAATAGTAGAGGATATGGATTAAAGGGGCGTAGTAGCTTTTCCCTATATTTTTTTCAAAGGCGAGATGCAAAACTACTTATTGGTCTTGTGTTATTAGTTGGAAGTGTTTTGACAGGCGTTCTAAATGGCCAAACATATATGAGATATTTTCCGAGCGTTAAGTTGCAACCTACAACAGTGCAAAGTATAGCAGTTTATATAGCATATGGAGTACTGTGTATTTTACCTTTAGGATTACAGATGGTGGAGGATATCAAATGGCATTATTTAAAATAGAAGACTTAAGTTTTAAATATCCACAGCAGAAGGATGCAGTATTAAAACAGATTCATTTAGAGATACAAGAGGGAAGTTTTGTAACCATTTGTGGTGAGTCGGGATGTGGCAAGACAACACTCTTAAGACATTTAAAGCCAGCACTTACACCTTATGGACATAGAAAAGGAAAGATTTATTTTAAGAATCAACCATTAGAAAGTTTAGATGATAGAAGTCAAACCATGAAACTAGGTTATGTGTTACAAAATCCAGAGCAACAGATTGTAACGGATAAGGTGTGGCATGAGCTGGCTTTTGGATTAGAAAACTTAGGATATGATACACAGACAATTAGACTACGAGTGGCAGAGATGGCAAATTTCTTTGGTATTACACATTGGTTTCACCAATCTGTTAGTGAATTATCAGGTGGACAGAAGCAATTACTTAACTTAGCAGCTATTATGGCAATGCAACCAGAGGTCTTGATTTTAGATGAACCAACGGCACAGTTAGATCCTATAGCCGCTAAGAGTTTCATCGAAATGCTTAAAAGGATTAATGTGGAACTAGGCGTAACAGTAATTTTATCTGAACATCGGTTAGAAGATGTTTTACCTATATCTAGTGAAGTTATTGTAATGGAAAAGGGAGAGAAACTAATTCAAGAGACAGTAGTAGAGGTTGGCAGATTTTTGGCCAAAGAAGGGCATAAGCTCTTTAAAGCAATGCCAGTTGCCATGCAGGTATCTATGGCAACATCTGACGTGTTAAATGAGAGCGCTAGTGTAGTAACAGTACGTGATGGTCGTAATTGGCTGAGGAAGTGGCTAGTAGTAAATGATGTAACAAAGGGTGTTGAGCCTAAAAGTAGAAATAACCATTTACTAGTAGAAAAAACTCTAGAGAAAACTAATGTTCAGGAAATATTATTACAGCTTAAAGAAGTTTATTTCAAATATGATAGAGCCGACGTAGATATTCTAAAGGGACTATCTTATGAGATTAAAAAGGGTAAGTTCTATGCTATTGTAGGGGCAAATGGAACAGGAAAGACCACGACCTTATCTGTCATAGCAGGGCTGTATAAACCTTATCGTGGAAAAATAAAGTGGGCAAAAAAAGAGATTAAGAAAGCTATGTTACCACAAAACCCACAAGAATTATTTGAATGGCCTACAGTTAGAGAAGAGCTTATAGAGATGATAAAAGGAAAGAATAAGCAGAACTTGGCACAAGCTAGTGAAGAAAAGATATTAGAAGTGGCTAGGTTACTATCTATTACGGAAGTGTTAGAGAGGCATCCTTATGATTTAAGCGGAGGGCAGATGCAATGCGTAGCGTTAGCTAAGATTCTGTTATTAGAACCAGAGGTTTTATTATTAGATGAACCGACTAAAGGAATGGATGCCAGTTTTAAAGAAAAGTTAGGAGATATTTTTAGGATACTAATTAGTAGAGGAATGACGTTAATCATGGTATCTCATGACCTTGATTTTTGTGCAAGGTATAGCGATGAGTGTGCACTCTTTTTTGATGGACAAGTCATTAGCAGTGGTAAACCACATGAGTTTTTTTCTGGGAATAGTTTCTATACCACTTCAGCTAATCGTATGAGTAGAGACATTCTGGAGGGGTGCATTACCAGTGAGGAGGTGATAAGAGCATGTCAGACTCACTTAAGAGGAGAAAATATAGGCGAATAGGACTAAGTGTAATCTTAATGGGTGGACTTGTTCCTTTTGCTACCTTATGGCATTTCCTTTATCAAGGCGAAAGAAGCTTTTACATATCTAGCTTAATTATGATGATGTATACCATTGTCGTTTTTCTCAGTGCTTTTGAAAGAAGAAAACCACAAGCTAGAGAAGTTGTGGTGGTTTCTGTACTAGTTGCCTTAGCTGTTACGGGGCGTATGGCTTTTTTTATGATTCCACAGTTTAAACCTGTAGCTGCCATAGTCATTTTATCGGGTGTTTGCCTTGGAGGAGAGATAGGTTTTGTAGTTGGAGCCATGACTGGATTTGTTTCAAATTTTTTCTTTGGTCAGGGACCTTGGACACCTTGGCAAATGCTAGCCTTTGGGGTTATTGGTTTTTTGGCAGGTGTCTTAACAGAGAAAGGCATATTAAAAAAGAAGAAATTGAATCTATGTATTTTTGGTGGACTTACAACTTTCTTTGTTTATGGTGGCATTATGAATCCTTGTTCAGTCATTATGTTTACGTCTAAGCCTACGTTACAGTCTTTTATAGCGGCTTATATATCAGGATTTTGGTTCGATATGATGCATAGTATGGCCTCTGTTATTTTTTTATGGATGCTAACCATACCTATGTTACAGAAACTAGAACGTATTAAGAAGAAATATGGTTTATTAAATGAAGTCTTTAAAGATGAATTATTATGGGAAGAGGGAGGACACATATGAAACGTAGAAGAATAACATCCTTTATGCTAGTGTTAACATTAATATTTTCTTTATTAACAGGTACAACTCTGGCTGAAGGAACGTATGCAAATAGTGGATTAACACAGGTTGTAACAAATGATGGAACTAGTGAGCAGACAACAGGTGGGGCATTAAGACCAGTTCAGGTTATATCTAATGATATTTCAGCTACAAATATTGGATTTAATGTACAAATGGAGCAAACGACACCTTCAGTTTATGTAAGAATAGAAGGTGATACAGATACTTTTATTCCTAGAACCAAAGTAGAGGTGGAGGATTTTGATTTAAGTGAATATGGTGCTTCTAAGTCTTGTGATGGGGTATCTGTTATACAAGCCATTATTAGGGCACTAGAGGTGAGTGGGTTAGATGCTAAGGATGAAGGTGTCATTAGTCATGGCGGGGGCTCTTATATTAGTAGTATATGTGGCCTTGAAGCAGGTGCTATGAGTGGGTGGATGTACACATTAAATGGAGAAGCACCAAACCTTGGTGTGAACCAGCAGCCAGTTAAAGAGGGCGACCAGATTGTTCTATACTTTATAGAAGATTGGGTGCAATCAAGCTATGCTTATTTTACAGAAGAAGAAAAAGAGATTGCTGGTGGCGAAGCGGTTGAACTTACTTTAATGCACAATGTATTAGATATGAATACATGGGAATCCACCGTACAGCCATGTGATGGAGCCAGCATTTTAGTAGGTGAAGAAGTAGTAGGGACAACAGATGAAGACGGTAAGATAACGTTAAACTTCGATCAAGCAGGAACGTATTATGTTTCGGCTAATAAAACAGATGATTACGGTGTTAATTTAATTAGCAGACCTTACTGTGAAATCAAAGTAACTAGTGATTCTATAGATGAAACCCTATTAAAGATGTTAAAGATATCATCTACAGAAATAAAATTAAGCCCAGAGTTTAGTTCTGATGTTGAAAACTACAGTATGGAAATTCCTGCTGCTGTAAGTGAATTAAGTAGTTATCCAACTGCCCAAGGAGTAAATTCTAAAGTTTATGCCATAGCAAGTTGGGACGAAACAGTGCTTACCATGAGTGATGCTGGTGAGATTCACTTAGCGGATATACCATTTGGAGAAAGCATCTTAACTTATGTGGTAGAAGCAGCAAATAGCGAAACAAGAGAGTATAACATTAAAATAAATCGTTTAGTAGCATCAGAACCAGTCTTAGAAACACTAAGTGTTTCATCTGGTAGCGTAGCAGAATTTAAGGAGTCTGCAGATGGTTACAAGGATGGAACACTTAGTCAGTGTACTTATAACAAAGATCAAAATACATATGAAGTAAGTAATACGATAGGCTATACAAAAGATATTGATCATTACTATACACAAGTGAATTATGATATTGATAAGTTATGTGTGACACCAAAGCTTGGAGGAAATACACCAAAGGGCTATGGAAAAATTGAAATTATAAATGAAACAATAGGCGAAAGTGTTGAGACAACCAGTGAAGTAACAAGCAGTGGTATAAGTTTAGCTGAAGGAGAGAATCAGCTAAAGATTATAACAACTTCGCAAGATAGCACGACACAAAAGACTTATTATTTAACAGTAAAAAGACTAGAAAAAAGTAACTTTAATTATAAGACAGCAATGGTCTCTGCACAAAAATGGGTTCAAAGTCATGCAGATTTTAGTAATGCAACTTATAAAATAGGTACTACACCTGATTGGAATGCTTTTGCCTTAGTAAGATCTGGTGCAGGATTATCAGATAGTTATTACGAAGGTATGAAGTCTATGATTAGTGGTTATGGCGATACTGAAGCGTTCAAAGCAGCTATGAAAAAGGTTACAGAATATGAACGCATGGCTATTGGCATAACAGCTTCAGGGAATAACGCAACGAATGTATCTGGCGTTAATTTAATTGAGGGCATTTATAATAGTGCTGTATTGACAAATCAAGGCGTAAATGGTGTGACTTATGGTTTGTTAGCCATTGATAGTCATCAATATGAAGTGCCTAGTGATGCGCTTTATACAAGAGAAAAGATGGTGGATATCCTACTAGAACAGCATATACCAGGTCAAGGTTGGGGATATAGTACAAAATCGAGTGATATCGACTTAACAGCAATGACAATACAAGCTCTTACACCTTACTATAAGGACAGTCAGTTTGCTAAACAAAGTGAGGTAAAGGAAGCAGTTGATGAAGCAATAACTTATTTAAGTAATATCCAACAAGCAGATGGAACTTATAAGGCTTATGGTAGTGCAAACCCTGAATCCGCAGCACAAGTTATAGTGGCACTTTCAGGATTAGGTATAGACTGCCAGCAAGATATACGTTTTATTAAAGGTGGCAATACGTTAATTACAGCATTAGAACAGTTCTATAGTGAAACGGACGGTGGATTTAAACATTCATTAAAAGAAAAAAAAGCTAATGCAATAGCTACTCAACAAGTTCTTTATGGTCTAGCAGCTTATGACCGTTTCTTAAATGGGGCTAATAATCTTTATGATTTAACAGATATTAATTTTGATAAGAAAATCTCTAATACGATTGAATTAAAAAATGAAGAAACAGCTACTTTAATATCAGATTATGAAGAGGTACAAGTTAATGTAGCAGAGAATTTTAAAGAGGTAAATTTAGATATTGATCGAGTAATAGCTAAAATGCCAAAAGTGAGTATTACATTTGAAAGCAATACCATCGTTCTACCAAAAGATATTCAAATGGTTGGCCAGAGTAATAAGTTGCTACTGAAGATGCTAGAACCAAAAAGTTTGGAATCAGAGCAAGAACAATTAAAACAAGCAATCAAGGACCTTGAAGAGGTGAAATACGCTTTTGACTTTGGAAATGAAGGAAATATTCAGTGCGACCAGTTTATGACTTTCACCTTAAAAAATAAGGGAAATTACGAAGCAGGCTATATTGATCATGCAGGTAAAGTTCACCCTATTGTAAAGGCACCTGAAAATGTAGAAGGGTTAGCTGAGTATTGTATAGCACAAGGAAATGACTTGATTATTAAAACAAAGCATTTAACGACCTTTTTTGTATATAGTAAACAAGTAACCAATGATAGCGAGAACAAGCCTGATACTGGAAATAATACGCCTGTAATAGAGAATGTAGCAAATAGGATAAAAGTCAATATATCTGTAGATGCAAAGACTATCAGTAAAGATTACTTAGTATCACCAAGAGAAATCCAGTTACACAAAGGGGCAACAGCATATGAAGCATTAGTCAGCCTAGGATTACAATTAGATACAACAGGCTCTGATACAAATGTCTATGTAGCAGCTATTGACGGGTTAGGTGAATTTGACCATGGTACATTAAGTGGATGGATGTATAGTGTGAATGGTGTATTCCCCAATGTGAGCTTAGGTAGTTATATTTTATCTGATGGAGATGTTATACAAGTAAGGTATACAACAAATGGTGGTAAGGATTTAGGAGATGCAGCAGCTGCATTATTTAAGGATTATGTAGCAAGAGAGAATGTAAAACAATCTAATATATCTTACTCAGTAATATTATCAGAAGCAATTGGGATTTTAGAAAATAAATCTATTGTAAGTGAATGGGAGCTCATAGGGCTTGCTCACAAAGAAAAACTGAGTGACACAGCGAGAAAAGCCTTAGTAAATGCTATTATAGAAATAAAAGGCGACTATCGTAAAGTTACAGATTTAGAACGTATGATTATTGCACTTGGAGCAGCAGGTTATGATGCTCAAGATATACAAGGCATTAATTTAGTTAAAAAGCTTTATGATAGAGATAGTGTAACAAACCAAGGTTCAAATGGGGTTATATTTGCCTTAATAGCCCTTGATAGTAGACAGTATCAAGTACCGAATGAAGCAAAATGGACAAGGGAAAAATTGATTGAAACATTATTAGGTTATCAAAATACAGATGGTGGTTTCGCATTAGCAAAAGGTGAAGACAGTAATATTGATATTACAGCTATGGCACTTTGTAGTTTAGCACCATATAAAGAGGAACAAAAAGCAAGTATTGATAAAGCATTAGAGTATCTTTCTAAAGTTCAAAAAGCAAATGGTGAACTAAGCTATGAAGGCGTAGAAAGTAGTGAAAGTACTGCACAAGCCATTATTGCTCTTTGTACACTAGGGATTAATCCAGTAGAAGATACACGTTTTATAAAAGAAGAAAATAATCTCATTCAAGTATTATTAAATTACTATGTAGAAAAAGCAGGCTTTAAACATGTAAAAGATGGACAAGCAAATCAAATGGCTACTGAACAAGCGGTATTAGCCTTACTAAGCTATGAGAAACTTCTTCAAAGTGGAAATGATATTTACTGCTTTGAAAAAGCAAGTACACCTGTAATAGAAGTAAATAAGGTTATAGAGGAGACAGAAACTGAAGCAGTAGCATCACTAGAGCAGTTTAAAGATGGCAATCAAGTTGCAGCATGGGCAAGAGAAGATATGCAAAGGGCTATTTTATTAGGTATTATTCAAGGAGATCAACAAATGATTAAACCTAAGGATAAGGTTACACGTGCTGAATTTGTAACCATGCTTTTAAAAGTACTAGAGCAAGAAGACAGTGCGGCTAATCAGCAAGAGGAAGCTACAGCCAGTGCCATTTTTAAAGATGTACCAAGTAAAGCCTGGTATAATGAAGCAGTTTATAAAGCAAATGCTTTAAAATTAGTTAATGGTGTAAGTGAAGAATATTTTATGCCAAATGCAGCTATTACAAGAGAGCAAATGGCAGTAATGATGAGTCGTCTAATAGACATGCAAGAATCTGGTAACAAACCAACAGACTTTGCAGAAGTAGCAACATGGGCACAGTCAGCGGTTTTAGAAGTGTATGGAAATGATTTAATGCAAGGAGATAGTGAAAACTTTGCACCTAAACAAGAAGTAACAAGAGAAATGGCTACGGTCATTTTAATGAGATTCGATGATCGTTATGAGGCTCAGAAGGCTGCATAAAGGATAACATTTTAGAAACATCAGAATTATAAATAACTCGGATAATTCTTGATAGATTTTGATAATTAAAGGGTTAGAGAAGTTAGGCTTTAAGAAGTAATTTAGAGAAAAAGGTGTTGATTGTTAAGTAGTAGAAAAGCGACTTAACAAGCAACACCTTTTTTGTTTATACGGTATTCTAGAAGTTAAATCTTTATAATTTAGTTTTCTACAAGTTATTATATTCATTAATAGGGAAGAGTGGCACAATAAGAAGTATAGAGAAGCATATGGCGTGAGAATAAAAGTACAAAAATAGGTGAATTCTATTTGAGAAAGGA
>SVDC01000034.1:0-5066 GCA_015058045.1 Cellulosilyticum sp.
TAGTTGCTTCTGGAAGAAATTCTTTTTTCGGACGACTGAGCGGATATATTTTTCGATAGTCCCTTTCTATTCTATAATTTGAACTACAAATTCATCTTCTTTTAAGTCTATTGTACATACGCCACCTTTATTTAACTTACCAAATAGAATTTGGTCAACTAAAACTGACTTTAAGTTTCCTTCTATAATCCTATTAATTTCCCTTGCACCATATTCTGCTGATATTCCTTTTGTTACAATATACTTTTCTACTTTCTTTGTAAAACTAATTTTAATTTGTTTACTAGCTAGCTGCTGCTTAAAGCCATTAAGTTGCTTCTTAACAATGGATTTGGCCATTTCTTCAGTAATATGTTTAAAAGCAATAACTTTGGTTAAACGATTCCTAAACTCAGGTGTAAATGTCTTTTTGACTGCTTCATCAATAGCGTCTTTTTCAATGGTTCTCTCACCAAATCCTACAAGCTTCTTACCAACACTTGAAGCCCCTGCATTAGATGTCATAATAAGAATCACATTTCTAAAGTCAGCCTTTCTTCCCTGGTTATCTGTTAAAGTTGCATAATCCATTACTTGAAGCAAGATATTAAAAATATCTGAATGGGCTTTTTCTATTTCATCAAGCAATAAGATACAATATGGTGTTTTACGGATAGTATCCGTTAAAAGGCCCCCTTCTTCATACCCTACATATCCCGGAGGTGATCCAATAAGCTTAGACGCCGTATGTTTCTCTGTATACTCACTCATATCAAAACGAATAAGTTTAACCCCTAGCTCTTCCGCTAAACTCTTTGCTAACTCTGTTTTACCTACACCGGTTGGGCCCACAAATAGTAAATTAGCTATAGGCTTTTGTCCATCATTTAAACCTGCTCTAGAAAGCTTAATACTTTTTACAATCTCATCAACTGCTTCATCTTGCCCAAACACTTGTTTCTTTAATCTGCTTTCTAGATTCTTTAGAATTTGAATCTCATCTTTTTCAACTTTCTGCTTTGGAATATGGCATATCTTTGCTAATGTTGCTTCTATGTTAGACAAATTAATGATTCGTTTTCTATTTCCTTTTTTGCTTTCTTCCCCTGGAATCTGTGTTGCCTTATCATAAGCACCAGCTTCATCCAATAAATCAATTGCCTTATCTGGTAAGAAGCGGTCATTAATATACTGCTGACTTAATTTAACTGCCCCTTCTATAGCCTCATCTGTATAGGTCACACCATGATAAGCTTCATAGTGTACTTTTAGGCCTTTGAGAATTTCTATCGTTTCTTCTACGCTTGGTTCTTTTACTTCTATAGATTGAAATCTTCTAACTAACCCTTTATCTTTCCCAAAGTATTTCTTATATTCCTCATAGGTTGTTGCCCCTATAAAGCGAATATGCCCCTGTGTTAAATAGGGTTTTAATAAATTAGAAGCATCTAATGAGCCTGCTCCTAATGAACCTGCGCCTACAATATTATGAATTTCATCGATATATACAATAGGATTAGGCTGTTTCTTTAAGTTATCTAAAATTTTCTTTAACCGTTTTTCAAAATCACCTCGATACTGCGTTCCAGCTAACGTTGCGCCTAAATCTAGTTCAAATATAGTTGCATCTTGTAATGTACTAGGCACTTTACCTTCATTGATACGTTTTGCTAATCCCTTTGTAATGGCCGTTTTACCTACTCCTGGCTCCCCAATATGCACAGGATTGTTTTTTTGCTTGCGACATAACACTTGTATCGTACGCTCTATAATATCTTCTCGTCCTACTAAAGGTTCTTCTTCTTGTTTAACCTGTTCATTTAGATTAGTAATATAACTTGAAAGCTTTTCTACTATGTTACTTTCTTGCTTTTCGTCTATATGATTTGATTCTACTTCATCTTCTGTATCATCATAATGGGATACTTCTTCAATCTCATCCTTCTCCATATGGCACATCTCATATAGTAAATCCGTTAAAGTAACTCCTTGAACTTCAATATAATAAGTACTATAACTTTCTGGCTGATGCATAATACCTGAAAGTAAATGATCTAATTCAATCTGATCCTTCCCACTATTAATAACTTGCTCACTTGCCCAAATAAATGCTTGCTGCAAGCTAAAACTTTCTATAGGCTCTAATTCAGTCATCTCCATGGTCTCATTTAAATACTGTGTTAAATCTTCTTTTAATACATCATAACTGCCACCACAGCTCTCAAAAGCCTCTCTAAAAGTTATTTCATCACATAGTGCCAGTAATAAATGTTCTGATGTTACATATTCGTGCTTTCCTTCTTCTGCAAGCTGCCTCGCCCTTATAATAACATGATTAACTTCTTGTGATATATACATCCTACACCTCTTCTACACTCAGCTTAAAAGGAAAGCCTTCTTCCTTAGCCCATCCCATAGCGGTATTTACTTTTGTCATGGCTATATCGTAGGAATAAATTCCAGCAATCCCTTTACCTGCTTTATGCACATCTAACATAATCTTTTCCGCTTCCTCTAATTTCTTATTAAAAATACGTACCAATACCTCAATAACAAATTGCATGCTTGTATAATCATCATTGTGCATAATAACTTTATATTGTTTAGGTTTTTTAACCTTTATTTTTTCACGTGTTTTTTGACTTAAAGCACCTTCTCGTTCCATAAGCTCTTCCTTTCTTTTTTATTTATTATAGCATGTTCACCTATCCTTAAAGTACGCTTTCCTATCTATCTTCTTTTTACTTTACTAAAAAAGGTAGCACCATAGAATTAAACTTTTCTATAGTACTACCTTATTCACTCGGCTCTATTTATATTAATACCTTCACCCTTATCTTACCTTTTCTATACACCTTTACTCTATCTAGCTATTGCTTCTAAGTAGTCAGGTGAATTGTATTCCTTCACCCAATAAACCGCACCTGTATGTGTTCTATCTAAGTAGTTATATGTAATCAATTCTCTCTTTAGTAATTTATAGTCTTCATATATAGTCCTAAGAATATCATCTATTTCTTTCTCTAGATATTTTCTTCCTGCTACAAAATTGACTAAAATAGCTTCTAATATAACACATTTACTTGGATTATGTCTTGGATAATCTAGTAATCTTCCTGATGGGGTCATATATTGCTCTAAAATACGCTTTCGTTCTTGATTAGATATTCCTCTTCCCTGCTCATCTTCCTTAAACTTATCATGTTGCAAACTTGCTCTTCCCCCTAGTCCATCTTGTTGAAGTAGTTCCATTAACGAAACAAAAATTTTATTTTGTTTTTCCCTCTCCCTTAGTTTATGCCTGTGATTTCGAATAGTTGATGTTGATACTTCTAGCTTCGCTGCAATTTCTTTATCACTTAATCCCTGTGCGAAGAAATTTAAGAGTTGTAATTGTAACTCAGATATCCCCATCCTATTTGCATTCATACTTAGTAAAACTTCCTTTACAGAGTCATGTTTATATTGAATATGTAGTTTAATAGCTTTTCTTCCCTCATATAACTTCCCAGAAAAACTATAAATTTGGCCTTTCTCAAATCGCTCTCCACATATTAGACAGTTATACCCCTTCTCATCTTGTGTATATCCTTGTTTGATTTCATCTATGGCATAATCTTCAAATAATCCCGTTTCAATATCCATGATGACCTCCCCCTTAGCCCCGCATATTCTCTGTATTTTTTATATTTATGATTCTATGTTAATCTTTTTTTCCATTTTTGTCCAGTTTTTTATTATTATTCTGACATCTGTTTATAAATTAAAAGAGATAGTCCGCATTCCAGACTATCTCTCTACTCTATACTAATGTATCATATTCTTCAATAAAACCTTGTCCTAACACTTCTCGAACATCTGCAATAGTAATAAATGCATTAGCATCAATAGATTTTACCATATCTCTAAGTCTTGTGATCTCTTTTTGAGAAACAACAACATAGAGCATTTGTTTATCATCTTTTGTATACATTCCTTGAGCTTTAATACCAGTTACACCTCTTGGAAGTGTATGCATAATAGCATCTGCAATCTCATTACTATGGTCTGATAAAATAAAAGCAGCTTTAGCTATATTCATACCTTCTAATACCCAAGTAATCACCTTACTTCCAATGAAAACTGAGATAATCGCATACATAGCTTTAGTTGAACCAAATACAAGTAATCCACCTAAGATAATAACACCATCAATTGCTAGCATAAGCTTAGCAATTGGAAATCTACTACTTTTAAACTTGATAATAGTAGCTAACATATCTGTTCCACCAGTAGTTCCACCTGCTTTTAAAACAGTCCCTACACCAAGTCCAATAATAGCACCACCAAAAATACTACCTAAAAGTAAATCACCATGTACATCTAATACATTAGGTATAAATTCTGTATACCATAAAGCAAGTGTTAATAGTGATACACCCCATAGTGACTTTTTAGCAAACCCAATCCCTCTTTGTTTAACGCTAATGATAAAGAGTGGAATATTAAGTACTAAATTTGTAATCCATAAAGGAATAGTAAATCCTAAAAATTGTTCTGATAACGTTTTTACGATAATTGTAACACCAGATATTCCTCCAGTTACTAGTCCTAATGGAGAAGTAAACCAGTTAATTCCTAATGCCAAAATTGTTGTCCCTAATAAAATCATTAGAAACTCTTTCTTTGAAATAAACAACCCTTTCATGCTTTCTCCTTACTTTCTACTTATTGTTTCTAGTCATTTGCGAAAAAAAAGAAAAGCCATTTTTGATAGCTTTTCCTTTGTCTCAGCATATTATTATAACTTACTTCTTTCTACTTTTAAACATACAATTTAACATAAAAAAGTAAACACTTTATTTTCATTGCCTCATTTTTTTAGTCCTATTTTTAGTCATTTATTCTTGGTATGCTTCTAAAAATAATCTTATATACCCCTCTTCTTTTCTTAAAACAAGTCTTTTGTCTGTTAAATCTAACTCAAAATTAGCAAAACTAGAAAACAAATCTGTATCTCCTAGTACATGAACTGTTACCCATCTAGAAACTGGAGTCGTTCTAATAAGTATAGCTCTTGGCATTGGAAATTGAATACGTGACATATA
>SVDC01000034.1:5166-40444 GCA_015058045.1 Cellulosilyticum sp.
TGAGGCTCTATATGAATAAAATCACCTATTCTTCCAAAAAGTTTTTCTAAAATAGTATGTGTTAGTCTTCTATCATCTGGGTCTGTATTATTTAGCTCTCTCAATAATGTCTTAGCTCTTTTCCTATCACGAACCCGTTCTTCCCCCCATGGTATGTATAATGCTTTATCATCTACCTCTATTTGCTTCTGAGCCAGCTGTTTCATATAATCCATCGCTGCTTCATCCCCAAAATTATAGGCTAAAGCACTTTCTGCAATCCTTCCATCATCTCCTATACTCTGAATAACCTGTTCATAGTTTACCGCTTGTCCAAACTCCTTCTGTAATCTCATTTCTTCACATTCAAACTTATAACCTATGGGCACATTTGCTTTAACAAATTCCTCATAAGATATCCTAGATATAGGTTTATCCTCTAATTCTTTCTCACTACTTAACTGTTCTTCCATCTGAATCATATTTTCACTAACAATTTGAGCTTTGGCAGGTAGCTTATTTTCATCATCTAACGCATCTTCGTTATATACTATTTCTTTATGATATACTACATTATCACATACTGCATCCTGCTCATCTAATGCTTCTTTATCGTATACTATATCTCTTTCATCTAATGTTTCTTCGTTATATAGCTCATCTTCATCATATAACGCTTCTTCACCATACAATGCTTCTTCATATAATACCCCTTCATCATATAGTTCATCTTCACACGCATCTTGATCTAATTCAAAGAACCTCTGCTCTAATGTCGCATTTGCAAATTGTACATATCTGTTTTTAATCTTTGTGTTTTCTAATATTGGAGCTTCAACTAATGCTTCCTGTTCTATTTCTACTTTAACTTCTTTTTGATCTTCTTTAAATTGAATGAATGCCCACTTTTTATGCTGCTCACTAGAGTAAACTTCCTCTGTCAACGTGCCGCCTAACTTTGTATAGAGTATGCTATTTTTCGCCTGACTCAGCACATTAAATACATTAATTTTATTCTCCCTACAATATGTCCTCATTTGGTTGATGAACATACCCTCTATCCCTAATCCTACATATGCTGGTCTAATAAATAAATCATCTAACCAATAACCTGCTTTAATTAGCAATTGATTTTTCTCATAATCCTCTTCTACTTTACGTAGTGCACAATATCCAATAATCGTCGTCTGTTTTTCTGCTACAAATACAATATGTTTTTCTATATATTCTCTTGTAATAATCTCTTTGATACCTTGTCCCATATAGCCTTCTATGTCAGTTCTATACTTTTTAGCCCCCATTAAAATGCTGGTTAACAAAAGTGCATCCATAGCTCTGGCTCTTCTAATTTGTATATCCATCATTTTTCCCCCTATATATTTACCCTGTACCTTACATCTTTTAACTTATCTTTTAGCATCATCTAATATTTTATATTTTAAACATTATTTTCCATAATTATCAGTATATTTAAAATATAACTCAATTAAACTATTCTATCAACATCTTTTCTCATTTATTTTTACTTATTTTGTAAATAGACGTAACGAAATAAAAAAACGATAGGGAAATTTTTCTCCCTATCGTTGATTTCTACTTATTGATGCTCCTGAACCTTGGGTACCTGAGCTCATTGTATTTTTAAAGCCACTTTTTGAATTTAAAGCTTCTTTCATATTATCCATTTGACTTTGTAATTTTGCATCCATCGATTGTTTTTGGGTCATGAAGTCATCTCCTTTAAAGAGATTTTTCCCCATTCATTAAAAAGCATACCTATTTCAGCGAACTGGTATAAACTACATTACCTTATAACACAATTACATGTCATTGATATCAATTACTTTAACTCATAGCTGAGTTTCATAAATTCCTCAATATCTTCAGCAATAATCTGAAGTGAATCTTTCCAGAATTCTGGCTGTGATACATCGATACCTATTGTCTTTGTTACATCCTCAATTTTCATTTTGCCTGTTACAGCAAGAAGCTGCTTATATTTCCCAGGGAATGTTTTTGGATCTTTTAAATACTGTGCATAAAGTCCTTTAGCAAATAATAATCCAAAGGCATATGGGAAATTATAGAAGTTGGCATCAGCATAATAGTAATGACTCTTCCAAGTCCACATATATGGATGTAAATACTCTGGATCTAAGCCATCACCATAAGCTTCTTTTTGAGCATCTGTCATTAATATTTTAATTTGTTCCACACTTAATGGGCTTTCTTCTCTATTTTCAAATACCGCTGTTTCAAATAAATATCTAGAGTAAATATCAACAATCACCTGTGTTGCATCACTAATTTCTGTTTCTAAAATAGCAAAAGCCTCTTCCTTGCTACCTTCTTTAATTGCTGCTTTCTTTACAATCGTTTCACAGAAAGTAGATGCCGTTTCAGCAAGTGGCATTGGATAATTTGTATTTAAGATACTTTCATTTTTAAGACATTCTCCATGATAACCATGACCTAATTCATGTGCCATTGTAATGGTGTCTCCAAAATTATCGCCATAGTTTAAAAGCACTCTACTTTCTCCAATACTATGAACTGCACAACAGAATGCCCCACCTACTTTACCTTCTTTAGGTAAAACATCAATCCAATGATGATCCATTGCCTTTCTTGCATAGTCACCAAGTTCATTATCAAAGCTTCTAAATTGTTTCTCTACAAATGCTTTGCCCTCTTCGTAAGTATATTTCATTTCTTTATCAATAACTGGTGCATACATTTCATAGAATGGTAATCCATTTTCATAGCCTAAAAGCTCTGCTTTTCTTCTAAGATATTTTCTAAAGATAGGCATACTTTCTTTCATAGCTTCAAGCATAGCATCCAGTGTCTTCTTATCCATTCTAGAATCTTTGAGAGTCATTTCTAATGGTGACTTATAACCTCTTAATTTAGAAACAGTAAGCACCTCACCTTTAATACCATTTAAAGCTGCTGCTATTCCTTCTTCAATTTTTTTATAAGAAGCAATTTCTGCTTCATAAGCTTTCTTTCTAACTTCTTTATCTTTATCATAAGCCATATTAAGTACCACTGTTAATGGAAGTTCTTCTTTCCCCCCATCTTGCTCAAGTTCTACTTTATGGGTAGAGATTAATAGGTTTTTATAATTCACCCACGCTGTTGAGCCTGTGTTTTTCATTTTAGCAATAATGACTTCTTCTTTTTCACTTAATAAGTGTTTGCTTTGTTCCACGATTTCTTTGAGGAAAAAGCTAAAGGCTTTTAGCTGATTAGAGGATTCGATAACTGTTTCTAAGTCTTGAATCTCACTAATCCATTTACTGATCTTAGTTTCTGGTTCAGCAAGTTCACTTTGTTTTTGGTCAATAATATCTGCATATTTATTAGCAAGCTCGTCTTTTGAGTTCACACTTACGATAAGTTCTGCATAGACACCTAACTTCTCAAACATTAAACTCATCTTTTCAGATAGAACAATGTAACGCTCTAATTTCTCTTTTTCATTTTCATGATTTTGAGTGATGTCATTTGCCATTTCAGCTAATTCTCTAATTAATGCATCTAATTTCTCTAAATCCCCTTGATAAGCTTTCCCTTCAAAAGAATCATAAAGCTCATTTAAACTCCAGTCCAAGCTATTTACTGGTGCCTTTTCTTTAACTACATCCATTAAAGCTAAGAATACATAACTGCCATCTGCCTCAATACGGTAAATACCCTTTGCATCTAAATGATGAACGCCCATAAATGCTAAATCTTTTGCTACGGCTTCTTCACATTCAAATCCACCTTGTTTAAAGATATTAAACTGTGTCACTTCCGCTAAATCTTGTAGTGCTTTAGCTTCTTCTCTCATATGTTCTGAAAGTTCTTCATTAGCCCATGCCCATACCCAGCTACTATCTTCCTTTTTCCATGACCCGATACATACTACTTTAAAAGATAATTCATTTCCTTCACTCTTTAAAGTAAGTTTTTGTTCTGGTTGGCTAAAGCTATAGTTTTTATACTGATTCATTTGATAAGTATCTGTTAACACCTTTTGTTTCTCAAAAACGTCTTGGTGACATACCTGCAAAAATTTCTCAAATGCTTGATTATCCATTTCTACTCTCCTTGTTCTACTATGTCTCTCCTCATTTTACATCTATTAATAAGGTTCTTACTATATACTTATCATTTATACTGTGTTTTTTCAATAAAGATTATGACTTATGTACTATTTATTCTGACGCCTATACATAAAACCACCTCTGTTCTTACTATAACATAACTTATAATAATCTCTTTTGAGCCACAATAATATGAGGTATCCTTATCCACGCAATCGGGGATAAGAATACCTTCTTTATTGTAATCATATATTATTTGAATGAATACATCACCCAACCTAAAACTCTCACCTCAGTCCATCCATCTATCTCATCTAATATAAATTAGGATGAATATGATTCTTTCCCTCTTTATAACTATTTAATTCATGAGTACTAGGTCCTTCAAGTACCTCTCCATCAATACTAAATCTGGAACCATGAAATGGACAATCCCAGCTTTTCTCTGCACTATTCCACCTTAAAGTGGCACCCACATGTGTGCAAACAATATCTACAATATGGTATTGTTCATCTTCATCTTGATAAATGCCATACACATTTCCATCTTGCAATTTAGTCGTAGTAGCCTCTCCTTTTTTAGGAAATGCCTCTACTGGTATTTCACGTAGCTTACCCTGTATATAGTTTTTAATGCCCTGTATATTATGCTCTCTAAAAGTTGCTCCTCTAAATGCTTCTCCTCTCATGGGATTAAAGAGTTCCTCATACTCACTTCGCCCAGTTGTTAACATATCTCTTAAAATAAGTGCTGCACTAGTGCCGCCTGTCATTCCCCATTTATTAAATCCCGTAGCAACATAAACATCATGAGAACGTCTGCTATTTAAATAGCCTACATAGGGTACCTTATCTGATGTCACATAGTCTTGAGTGGACCAATGGTATAAGACTTCATCACTATTAAATACTGCCTTAGCAAATGCTTGTAACTCTTCAAAATGTGCACACTCTCTCATATCATCTCCTGTCCTATGTTCACCCCCTCCTATAAGTACAATATTTTTTTCTGGTACTGGTCTTATAGAAAATTTAGGTGTGTCTACAGAAATATAATTTCCCATAGGCATTTGACTTGGCTCTACTTTTATTCCAATGACATACTCTCTCTTCATTTGTAGCCTGGTAAAATATAATCCTAGCCCATCATACATAGGAAAATGAGAAGCAATAATAATCTTTTTAGCATGAATATAAGCACCATTTCTAGTCTCTAATCCCGTAATTTCATCTGGTTCAATGGCTTGAATCGGTGTCTGTTCATAAATTTCTCCCCCTGCTTCCACAAAAAGTTCTGCTAATCTTAACAAATACTTTCTGACATGAAATAGATAAGCGTCTTCCCATTCAAGTGCTGCTTTAACGCCTACATTAATAGGTAAACGCTCTTTGTACTCCACTCTCATTCCTAAACGTTGATACGCTTCAACCTCATCTTTAATTTTATGAATATTTTCTTCCTCAATGGTAAAAACATAAGACGGACTTTGTCTTAAGTCACACTCTATCTTTTCTTTATTTATAGTTTCTTTTACAAATTTCATTGCCTCTAGATTAATATTAGCATACTGTTTTGCCTTTCCCGGACTCTTAGTATGCATAAGCTTATCATATATTAACCCATGGCACGGTGTAAGCTTAGCCGTTGTTCGCACAGACGTGCCCATGGCAATACGATCTGCTTCTACTACAACTATCTTTTGTCCTGAATCCTTTAGTAAATATGCTAAACTCAGCCCAACAATACCTCCTCCAACAATTGCAATATCTATGTCTATATTTTCTTTTAAAATAGGATAGCTGGTTTCCTTAGTATCTTCTCTATAAATAGGTTCATGTTTTCCTAACTTCAATATCTTCACACCTTACCTCTTAATAGTTTTTACTTATTGTTCCCTTTTGCTATGCCTTCATTCTTTCTTTTAATCTTTAATGAAATTAACGCCTCTATAAACTAAATATTTTCTTTAACAGATCATAATTTTTTAAATTTTTCAGATTTTTTTCTTATATCGGCCTTTCATTGTATGTATATATTAGACAATTGTCTTTCCACAAAATACATATTCAAACAACGATTTTATAACACTTTGCTTATTTAACTCCAATTTTAATCATTAAAATTACAAATATTATATAATTTTTTATAGTTTTTTATACAATATATTAGAAATATTGCTCTATATATTGTTTTTTTAACTTCAACTTAGTAAAATGAATTTACTAATATAAAAAGGTAAAGGTGATAAAAATGAATAAAAAATTAAGAGTAGGTGTCGTTGGTGGAACGGGTATGGTAGGTCAACGCTTTGTAACTTTACTTGAAAACCATCCTTTCTTTGAATTAAAAGTTGTTGCTGCAAGTAGTCGTTCTGCTGGTCAAACATATGAAAAAGCAGTAGAAGGTAGATGGAAAATGTCTACTCCAATTCCAGAAGAAGCAAAAAATCTTGTTGTTATGGATGCTGCAAAAGTTGAAGAAGTTGCATCTCAAGTAGATTTTATCTTCTGTGCTGTAGATATGAAAAAAGATGAAATTAAAGCTTTAGAAGAAGCTTATGCAAAAACAGAAACTCCAGTTGTATCAAATAACTCAGCTCATAGATGGACACCAGATGTACCTATGGTTATTCCAGAAATCAATGATAGTCACTTAGAAGTTATTGAAGCTCAAAGAAAACGCCTTGGTACAAAGAAAGGCTTTATTGCAGTTAAACCAAACTGTTCAATCCAAAGCTACACACCAATGATTTCTGCTTTATTAGAATATGAACCAACAACTATCGTTGCTTCAACCTATCAAGCAATCTCTGGTGCAGGTAAAACATTTAAAGAATGGCCTGAAATGGAAGGAAATATCATTCCTTACATTGGAGGCGAAGAAGAAAAGAGTGAACAAGAACCACTTAGAGTATGGGGTAAAGTGGTAGATGGTGAAATCGTTAAAGCACAAGCTCCAGTTATTACTGCTCAATGTATCCGTGTTCCAGTTCTTGATGGTCACTTAGCTACAGTATTCGTTTCATTCAAAAAGAAACCTACTAAAGAACAAATTCTTGAAGCTTGGAAAAACTTCAAAGGTAAACCACAAACATTAAATCTTCCAAGTGCACCACAACAATTTATCCACTACTTTGAAGAAGAAAATAGACCACAAACTAAATTAGATCGTGACACAGAAAAAGGTATGGCAGTATGTGCTGGTAGACTTAGAGAAGACTCTGTATACGATTACAAATTCGTTGGTCTTTCTCATAACACATTAAGAGGTGCTGCTGGTGGTGCAGTCCTTATTGCTGAACTTTTAACAGTTGAAGGCTATATTACAAGTAAAGAAGCATAATATGCTTAGTTACTATTTTATATAGTAAAAAAGAACCGTTGTATTTCATCATCCTCATACAACGGTTCTTTTTTTATCCTTTATATAAACTGGCACCCTGCTTCTATTAGAGCATTCTTTACCTGTTCCATCTTTTCTTCCTTAATTAATATGTAATCTGTATCAAATGTCGCAACCACTAATATCCCTGTTTCCTGCTTAGCTATAATATCTGCTAAAAAAGCAATCATTCCATATTTCTCAAAAGCTGCATCTTCTGCGATTCTAAAGCACTTCCAACCATATTCTATCTTAATACATTCCTTTGGTGCTATTTCTTCAGGACATATAATAGAATACTCCTCTTCTGTTTTAGCCGTAAACATATAATCTTCTTCAAAATTGATATTCCTAAAATCTTCAACCTGACATATTACAAATTTTTTATTAAGCATTTGTAAATCCATCATATTCTCCTTTCATTATTTTAAATGTATAGTTGTTTACTCATTTTAACTTACATCACATTTTAATTG
The DNA here is from genome assembly GCA_015058045.1 of Cellulosilyticum sp. Lineage (GTDB taxonomy): Bacteria > Bacillota > Clostridia > Lachnospirales > Cellulosilyticaceae > Cellulosilyticum. Next base: position 13,098 of record SVDC01000034.1, read on the forward strand.
TTATTTTTTTATTTTATTTTAAAATTCAATATTTTTCTATACTTAATACTTGTATTATCATTTTCATTTTTGAAATATTATTAATTATAAGTCTTAAAAAATTATGCAAAAATATTTATTCTATATATCGAATTTTCCAAATATATATACTATGTATTTTTCTTTAAGGAGTTCTTATGAGTCTAACATATAAAAATTTAGTTTTTTCTGGTGGCGGTGTTTTAGGTATTGCTTATTTAGGTACCCTAGACTATTTTTACAAAAACAATCTTGTTTATCCTGTTGCTCGTGTTGCAGGTACATCAGCCGGTGCTATTACAGCTTGTTTAACTGCTTTTAATCTACCCTTTTCAGAGCTCTCTGCCGCTCTTGACTCTCTTGATTACAAAAAAATACTAGATAAAGAGGATAATCCTGAAACACCTAAGGAATTCTCTTCTGCTTTTAAGGAACAATTTAGTAGAATTTTTGATAATATAGACTGTGTTTATAGGCTTATCAAAAAATACGGTTGGTATTCTTCTCAGTATTTTTATAATTGGATCAAGCTGCAAATTGCTTCCCAGTTCGATTCCATCAAAAAACCCCCACCCTATACCTTTGCAGATTTTCAAAATCCTTCTATTCATAAAGATAATCGTATATTTAAAGACTTGTATATTGTAGGTACTAACGTTTCTAGAAGTAGTTCTATCATCTTTTCCTATAATACCACTCCAGATATGGAAGTTGCAGAAGCCGTAAGAATTTCTATGTCTGTCCCACTCCTTTTTGAATCAGTTAAAAGCGACTGTATTAGTACCAAAAACGAACCACCTTATATCTTTATTGATGGTGGCATGCTTTATAATTACCCTATCAACTTATTTGATGATATTTCTCCTCTTGATGAAACATTAGGCATTTATTTTAATAGTACGCCACCTCCTGCCACCATTAAGAATTTAGTTGATTTTATCTCTTGTGCTCTCTCCTGTAGTGGGAGTGTTCAAAACGCTCTCTTCGCCTCTAAGCCTGAAAATATTGCACGTAGCATTTGTATCTATACAGGAGATATTTCTTCTCTCGATTTTAATATCACCACAGGTGATTCTACTTATAACTTTCTCTACGAACAAGGCTATAGAGCAGCTGAAGTCTATTTTTCCTTGCTATTAAACAATTAATTATTTATTCAAACTATTCAATAAAATAATTTTTATTTATTTCAATTATTCATTTTTTAGGCCATTTCATTCTCAATTACAAGTAACCTATGCATACAAGTATCTAAAATTATGCTAAAAAAAGGGGAGAGATGAGTAACTAAGTATTAAAATAAGTTTTATTAAAATAATGGCATTCTATAAAATTATTATAAAAATGGCGAAGCTATATCATTAAATTTATAACTTTGATAAATATGTATAATCAAGATTTAAGTTATAAACAACTACATGAGTTTACTTCAAAAAAGTAAAAGATAATATAAAGAGGAGTTATTAGATTAAGTATTCATCCATCTAATAACTCCCTTTTCTCTTTTATGTATTTTTATAATAAATTATTCTTGTCTCCTAGCTGCTCTTTTAAATAGTTTCTTACTTCTAAATCAGTTAATTTTCTTACTTGAGCGCTTTTGACTTGTCTATACTGCTCTGACTCATATATAGGTTGCATTGTTTCACACTTTTTATCCTTATTCTTGGCCAAGTATATATTTAATGCCTCCACGCTCTCAAAAATTTTATACGCTTTTCTTCCTCTTTCATTTTTTATCTCATATATACCACAACATGTCTCTACTGACACTTCTGCCGCTCTTAAATATAACTTAGCAACTTCTGCGCTTTTAAATGGAAAGTTCCATCTTCTTATTCCTCTTTTTTTATCACTCTCTATACAGATACAGCGGCCACATGTACTACAAATATATTGTGTATGATTCCTTAGACACTTTTCTGGTTCCAATAAAGGTGTTACTCTTGCCTCATCACTATAACATTCTTCACACATAGGCTACTCTCCTATCTTAGAGTATTTCTTGCTTGATCAAATACCGTATCTTCAAATACAAATCTAACTAATGCCCAAATTATCCCTACAATCATACCTTGAGGAATAGTGCCTAATACACTTTGAGCCATAAGCCCCCAAAGAACTATACTCACAATAAGTAATAATCCATATTCTATAACCTTTTTAACTTTTAATCCCCTTGTTTTCCTTTGTAATTCTTGTACAAAGTTTACTTGTGCTATATTGGTATGTTCTAAAATAAACTCAGCACCTATAAGTCCCACTATTAAACCAACTAACATCTATCTTCCTCCTATATATCTAATATTTTTCTTGCTTTTATCTTAGCAAGAACCTATAAAATAAGAAAGTCCAATACAAAATTTTAATTCAAAGATTTAAAAAGAATTTCATTACCTAAATGATAAAAAGTGGCACTACAAAAATATCTAGTGCCACTTTTTATTGTTATGTCATCGAATGACTATTATAACATTAAATGGTGTTTTCTCCAACCTTTTTACATGTTTGAAAGTTGTTCTACTAATTCAGCTACTTCTTTTTCAATATCTTCAATAGCAACTAACTTTTTAACACTCTTATCACGAGTTACAAGCTCTACTTGTCCATTAGCAAGGTTTTTCTCCCCTACTACAACTCTTACTGGAACACCAAGTAAGTCTGCATCAGCAAATTGAGCACCTGCTGCTACATCTCTATCATCTACAATAACTTCAAATTTCTTATTTAATTTATTGTATAAGTCCATTCCAACTACGTTCATATCTTGTTTTTTGCTCTTAAGTACGCAGATGTGTACTTGCCATGGTGCTACTGACATTGGCCAGATTGGACCGTAATCATCATGACGTGCTTCAATAATACATGCAAGAAGTCTTCCTACACCGATACCATAGCATCCCATAATAGGTGTTTTAGCTTTTCCATCTTTATCTACATAAGTCATACCCATACTTTCTGTATATCTTGTTCCAAGTTGGAAGATATTACCTACTTCTACGCCACGTTTGAATTGTAATTTACCGTGGCAGCATGGACATTCTTGACCTTCAAATACTTCTGCAACATCTACATATTCAGCATCTGGGAATTCTCTAGACATGCTGATACCTGTAATATGAACATCTACTTTATTTCCACCCGCTACAAGATTTTTTTCATCTTTAAGAGAAGCATCAAAGATTACTGTTGCACCTTGTGCATCTAAACCATATGGTCCCATGAACCCAAAGCAAAGGTTTTTAGCATTTTCATAGTCTTCAAATGGTGTTACAGCAGCTTTAGTAATTTTTTCAAGTTTAGATGTGTTAACTTGAAGATCTCCTCTGATAAATACGATAACTGGTTTTTCTTGTCCTTCTGCAGCAAATACACATGCTTTTAATGTGTTTGTTACAGGAACGTTTAAGAAACCTGCTACTTCTTCAATTGTTTTCATATTTGGTGTTTCAACTTCTTTGATTTCAGCTTCTGAAGTTGTAGAAACTGCAAGTTTACCTACTGCAACTTCCATGTTTGAACGGTAATCACAGCTATCACAAATAACAAGTGTATCTTCACCGATATCTGTAAGAAGCATGAATTCATGAGCTACTTTACCACCCATCATACCTGTATCTGATTTTACAGAAATAACTTCTGGTACACCAGCTCTAGCATAAATTTTGTGGTATGCATCGTAGCATTGATCGTAATATTGTTCTAAGTCTTCTTGTGATGTATGGAATGAATAAGCATCTTTCATTGTGAACTCACGTACACGGATAAGCCCACCTCTTGCTCTTGGTTCATCTCTAAATTTAGTTTGAATTTGGTAAATCATAAATGGATAGTCTGCATAAGATTTAGCTTCTGAACGTGCTAAATGTACAGCTGCTTCTTCATGCGTCATACCTAATATCATATCTTTATTGGCTCTATCTTTGAAACGAACAAGCTCACTACCTACTGCATCAAAACGTCCTGATTCCTTCCATAAATCCCCTGGAAGTGCTACTGGGAAAAGAACTTCTTGTCCATCAATCGCATCCATTTCTTCACGAATGATATTTTCAATCTTAGCAGCAATTCTTTTTGCTGGTGGTAATAATGTGTAAATCCCATTGGTTACTTGTCTTACATAACCACCTCTTAATAAGAATACGTGACTTGTACTAGTTGCTTCACTAGGTTTTTCTTTAAATCTTTCGCCTAAAAGCTTACTCATTAACATAATGATTAATCCATCCTTTTCTTTAGTATGATTTAACTGCACTTAACTTAATAGCCTAACATTAACTCTTGTCCTGATTGATAAGATTGTATCTTGCTTTTTAGCCCTACTTGTATAGCTTATCTAAATTGGCAATCAAAAAACCCCTATGCAAAAAATGCATAGGGGCCTATATTCTATCTTATACGGCGGTACCACCCTAATTAATGTAGTTTAGCGCTACATTATCTTAGCTCTCTATAACGGGAGTACCCGCTGTGCTTATAATTTCACACAGTGCTCAGAGCTTGGACAATAAGCTTTGTTTTAGAAGTCTTTCAGCCGATGAACTTCCTCTCTTTTATCAAAACAAAATTTACTTATTGATTTCTCATCATAGCTATTAATATTGATCTTATTATAAGCATAATCAATGTTATTTTTATTGTCAAGACTGATATGCTTACTTTACTTACTATCTTTTACTAAAGTACTCTTCTTTAAACATACTCATACAAATTATATCATGATACTGGCCATTTCTAAAAATCTCATCCTTTAATACAGCCTCTTTTTTAAAGCCTACTTTCTCATAACACTTTTGTGCTCTTTGGTTAAAGCTATATACTTCAAGTTTAATCTTATGAATATTCATTTGTTCGAAAATAAATTTTACTAATACTTTCATAGCGTCTGTCCCATATCCTTTACCTAGATATGCCTCATCACCTATAAATACCCCAATCTCCACTCTACCATTTTTATAGTCTAAATTATGTACACCACATCCACCTATATATTGATGTGTATCCAATGCTTCAATTGCAAAGTTATAGGCCTCATTATGAGGTGATATCTGCTCATACCACTGCTCCTCATTATGAAGCGTATATAAAAATGGCACACCTGGTTCTATATACTGCTTAATCTCTGCTTTATTCACATAATCCTTAGCTAATTCTAAGTCATCTTTTCTATACTCTCGTAATCTTACCAAATCTCCTGTATACATCATTTACCTCTCCCCATTTCATTTTAATTTTAATCATTGTATTATATTCACAAAATTCGGTCAATAATTTTGATAATAAATTTCTACTCTCTTATTTGACTTCTAAAATTAAATAGACTATAATGACTCTAAATTAAATATGTTGCTAGGGGAGCTCATTTGGGCTGAGAGTGCATTAGGTGCAGACCCTTTAACTTGTACACAGGTAATGCTGCAGCAAGGAAGCGAATGTGCATTTATACTCACACATTCGTGTGTGTTTTTTTATGCCATTTTTGTCTAAAAAGACCTCTAGCACAAAACCTTAAAGGGGGCTTTTTTATGTCAGAAGTATTTGGTAAGTTATTAGAAGTAGAACCTAGAGCATGGATTACACTCATTGTTATTGTGGCTCTTTCTACTATCGGCTTTATTTCTTTATCTAGAACTAAGGACAATACATCTTCTACCTTACGTACTAAAAAGGTAGTCTATGGTGGGATTTGTATGTCTATCTCTTTTGTCCTTTCCTATATTCGAATTTTTCATTTGCCACAAGGTGGTTCTATTACCCTTGCAAGTATGTTTCCATTAGTTTTATACTCTATGCTATTTGGCCCAATGGCTGGTATTGTAGCAGGCATTGCTTATGGATTCCTTCAACTGATTCAAGACATGTGGGTTATTAATATTGCTCAACTTCTCTTAGATTATCCTTTAGCCTTTGGCTGTATCGGTCTTGCTGGACTCGCTCCAAAAGCTATAAAAAATGTTTATCTTAGAACAAGTTTAGCCCTTATTATTGCCTTCTTTGGTCGTGGTTTTATGCATGTTGTATCAGGTGCTTTATTCTTTGGAGAATATGCTCCAGAAGGTGTACGCCCTTTAATTTATTCATTAAGCTATAATGGTGTTATGATATTTGGTGAGCTTATTATAACGCTTATTCTTGCACTTATTTTAGTCGGTACACCTGTCTATAATAACTTTAAAAAGCTGGCTATTCCTTCTTTTTAATTAACATAGCATGGATTCTTTCATAAAAAGAACGCTTAAACGAATCCTTTTATACTCGTTTAAGCGTTCTTTTTACTTTTGTTTAATATCTATCTCTATTTATTAAATTGAGAAGTAGGCTAATGATGGCTCCTATAGCAGTTACACCTACTAGTTTAACTACTCTTTTTTGTTTTTCTTCTAATGTTGGAGATTGTACAGTAATAGCACCTCTCATATTTCCTTCTATCTCTAATTCATCATCTAAATAGGCATTTGCTCTATTCTTAAGTTCTTTCTTGTAAACATACATCTTTACTGTTTCAATGGTTGTCCAAATTCCTACAACTATTGTTAAAATCTGGATGATTCTCTCTATGCATTTTAATACCCTATTCATAACCTACTCCTCTCTTAGTCTTAACTTCTACTCTAAATGTCCCAATCTTTTTGAAATCTCTTTTGCAGTTTGTTTAATAAGCTCAATTTGTTTATTGTTTGCTTTTACAAACTGTTTATTTGTATCTCCTACACTAATCGCCGCAATAATCTTACCCATATAATCATAGATTGGTGCTGCCACGCAATAAATGCCTAGTTCATGTTCCTCATTATCTATTGCATAACCTTTTTTTCTAGCACTCTTTATAGCCTCAACTAATTCCTCTACCTGAGTCAGTGTCTTTGATGTAAATGCTTCAAATTGAATTTTACCCATTTCTTCTCTAATTTCTTCATCTCTTTTCTGCATTAATAATATTTTTCCTACACCACAAGCATATACAGGTATACGTTTACCAATCTGTGAGTACATTCTGAAGGAATGAATACTTTCTATTTTATCAATAAATACAGCTTCATTTCCCTCTAAAATAGCCATTTGAACAGGTAGTCCTAACTTATTTACTAAGTCTCTTAAATAAGGCGAAGCTTCAGTCTTAAGCTCTACATTACTAAGCTTCATACTACTTAATTCAACGATTTTTAATCCTATAACATAACTATTTCCCATTCTCTCAATAAATCCCCTATTTTCAAGAGTGGCTAATAACCTATGTACAGTTACCTTATTAAGTTCAAGTATTTCTTCAATTTCTTTAGGTTGCATACCTCTTGGGTGCTCAGCCAAAATCTCTAATAACTGTAATGCACGATCTACTGTCTGCAGTGTTGCCTTAGCCATTTTTATCCCAGCCTTTATATCTACTTTTATTTTCATTATAAATGAATTATTCTAATAAAACAACGAGGCGAATGCTCTTTAATAAGCATCCGCCTCACTTGTTTCTAATCAAATATACACATATAAATAAATTGTAGGGGTATTCTATATAAAAAATACTATCTAGCTAACCATCCACCATCAACAGCTAATGTAAATCCATTTACGTAGTTTGCTGCATCTGATGCTAAATATACTGCTGCTCCAGCTAAATCTTCTGGAGTTCCCCATCTACCTGCAGGGATTCTATCCTCAATACTTTTACTTCTATCACTATCAGCTCTAAGTTGTGCTGTATTATCTGTTGCCATATAACCTGGCGCAATGGCATTAATATTAATATTGTGCATAGCCCATTCATTAGCCATAGCTTTTGTAATGCCCATTACACCACTTTTACTTGCTGTATATGAAGGTACGCGAATACCTCCTTGATATGAAAGCATAGAAGCAATATTAATAATTTTACCACCTGTTTGTTGTTTCACAAATTGCTTTGCAACAGCTTGAGATAAGAAGAATGTTGTTTTTAAATTGATATTGATCACATCATCCCAATCTTGTTCATTAAATTCTAGTGCATCTTCACGTCTAATAATTCCTGCATTATTAACAAGGATATCTACTTTTCCAAATACTTTAATGGTTTCTTCCACAATTTGATTAATAGGTTCTTGTGAAATAAGATTTGCTTTTATAGCATGAAACTTTCTTCCAAAACTTTTAACTAGAGCTTCTGTTTCTGGCATATCTCCCGATCCTACTCCTACAACATCTGCTCCTGCACTAGCAAGTCCTGCTGCAATTCCTTGGCCTAGCCCTCTAGATGCTCCTGTTACAATGGCTACTTTCCCCTCTAATGAAAATCTACTTAAGATATTCTCCATATCACTTTCCTCCTTATATTTTATATTATGATATCTATGTACAGTCTATTTTTGTTTCATTATTTGTAACTTAATTTCTTATAACGTAATATTATTACTTTTTCAGTAAGGCGTCAATATTATTTGAAATAATTAAAAATTTAACGATATCCATTGATTATCATAGCTTTCGTTAATTTAGTAACAACCCTATTTTATCACTCTATGTCACAAATAAAAAAACTAAATCTTAACCAACTATAACTGATATATTTCACATTTATATGACTAAAATATACCTACTTTATATGAATTAAAATCTAGTTTTTATTTCTATTTCTTATGTAATTACACTTTTATACTACAGCAATATAAATTTACTGCTTATCTATTTTGTATAATTATGTAGATAATTCCTTAACACTTACCTATATCTTTCGCCCAATTATTTAACTCTTTTATGCTAGACTTAACTCAAATTCTATTTAGGAGGAGTACCAATGAAGAAGTCTTTTATAGTAGTACTTTGCTATCTTTTAGCTATAATTTGCTTTGCTTACTTTCTACTGATAACCCCTCTCTCAAACACTCTAGAAGCCTCTACTATTAATCAAGTCAATGATGTTAAAAAACTAGAAAAAACAATGACTCAACTTAGTACTCAAATTGATACACTTCATGCTGATTTAAATTCCTCCAAGGCTTCCCTTAATCAATGTGAGCAATATCTAGACAAGATGGAAGCTGTCTTAATTGATTACTACATAGATAAACTAAGTGATTCTACATATATTCATACTTATAATGGATCATACATTTACTATACAGCGGCTGAAAATCTAGGTCAGATTGGTAAAGCCGCCATTCCAAAGCTTATTAAACAATTAGATACTTCTGATGACTATACACGTACCCTTGTACTTTATGCACTACTATTAGCTTCACAGGATGATACAGTAAAAGCATTTGCAGGCAATGACTATATAAAAGTTAATTTAGATTTTGATGTTAAAAGTCACCCTCAAGCAATAGAAACTGCACGCATATGGTGGGACAAGTATCAGTCCTACTTCTAAATTTATTAAGCATCTCTTCATGACTTAACTCATTTTGTCTGTATCATAAAAACTTTTGTTTACAACGTAACAAAAAAGACGCTACAAGAAGTAGCGTCTTTTTTGGAGTATTTATGTGATTATACGTAGAAGAGTAGGTCTACGTATGTTGGGAATGGCCAATTAGCTGATGATACCATTGTCTCTAACTCATCTGATACCATTCTTAATGTTTGCATTGCTTCAAGTACATAATCTCTATAGTATTTAGCAATTTCTAACTCACTATTATTATTTTTAGCATCAAGTACAACTTTATCTAATTCTTCAATCTTACTCATTAATGATTCTGTAAGATTAGATAATTTCACTGCATATGCTTGCTCTTTTTCAACACTTATATTTAATCCAAGCTCTTGTTTAACTTTAAGTGTCTCAAAGACTGATTTATTATAATTTAAAATAGCTGGTAAAATTTCTTTTTTAGCCATATCTAGCATGGTTAATGCTTCGATATTAATTGTTTTAGAATAGTTTTCTAATAAAATTTCACAACGAGATCTAACTTCAGTTTCGCTTAAAATACCATGCTTCTTAAATACTTTGATAGCTTCTTCTGATTCAAATGCTGGTATTGCATCAACAGATGTCTTTAAATTATGAAGTCCACGTCTTTCAGCTTCTTTAACCCATTCTTCACTATAGTTATTACCATTAAAGATAATTCTCTTGTGATTTTTCATGGTATCTCTAATGATTTCCATAACTGCTACATCCATATCATCTCTTGTATCTAAGATATCTGCAAACTTTTGTAATTCCTCAGCAACAATTGTGTTAAGTACAATATTAGCACTTGCAATAGATGCTGATGAACCTAAACTACGGAATTCAAATTTATTTCCTGTAAATGCAAATGGAGAAGTTCTGTTACGATCTGTTGTATCTTTCACAAATTTAGGAAGTGCATCTACACCAGTTTCCATAAATTGTTTTTTCACTGCTTGAGCTTCTTCCCCATTTTCAATTGCTTCTAAGATTCCTGTTAATTCATCACCTAAGAACATAGAAATAATAGCTGGAGGGGCTTCATTAGCACCAAGTCTATGGTCATTTCCTGCACTAGCAACTGATACTCTAAGTAAATCTGCATATTCATCTACTGCTTTAATAACCGCTGCTAAGAACAATAAAAACTGTGTATTGTCTTTTGGTGATTTACCTGGTTCAAGAAGGTTTTCCCCATCACTTGTAGACATTGCCCAGTTATTATGTTTACCTGATCCATTCACTCCTGCAAATGGCTTCTCATGAAGTAAGCAAATGAGATTGTGTCTTTTAGCTACTTTTTTCATCATTTCCATTGTAAGTTGGTTATGATCTGTAGCAAGGTTTGTTGTTCCGAAAATAGGAGCAAGCTCATGTTGACAAGGCGCAACTTCATTATGCTTTGTTTTTGCTAAAATACCAAGTTTCCAAAGTTCTTCATCAAGATCTTTCATATACTCTGATACTCTTGTTCTAAGATGTCCGAAGTAGTGATCATCCATTTCTTGTCCTTTTGGAGGCTTTGCACCAAAAAGTGTTCTTCCTGTAAGGATAAGGTCCTTACGTTGTTTATACATTGCTCTATCTACTAAGAAATACTCTTGCTCTGCCCCAACTGTTGTCGTAACTCTTGTTACATTTTTCCCGAATTTAGCAAGAATTCTTTTTGCTTGTTTATCAATAGCTTCCATTGAACGAAGGAGTGGTGTCTTCTTATCAAGCACCTCCCCACCATATGAACCAAAAGCTGTTGGAATATATAATGTACCATCTTTTACAAAGGCATATGATGTTGGATCCCATGTTGTATACCCACGCGCTTCAAATGTAACACGAAGACCTCCTGATGGGAATGAAGATGCATCAGGTTCCCCTTTAATAAGTTCTTTTCCCGAAAACTCCATAATTACTTTTCCATGCTCAACTGGTGAAATAAATGCATCATGCTTTTCAGCAGTAATTCCTGTCATTGGTTGGAACCAATGTGTATAATGTGTTGCACCCTTTTCAATTGCCCAATCTTTCATTGCTGTTGCTACGACATCAGCAATCTCTCTACTAACTTCTTTTCCCTCAGCCATTGTTTTCTTTAAAGCTTTAAAAACAGCCTTTGGTAGTCTTGCTTGCATTACAGATTCATTAAAAACATTACATCCAAAAATTGCACTTACATCTGACATATCTAAACTCCTCCTCATATAACTATCTTTTTTACCTAGATATTTCTTTCAAATGTTTTCTGTTTTATAAGCTATTATGGTTCAAGACGATGTACATCTCTTGGAAACATACTTGCTTCCCTTACATTTTGTAAGTCTAATAGTTTCATGACAAACCTCTCTAGTCCAATACCAAGTCCGCCATGAGGTGGCATACCATATTTATGAATACTTAAATAAGACTTTAAGTCATCTGGATTTATACCCATCTCCTGCATTTTTTCAACTTGTTCATGATAATCATGAATCCTTTGACCACCTGTTGTAATTTCTAATCCCCTAAAAAGTAAATCAAAGCTTAATGCAAATCGACTATCTTCCTTATCATTCATTGCATAGAATGGACGCTTAGAAGATGGAAAATGGGTAATAAATAAGAATTCACTTCTCCAATGCTCTTTAGCATAATCACATAATACAACCTCATCCTCAGGCTCTAAATCATACTTACTTTTTCCATCCTTATTATTTATTAATTTTAAAGCTTCTATAAAAGTAATGGATGGAATGGTATCAATATCTGGAAGTTTTGCATCTAATATTTCTAAATAATACTTACAATGTTGACTTAAGTATTGTATCACATATTTAAGCATTGCGGCTTCCATTTTCATAATATCATACATGCTATTAATATAACCCATTTCAAAGTCTAATCCAATATATTCATTTAAATGTCTTGAAGTATTGTGCTTTTCAGCACGATATACAGGTGCTATTTCAAATACTCTATCAAAGAAAGCCACACAAGTCTGCTTATAAAATTGTGGACTTTGTGCCAAAAAAGCATCTTGATTAAAGTAATCTAACTTAAAAATATTTGCTCCACCTTCCGCCCCAGCTGCTACTATTTTAGGTGTGTGCACTTGTGTAAATCCTTGTTTTTCCATAAATTCTCTAAATCCTGAAACAACGCCTTCTTGAATTTTGAAAATAGCCTTTTCTCTAGGATTTCTCAGAGCTACTGAACGGTTATCTAGATTGGCTTCCAGTCCACATCCAATTTTCTTATGTCCTACATTTAATGGATAATCTGCTACAGGTTGGCTTAATACTTTAAAGCTCTCTAAAGATAATTCAAATCCTAGATTTGCCCGATCATCAAGTCTTAGATACCCTTTTGCAGTAATGTAACTTCCTATTCTAATCTCATCTAGTGAGTTAATACATTTTCCTTCCTCATAGATGGTTTGAATCAAGTATTTACCTGTTCTTAAAATTATAAATGCAAATCCACTCATGCTTCTAATTTTATGAACACACGCATCTATCGACACTAATTCTTCTGGATTTTGTTTAATATACTCCACATCTAACTCTTTAATTAAATCCACGCCAGCTATTTGCTCCATGAAATACTCCTTTCCGGCATTCTCTGAAAACTTCTTTTGCTAAGTTATTTTATTTTAATGAACACCTTAGCTTATTAAGTTTTTCTTCAAGTATGCCTTTAATTGTTTTAGGATTAGCCCTTCCAGCAAGTCTTTTTGTACACTGCCCCATCAGAAATCCAAATAATTTATCCTTACCAGCTAAATATCCTTCAACTTCTTCTTTAAATTCATCTACTACGCCTATAACCACTTCATTAATTGCACTCGTATCACTATTCATTAAGAAACCTTGTTCTTTTGCAATAACTTGTGGCGCTTTTTTGTCATCAATCATTAATTTAAGAATAGCTTTAGCATTATTTCTATTCACTACTTCCTCTTCAGTCATTTTTACAAGTGTTGCAAATTCTTCTGCTGTAAATGGTATTTCATCACCTTTTAACTCACCTTCATTAATATACTTAAGAAGTTCTACTACAACGAAATTTGCTACTGCTTTATGGTTTGGATAATAGACTACTGCTTCATTATAGAAGTCTGATATTGCCCTATCTGCTACTAGAATTTTTACATCTGCTTTGCCTAATTCATACTCGTTTAAGTAGGTATCTACTCGTTCATCAATCAGGATTGGCATTTCATTTTTAATTTTTTCAATCTCATCATCTGAAATAACTACAGGAATAATATCTGGTTCTTTAAAATACCTATAATCATCTGCATTTTCTTTACTACGCATAGATTGTGTAATGCCTCTATTGTCATTAAACTTTCTAGTTTCTTGAACCACTACATCACCTGCATCAAGAATTTTACCTTGTCTTTCAATTTCATAGTCAATAGCCCTTACAATAGCTTTAAGTGAGTTTAAATTCTTAATTTCTACTTTTGTCCCTAATTGAATTGATTCAGGGCGTTTAAGTGAAACATTAACATCCGCCCTCAGTGAACCTTCCTCCATACGGCATAAGCTCACATCTGCATATTGAAGTAATCCTGCAACCTTTTCAATATAGGCTCTAGCCTCCTCTGCTGAGGACATATCTGGCTCAGATACAATTTCAAGAAGTGGTACACCACAACGATTGTAATCCGCTAAACTTGTATTTTCGATTTGATCATGAATTAACTTTCCTGCATCTTCTTCAATATGTGCATGATGAATACGAATGTATTTTTCACCAGCATCTGTTTCTATCTTTATTTTCCCTGCTTTACAAATGGGTAAATCAAATTGTGATATTTGATAGGCCTTTGGTAAATCAGGATAGAAATAATTCTTTCTATCAATCTTTGTATATTGCCCTACACCACAATTTAATGCTAGTGCAGCTTTAACCCCATATTTAACTACTTGCTTATTTAATACTGGTAATGTTCCTGGAAGTCCTATACATACAGGACAACATCTTGTATTTTGCTCTCCACCAAAGTCTACCTCACAAGAACAAAAAATCTTGGTTTTAGTAAGTAGTTGGGCATGTATTTCAAGTCCTATAACTGGTACATAGTGGCTCATTCTTATCACCTACTCTTTCTATAAACTAGGACTTTTTATTGTAAAATCTTTTTCAAATGCATGTGCTACGCCGAGTACCTTTGCATCATCAAAGGCTTTACCCACTATGGACATACCAATTGGCATATTGTCCTCTTTACTATAACCACATATGGTATTAACTGCCGGTAATCCCGCAATATTAACGGTTACTGTACAAATATCAGCTAAATACATTTTCACTGGATCATTGTAGGTATCACCTATCTTATAGGCTGTTGTAGGTGCTGTTGGTGTAATCATTACGTCACAACTCTCAAAGATTCTTGCATATTCTTCTTTAATCTTTTCCCTCATATAGAGTGCTTTTTTATAATATGCATCGTAATATCCACTTGAAAGGGCATAGGTTCCAAGAAAAATTCTTCGTTTTACTTCATTGCCAAAGCCTTCCTTACGTGTACGCATAATACGCTCTTCATAAGTCTTAGATTTAGGTGTACAGTATCCAAATTTGATACCATCATATCTAGAAAGATTTGAACTTGCTTCTGCAGATGAAAGAAGGTAATAAGTTGGAATCGCATATTTTAAAGTAGGTAATGACACCTCTACAATTTCGGCTCCCATTTCTTCATATTTCTTAACTGCTTTAAGAACTACATCTTTAATTTCTTCATCAATACCTTGCCCAAAGAATTCCTTTGGTAAGGCAATTTTAAGTCCCTTAATCTTTCTATCTAATTCGCTTGTAAAGTCTATGTTATTTCTTGATGATGTACCATCATGCACATCCCAACCAGAAATAACATTCAAAACCTCTGCACACTCTCTACTACTTTTAGCAAGAGGACCTATTTGATCTAATGAACTTCCAAATGCCATTAAACCATATCTAGAAACTGCTCCATAGGTAGGTTTCATCCCAGTTACTCCGCAGAATGCTGCTGGCTGTCTAATAGAACCACCAGTATCTGAACCTAGGGTAATAACAGCTAATCTAGCCGCCATAGCAGCCGCGCTCCCACCTGAAGAGCCTCCTGGCACTCTTGTTAAATCATAAGGATTTTTTGTTTTTTTATAATAAGAGGTCTGCGTTGAACCTCCCATTGCAAATTCATCCATATTAAGCTTCCCAAGTATAACCGCATCTTGTTCCTTTAATTTTTCAATAACTGTCGCGCTATACGGTGGTATAAAATTATATAACATTTTAGAAGCACAAGTTGTGAGAACACCTTCTGTACAAATGTTATCTTTAATACCTATTGGAATGCCTGTTAGTACTCTTGATTTTCCTTCTGAAATTATTTTATCTGCCTTCTGAGCTGCTATAATTGCTTCTTCTTTACAAACAGTAATATAACTTTCAACTTGGCAGTCCAATTCTTTAATTCTATCTAGGTAATATTGTGTTAACTCTACAGATGATATTTGTTTTTCATCTAGCATCTGTCTAAGCTTAAATAGACTCATATCACATAGTTCCATATTACCCCTCCTAACTACTCCATAATCTTTGGTACTACGAAAAAACCATCTTTTTTATGAGAAGCATTTGTAAGAAGTAGAGCTCTATTGTATGACTCTATAATTTGATCTTCTCGGAGGCTCTCAAGATCTACGCCTTTGCCATTTAGATTGATATCATCTTCAATACTAATCTCATTTATGGCATCCATTAGGTCTACTATTGCGCTCATTTCAGATACTAGATTTTCTTTTTCAGCTTCCTCTATTTCAATCTTTGAGAGATTTGCTAAATAAGTAATTAACTCTGTATCTAACATGTTCTATCACCTACCTACTCTTATACTCCAAATTTTCACGACTTAAATTTACTACTTTACAATTGTTTTCAAAAAGTTATCTGTGTTATGCCTTGTGCTATGGTCTACTCCTAACACAAGATTGATTAATAAAAACATTAATAGCAAAAAATAAAGGCGCTAACAATCTGCATATTACTATGCATTAATTGTTAGCGCCTTTGCTACAACGTTATTTATTTTCTCTTATTATATATCGCTTATCATCAAGTTGCAACAAAAAAATAAATTTTCTAAATTTTATTTTTCACTTATAGTATCTTTAAAGATATTTGTACTGTATGCAATACACTTTATTTCTATACATATATATTACGCTTAGATACAATCTTTATATGCTAAAGGGGTTATCTTGGTTCATATTGTTTCTATCTTAAATTAGTATATCCCATTAGATATTGGTCTACTTCTTTTGCAGCCTCTCTTCCTTCTCGGATAGCCCATACCACTAATGATTGGCCCCTATGCATATCTCCTGCTACAAAGACTTTATCTATATTGGTTTGATATTTGTCTACTGCTGTAGCTACATTGGTTCTGGCATCCACTTCAATTCCAAAGTTTTCTATTACATAACTTTCGGAGCCTAAGAAACCTGCTGCAATCAGTACAAGATCAGCCTCTAAGATTTGTTCTGAGCCTTCTACTTCTTGTATTTCTTGTCTGCCTGTCTCTGGATTAGTTCCAAATTTAACTTGAACAACTTTAACAGCCGTTAGTTCACCCGTTTCATTTTTAATAAACTCTTTAACCGTTGTTTCATAAATTCTAGGGTCGTGCTTAAATACATAAATAGCTTCCTCTTGGCCATAGTCTGTTTTACAAACTTTTGGCCATTGTGGCCATGGATTATTTTCAGCTCTTTCGTCAGGTAATTTAGGCATTATTTCAATTTGTACAACTGATTTACACCCATGTCTAATAGATGTTCCTACACAGTCATTTCCCGTGTCTCCACCACCAATCACTACAACATTCTTATCTTTTGCGTTAATGTAATTCCCATCTTCAAGATTTGAATTTAAAAGACTTTTTGTGGTTGTTTTTAAGAAATCTACTGCAAAGTAAATACCCGCTGCATCTCTACCTGGTACATTAATATCTCTGGGATTTGATGCGCCACAAGCTAAAACAACTGCATCAAATTCTTTTAAAAGTCTATTTGCTTTATACTTCTTACCTATATCTGTATTCGTAATAAACTTAACGCCTTCTTGTGACATGATATCAATACGTCTATCAATAATAGACTTTTCAATTTTCATATTGGGAATCCCATACATTAAAAGACCGCCAATTCTATCTTCACGTTCAAATACAGTAACTAAGTGACCCCTCTTATTAAGCTGATTTGCTGCTGTAAGTCCTGCTGGTCCAGAACCCACAACTGCAACATTTTTTCCTGTTCTTATACTTGGTTTATGTGGTTTAATAAGCCCTTTTTCAAAAGCATTCTCAATAATAGCCTGCTCATTTTCTTTAACTGATACTGCTTCTCCATTTAATCCGCATGTACAAGCCTTTTCACATGGTGCAGGACATACTCTAGATGTAAATTCCGGGAAGTTATCGGTCAGAAGTAGACGATTTACTGCTTCTTCCCATTGACCATTAAAGACAAGATCATTCCATTCTGGTATTAAGTTATTTAGCGGACATCCTACTACCATTCCTTTAACCATACTACCTGATTGACAAAATGGTACTCCACATTCCATACATCTTGCACCTTGATTTTTCTGCATTTCTATTGATAAAGGTATATGAAATTCATTAAAATTCTTTATCCTTTGAGCAGGCGCCTCGCATTTGCTGGTCGCTCTGTCATATTCCATAAATCCCGTTGGCTTTCCCATATGTGGCTCCTCCTATTTTCTGGTATTTGCATAAAATGCTTCAATTTGTGCTTGCTCACTACTCATTCCTTTTTCTTCCATAGTTAAAATAGTTTGTCTCATGCGCGCATAGTCATATGGGAAGATTTTCTTGAATTTAGGTAAATAATCTCCAAAATGATCAAGTACTTCTTTACCTTTTACTGAGTTTGTTGCAGCAACATGTTCTTCTATCATTTGTTTCAATTCAAGGATGTCGTATTTCTCTGTGACTTCATTAAGAGAAACTAATTCTTTGTTGAGCTTCTTGTATAAGTCTCTATCCTCATCAAGGACATAAGCAATACCACCACTCATACCAGCTGCAAAATTTTTACCTGTTTTACCCAATACAACAACTCTACCACCTGTCATATATTCGCAGCCATGATCACCTACACCTTCAACTACTGCATATGCACCTGAATTTCTTACACAGAAACGTTCACCTGCTATACCATTAATAAAGGCTTTACCACTTGTTGCCCCATACATTGCAACATTACCAATAATAATATTTTCATCCTGTTTGTACCTAGCATTCTTAGGTGGGTAAACGATTACTTTTCCACCTGATAATCCTTTTCCAAAATAATCGTTACTATCTCCGATAAGTTCTAGTGTTAATCCTTTTGGAATAAATGCACCAAAACTTTGGCCACCACTTCCATTACATCTCACTATATAGGTATCATCATCCAATGTATTACCATATAATTTTGTGATTTCTGATCCAAAGATTGTTCCTACTGTACGGTCAATATTTGTTACATCTATCTCTATTCTCTTTGATTGTTTATGGCGAAGTGCACCTTGCATTCTAGGAATAATGACCTTTTCATCCATTGTATTTTCTAATTGAAAATCATACATATTCTTTGGATTAAATGTTCTTGGTACATCCTGACCTATAAATGGATTATGAATAATCTTAGTAACATCTATTTTACTTGCTCTAGTTTGCTCCTCTAATGGTTTTATTTCCAGTAAGTCAGAGCGCCCAACTAGTTCATCTACAGTACGAATACCAAGCTTAGCCATGTATTCACGAAGTTCCTCTGCCACAAACTTCATAAAGTTAATTACATATTCCGGTTTTCCTTTAAATTTCTTTCTAAGTTCTGGGTTTTGCGTTGCAATACCTACAGGACATGTATCCAAATTGCACACCCTCATCATGACACACCCCATTGTAATAAGTGGTGCTGTAGCAAATCCAAATTCTTCTGCCCCTAGAAGTGCTGCAACTACTACATCTCTACCTGTTAAAAGCTTGCCATCTGCTTCTATCACAACTTTTGAACGAAGACCATTCATAATTAAATTTTGATGGGTTTCTGCTAAACCTAATTCCCATGGAAGCCCTGCATTATAAATAGAATTTCTTGGCGCTGCACCTGTACCGCCATCAAATCCAGAAATAAGGATAACACCAGCTCCTGCTTTAGCCACGCCTGCTGCTACAGTTCCTACCCCTGCTTCAGATACCAATTTTACAGAAATACGTGCATCCTTATTAGCATTTTTAAGGTCATAAATTAATTGTGCCAAATCTTCAATAGAATAAATATCATGATGTGGCGGTGGTGAAATAAGTGCAACACCTGGTGTTGAGTGTCTAGTCTTAGCTACCCATGGATAAACCTTTTCAGCAGGAAGTTGCCCACCTTCACCTGGCTTTGCACCTTGTGCCATTTTAATTTGAATTTCTTTGGCACTTACAAGATACTCTGATGTTACACCAAAACGTCCTGATGCTACTTGTTTAATGGCTGAACACCTTTCTTTATCCTTAAGCCTTTCAGGTGACTCTCCCCCTTCACCACTGTTAGATTTTCCGCCAATTCTATTCATAGCAATTGCCATTGTTTCATGTGCTTCTTCTGAAATAGAGCCGTATGACATTGCACCTGTTTTGAAACGTTTTACAATAGAATCTATACTCTCTACCTGCTCAATTGGAATCCCACCATCTTCAGGAAACTTAAAGCTTAAAATACCTCTAAGATTCATAATCCTACTCTCTTTATGAATTGCTGCAGAAAACTCTTTAAAGGTTTCGTAACTTCCTGTTCTAGTTGCCTCCTGAAGTAAATGAATGGTTTCAGGATTATATAAGTGTTCCTCTTTTCCGCTTCGTAGCTTATGACTCCCAATACTATCAACTTCTGTATCTACATCTAATCCAAGTGGATCAAAAGCATTAGAGTGTAATTGCTGTACACATTTATTAATATCATCAAGCGTGATGCCACCTACTCTACTAACTGTGCCTGTAAAGTATTGATCAATGACTTCTTTACTAATTCCCATCGCCTCAAAAATCTTAGAACCTTGATAAGACTGGATTGTTGAAATCCCCATTTTAGAAGCAATTTTAACAATGCCCTTAAGTACAGCTTTATTGTAATCATTTTCAGCTGCATAATAATCTTTATCTAAGACTTTACGTTCAATTAAATCTTTAATTGTGCCTTGTGCAAGATATGGATTAATCGCACAAGCGCCATAACCTAATAATGTTGCAAAATGATGTACTTCTCTTGGTTCCGCACTTTCTAAAATCATTGCCACTGACGTTCTCTTTTTCGTTGATACCAAGTGTTGCTGCATAGCAGAAACGGCAAGTAAAGATGGGATTGCTACATGGTATTCATCTACTCCTCTATCTGAAAGAATCAAAATATTAGCACCATCACGATGTGCTTTATCTGCCATTACAAATAAATGTGCAATGGCTTTATCCAGAGAAGTATTTTTGTAATATGTAATTGGAATGACTTCTACCTTAAATCCTGGCACATTCATATTTTTAATCTTTAGCATATCTGTACTTGTCAAAATAGGATTATTGACTTTAAGGACTCGGCAGTTATCACCTTTTTCCTCTAGAATATTTCCATCCTCACCTATATACACACAAGTTGAAGTCACAATTTCCTCACGTATTGCATCAAATGGAGGGTTTGTTACTTGTGCAAATAATTGCTTAAAGTAATTAAATAATGGTGGATTGGTATTCGATAATGGTGGAAGTGCACTATCTGCTCCCATTGCAGCTACTGGTTCTGCTCCATTCTTCGCCATTGGTAAAATCGTCGTTCTAATATCTTCATAAGAGTAACCAAATGCTTTTTGTAAGCGTTTTAATTCTACTTGGTTATATTGCTCTACATTTTTATTCGGAATGTGTAAATCTCTTAGCTCTACAAGATATTTATCTAGCCACTCACCATAAGGCTGACGACCTGCATATTCCGTTTTTAGGTCCTCATCATCAATCAATTTTCCTTTAACAGTATCTACTAAAAGCATCTTACCCGGTTTAAGTCTTTCTTTCTTAACAATCTTCTCTACCGGAATATCAATAGCTCCAACCTCTGATGCTAAGATTAAATGGTCATCATCTGTAATATAGTATCTAGAAGGTCTTAACCCATTTCTATCTAAGATCGCTCCCATCAAATCTCCATCTGAGAATAAAATAGATGCTGGCCCATCCCAAGGTTCCATCATCGTTGCGTAATATTGATAAAAATCTTTTTTCTCTTGTGACATCGCTTTATTATTATTCCATGGCTCTGGAATTAAAATCATTACAGCAAGAGGTAATTCCATTCCTGACATGACCAAGAACTCTAGTGTATTATCTAACCGAGCTGAATCCGAACCTTCTATATTGATAATTGGCAATATCTTATGCATCTCATCTTTTAATGCCATACATCCAATATTCTCTTCTCGTGCCAACATCTTATCTACATTTCCCGTAATCGTATTAATCTCTCCATTATGTACAATTAAACGATTTGGGTGTGCTTTTTGCCAACTTGGATTTGTATTAGTACTAAATCTAGAGTGTACTGTTGCAATAGCCGATGTATATTCTTTATTTTGAAGATCTCCAAAAAAAGAGCGTAATTGCCCAACAAGGAACATCCCTTTATATACAATGGTACGACTTGATAAGGATACAACATAGGTACTTTCATTACTTTGTTCAAATATCCTTCTTGTAATATATAACTTCCGATCAAATTCCAAGCCTTTAGCACACTCTTTAGGACGTTTTATAAACCCTTGCATAACACATGGCATACTATCAAATGCCTTTTGTCCCAGTACTTCAGGATTTACAGGTACAGTTCTCCAACCTAAAAATTCCATACCCTCTTTTTGAACAATGACTTCAAATAATTTCTTTTCCTGATTTCTCTTAACTTCATTTTGTGGGAAAAAGAACATGCCAATACCATAATCTCTTTCATCACCAATTGATATATTTAATCTCTCTGCTTCTTTGCTAAAAAAATCATGCGAGATTTGTAATAATATACCAACTCCATCTCCCGTTTTTCCTTCTGCATCTTTTCCTGCTCTATGCTCTAAATTTTCAACGATTCTAAGAGCATTCTCAACAACTTCTCTTGATTTTATCCCCTTTATATTAACAACTGCTCCTATACCACAATTATCATGTTCAAATCGTGGGTCATAGAGCCCTTGCTCTAGATATGGGTTTTGATTTTTAAAGTTATCCATACAATTGGTCCCCCTCTAAGATTTAATAGATTACTCTATAGCTAAAAAAATCAAAGTTACTCCATACTATAACTATTCTAGTAGTAGATCTAAAATAGCCTTTTAATGCAACTTTTGATTTTGTAGATTCTTAAACCGGAACATAACACAGATAACGATTTTAACTTTCGATAACAATTGTACTTCAAAATATATTCTACTCTTCATAAATTGTCAATATTTTATTTAAAATATTCAGAAATTATAAGAGGGGTTGTATTCTTTAGTTATCCCTTATTTTATAGGCCTATTTACTTATTCTTTTTACTTATTCCCTTTAACTATCCTACCTGTCTATCTATAGATCTCATCCCTCATTGCTAATGATTGTCTGTACTAAATAGGATTATTTTATGATTAGCTAATACTTATATTACTTTTAGACTTAATATGTTTTCCAACTTTATACTTTAAAATAATTAATTACAAATAACTTTACACCAATTACTAAATACTTTAAAATGTGTTTAATTATTTTAACAATATCATAAAACTTATTAGGAGGATTTTCTTATGTCATATAATAAAGTTGGCGCTTTACGATTTGTTGAAGAAAATGATGTAAAGTTTATTAGGCTTCAATTTAGTGATATTCTTGGTAACCTAAAAAATATCTCCATATCTGCAAATCAGCTTAGTAAAGCTTTTGATGAAGGTATTGCTTTTGATGCCTCTTCAATCCTTGGTTTTTCATGTATCGAAGACTCCGAACTTTTCTTGCATCCAGACCCTAGTACCTTATGTATTCTCCCCTGGAGGCCTCAACATGGCAAAGTGGCACGTCTCTTCTGTGATATTAAAAGAGCGGATGGTACTTACTTTGAAGGAGATTGCCGTTACTTATTACGCCATGTCTTTGAAAAAGCCAAATCTCAGGGCTTAATTTTTCATGTCGGTCCAGAATGTGAATTCTTCCTTTTTCAAAGAGATTCTGAAGGTAATCCAATATTAAAACCCGCTGATAAAGCAGCTTACTTTGATGTAGCACCACTAGATCAAGGTGAAAACACACGCCGTGAAATTTGCCTTACTCTCGAAGAAATGGGATTTGAAATAGAATCCTCTCATCATGAGTGTGCATATGGACAACATGAAATCGACTTCAAATATGATGATGTCCTTAAATCAGCAGATAATATTCTTTCATTCAAATCTGTTGTAAAAACAATTGCAGGACGCAATGGTTTACATGCCTCTTTTATGCCCAAACCCTTTACTGATACCAGTGGTTCTGGTATGCACATCAATATGTCTCTCTTTAAAGATGGTGAAAATATCTTTTCTACAAAACATAATGCTGGCCTACCACTAATTGCTCAACAGTTTATAGCAGGTATCCTTACCCATATCAGAGAAATGACTGCTATTTGTAATCCAATTGTCAATTCCTATAAAAGAATTCATTCTGGCTACAAAGCTCCTCGCCATATTAGTTGGTCTTATAAAAATCGCTCTACACTCATTCGTGTACCATCAACTAGGCAAGGTCACAATCGTATTGAGCTTCGTAGTCCTGATCCAATATGTAATCCTTATCTAGCTTTATCTCTTATCCTTGCTGCTGGTTTAGACGGTATTGATAAGCAAATGCAGCTTTGTTCTCCACTTTCGCAAAATGCTTATAATCTTTCTTCAGATCCATTAGCTGAAATGACTATGACTACTCTTCCAATCAACTTAAATGAAGCCCTATCTGAAATGAAACAAAGTAACTTCGTAAAATCTACTCTTGGCAATCATATTTTTTCTCAATATATCACTATTAAGGAAAATGAATGGGAAACTTATAACCGTACTGTTCATGCTTGGGAGGTCCAGCATTACTTGTAGAATGATAAAACGATTAAAATTCATTTTATAAAGGAGCTAGTAGCATGGAAAAGGTTTTAATTATATCTCCCCAAAAACAAGCCTATGATACAATCTATGATATTATTAAACCTCTAAATTTTTCTAGTTATGACTATGTTGCTTCTGGTAACGAGGCTAGACGAAAATTTGATTTCACTGATTATGACCTCACAATCATTAATACACCTTTGAGTGATGAATTTGGCAGTGAACTGGTTCTAGATATTGCAGAAAAATCCTTATCTGCTATACTTATTTTGGTAAAATCAGAGATAACAGAGCAGGTCCAAGATAAGGTTGCCATTACTGGAGCCTTTGTCATTGGAAAACCTATTAATAGACAAGTTCTTTTGCAATCTATACCGTTTGCTCTTAATTCAAAACAAATAATTGAAAATTTAAGAGAGCAAAATAAGGCACTAAAACGTAAAGTAGATGATACCAAGGTAATTGAACGTGCTAAATTTTCTCTTATTAAATATTTAGGTCTAGATGAAAAACAAGCTCATAGGTATATCCAAAAGCAAGCTATGGACCTTAGGGTCTCTCCTAGAGTCGTAGCAGATAATATTTTAAAAACTTATGAAGTATAATTTAGGGGTGTGAACATATGAAAATTAATTTTACTAAAATGCACGGCATAGGCAATGATTACGTATATGTTGATGGTTTCAAAGAAACAATCCCCAATCCTAATGCTTTCTCTGAATTTATTAGTGATAGACATTTCGGTATTGGTGCTGATGGTTTAGTAATGATTTTACCTTCTGATACAGCTGATTTTAGAATGCGTATGTTTAATGCAGACGGTTCTGAAGGTAAGATGTGTGGCAATGCAACAAGATGCATCGGTAAATTCGTTTATGAAGCCGGCTATACAACAAAAACAAATATCTCACTTGAAACATTAAGCGGTATTAAATATCTTAAACTTAATGTAGAGAATGAAAAAGTTGTTTCTGTTGAAGTAGATATGGGCAAAGCAATTCTTATTCCTAAAGAAATTCCTGTCTTATCAGATTTAGATCGTTTTGTTAACGAAGCTATTACAATTGATGATAAAACCTATAATGTTACTTGTGTTTCTATGGGAAATCCTCACGCAGTCATTTACTGTGATGATGTAGATCATTTACCACTTGAAACAATTGGACCGAAATTTGAATTTAATCCTCTCTTTCCTGAGAGAATCAATACAGAATTTGTACAAATAATAGATGCAACTACTGTAAAAATGCGTGTTTGGGAACGTGGCTCAGGTGAAACTTGGGCCTGTGGAACAGGTGCTTGTGCAGTAGCTGTTTCTTCAGTATTAAATGGTTTCTGCAAACAAGGTGAAGAAATTACTGTTAAACTACGTGGTGGTGAACTTAAAATCACTTACAACGAAGATGGAACTGTACTAATGAAAGGTCCTGCTACTAAGGTCTTTGATGGTATAATTGAATATAAGGAGGCTTAAAAATGGCTTTTATTAATGATCATTATTTAGAATTACAGGATAGTTACTTATTTGCTAATATCGCACGTAAAGTGAATGAATTTGTAGCTCAAAATCCTGATAAAAAACTTATCCGTATGGGAATTGGTGACGTAACTCGCCCTCTTGTTCCAGCAGTTATTGAAGCAATGCACAAAGCTGTTAATGAAATGGGAGAAGCTGCTACATTTAGAGGTTATGGTCCAGAACAAGGCTATGATTTCTTACATGAAGCCGTACAAGCTTATTATGCTAAAATGAGCGTATCACTTGAAAAGAATGAGATTTTCATTAGTGATGGTGCTAAAAGTGATGTTGGTAATATTACTGATATCTTTGGTAATGAAAATATCGTTATGATTCCAGACCCAGTATATCCTGTGTATGTAGATACCAACATCATGTCTGGACGTGAAATCGTTTATTTAGACTCTAATGAATCTAATGGATTTGCTCCACTTCCACCAACAACAGAAGATGTATCTCCAGATTTAATCTACCTTTGTTCTCCAAATAACCCAACTGGTGCTGCCTATAATAGAGAACAACTTACAGCTTGGGTAAACTATGCAAAAGAAAATAATGCAATTATCCTTTATGATGCAGCTTATGAGTGCTTTATTTCAGACCCTTCACTTCCACGAAGTATCTTCGAAATTGAAGGTGCTAAAGAATGTGCTATTGAATTTTGTAGTTTATCTAAAACAGCAGGATTTACAGGTACTCGTTGTGGTTATACAATTGTTCCTCAAGCACTAAAAGGCTTTAATGCTGATGGAGATGAAGTTGCAATCAATAAGTTATGGCTTAGAAGACAAACAACTAAATTCAATGGTGTTCCTTACATCATTCAGTGTGCTGCTGCTGCTGTCTTTACAGAAGAAGGTCAAAAGCAAATTAAAGAAAACATTGCATACTATGCAGAAAATGCCCGTATCATTGCATCTACAATGGAAGAATGCGGTATCACATATTTTGGTGGCCAGAACTCTCCATATATTTGGCTAAAATGTCCAGATAACATGAAATCATGGGATTTCTTTGATAAACTGCTCAATGATATTGCCGTAGTAGGTACTCCTGGTGCTGGTTTTGGTAATAACGGTGAAGGCTACTTCCGCCTTACTGCTTTTAGTAACCATGAAAATACTCAAGAAGCAATGGATCGATTTAAAACTTTATTTAAAAAATAATATTTAATATTCTTCTAGAACTATCAAGAGATTTGATTGTATAGGGAGAATAACCTTAAAAACTTATAAACAAAAAAGCTGTTAAAACTCGAGTCATTTA
>SVDC01000035.1 GCA_015058045.1 Cellulosilyticum sp.
AAAAAAAGAGATACTACTATGTAGTATCTCTTTTTTTATATCGGGGTGACAGGACTCGAACCTGCGGCCTCCTGAACCCAAATCAGGCGCTCTAGCCAAACTGAGCCACACCCCGTGAGAGCGCGAAACGGGACTCGAACCCGCGACCCTCTCCTTGGCAAGGAGATGCTCTACCAACTGAGCCATTCGCGCTTATTTTCGTCAACTTGTCATCTGACGAAAATAATAATATCATATCCCGTATCACGTGTCAACAGATTATTTAATAAAATCTCTTTAAATCCTAACTTTTTATGAAAACAGACTCTATATTCCTATTTCATCCATTTAACTTTCTAAAGCATACTCATAAATAGCTTTAATTTGCTTTTCAATATGCTTCTTTAACTCAACTAAATACGTATGTTTAGGGGTACCAAAACTTTGATCTTTAAAATATCCTTCTACTATATGATCCACTTCTTTTTGTTTTAATCTATAATCTTCACTATTTTGCTTCAGTACTTTATCTTCCTCTAGTTTTTCTTCTTCTAACTTTGGATGATGAACTGAAATCTCCTCATTAGGTGAGGTAACTTCTTGTCTCTGCATAGAATCTGGTGCATCTGATAAAATATTCTCCACCTTTTGAGTAGAATCCATATAAGTATAGACATCAATACTTATATCTTCTTCTTGGCTTAGATCTTGTGCTACTTCTATATCTAACTTTAATACTCCATTTAAAGCATTTATTTCATCTTCTGTCAGTGTAATAGGTACCTTTTCCTGTTGTGCTGACAAAGAGTTTAAGCCATCTTCAGTTTTTTCATGCATTTCTTCTGTTTGTGTTAAAAATTGACCCATTGTATGAAGTGTATTGTATACCTCTTTACTCACCTTTAGCTTAGGTGGTACTAATCCACATTCTTTCTTATGTTGCCTTTTAGTTGTATTTAACCCAAGTTGATTTGTTATATTTCTTCTACTTCTAAGTTGTATAATCTGTCCCTTTTCATCTTCATAATCTTCAAGTATAGATAGCTCTAGTTTACCCTCATTCAAATAATACTTCTTAGACGTATTCATCAATCTCCCCCCAGTATGGATTATATCTTACTCATTTACCTCATGAGCTACTTCCTCAATTGCATTGCAAGCTACATTACACTGTTCAATAATCTGCCATAGTTCTTCTTTACCTTGTTTTGTTTCAGAAGAAAATGCAATCAGCTTATCTGAGCCAGATAATCCTAGCCCTTTTCTAATAACAGATAATTGTTTTTGAACTTGACTACGTTTAATCTTATCTAATTTTGTAGCTACAACAACTACTTCATCATGATAATGTTTAATCCAATCATACATCATCTTATCGTTTTTTCCAACTTCATGCCTAATATCAATTAATAAAATAATTTTTTGAAGTTGTTCACGTTTTTCAAGGTAACCTTCAATTAATTTTCCCCAACGTTCTCTCTCTGATTTAGATACCTTGGCATAACCATATCCTGGTAAATCCACAAACATAAAAGTATCTTGTACGCTATAGAAGTTAATCGTTTGTGTTTTCCCTGGTTGAGAACTTGTTCTTGCTAAAGCTCTTCTATTAAGCATCGCATTAAGTAGTGATGATTTCCCTACATTAGACTTTCCTGCAAATGCAATTTCTGGCATCTCATGTTTTGGAAACTGTGATGTCATCCCTGCTGTAATAATCATTTCTGCTTTTGTTACATTCATTATCTTTCTCCTTAATCTAAGCACTTATGGTAACTTTATCTCTTACTGACTTATATTCTGCTATTAGCACATCTCATTTTTATTTTTTAGCGTCATCTCTTTCAATAAAATTAGTGCTATTTAATAAAAACATGTGCTAATACATCATCCATTTCAGTCGCATAAATAATTTCAAGACCTTCTATAATATTAGGCTCAAGCTCTTCTACATTTCTTTTATTTAGCATTGGTACAATAACTGTATTAATCTTAGCACGTTTTGCCGCAAGAAGCTTTTCTTTCAGCCCACCAATTGGTAAGACTCTACCTCTAATAGTAATTTCACCTGTCATTGCTATATCCGCTCTTACTTTCTTTCCAGTTAAAGCTGAGATCATGGCTGTTGCCATAGTAATCCCTGCTGAAGGGCCATCCTTAGGTACTGCGCCTTCTGGAATATGAATATGCATATCCTGATTTAAGTAAAAGTCCTCTGATATTTCTAATCTTTCCGCCTGTGAACGAATAAAGCTTACTGCTGCTTTAGCAGATTCTTTCATGACCTCTCCCATTTTTCCAGTGAGTTCAAGTTGACCTTTACCCTTCATACAATTTACTTCTACTGATAGAGTATCTCCACCTACACTTGTCCAAGCAAGGCCTCTTACAATGCCAACTTCTGCTGTAATATTCCTTTCCTCATACTCAAAAATAGAAGCGCCTAAATAAGCTTTAATCTTTGCAGCATTGACTTGTACACAACTTATTTCTTGCTCAACAATCTCTCTTGCCACTTTACGACATACTTTTGCTAATGTGCGTTCTAATGTTCTTACACCTGCTTCCTTTGTGTAATGCTCAATAATATATCGCAAATTTGCTTTAGTTAGCTTAATATTTTCTTTGGTTAAATTATGTTTTTCTAATTGCTGAGGCAATAAATATTTCTGCGCAATTTCTAGTTTCTCTAAAACTGTATAGCTTCCTAGTTCAATAATTTCCATACGATCTAATAACGGTCTTGGAATACCATTTAAAGTATTAGCTGTTGCTACAAATAGTACATTTGATAAATCTACAGGTACTTCTAAATAGTGGTCTTTAAAAGCATTATTTTGGTTACCATCTAAAATCTCTAATAATGCAGCTGAAGGATCACCCTTAAAATCATTAGACATCTTATCAATCTCATCTAAAAGCATAAGTGGATTATTTGATTTAGCTTCTGAGAGAGCATAAACAAAACGTCCTGGTATAGCACCTACATAAGTTCTACGATGTCCTCTAATTTCTGCTTCATCTCTTACGCCACCTAAAGAGATACGCACATAATTTCTTCCTGTAGCATGTGCAATAGATTTTGCAATAGAAGTTTTTCCTACACCTGGAGGTCCTACAAGACATAGGATAGGAGATGGTACTTCCTTCGATAATTTTCTAACAGCTAAATACTCTATTACACGTTCTTTGATTTTGGTTAAACCATAGTGTTCCTTAGATAAAATTTGATTTGCCTTTTTTAAGTCTAAGTTCTCTTCTGTTTCTTTATTCCATGGTAAATCTAAAACAGTTTCAATATAAGTTCTAATGTTTCCATTATCTGGTGAACTAGATGGAGTATTTCTAAGCTTTCTAATTTCTCTATCAAGCTTTTCTTTTACATCTTCTGGTAGAGTTAGGGTTTGCATTTTTTCTTCATACTTTGCAATATCGCCTAATACACCATCTTTATCACCTAGTTGTTCTTGTATAACCTTTACTTGTTCGCGTAAGAAGTATTCCTTCTGTGTTTGATCAATTCGAGATTTGACTTTTCCCATAATCTCTTTTTGCATCGATAAAATTTCTATCTCAGCTTCTAAAACCCTTATGGTTTTAAACATACGTTCTTTAAGATCAAGACACTCTAAAATTTCTTGTTTTCTATCTACTTCTAGCACAATATGACCAATAATAATATCAATCATCTCTAAACTGCTTTTTAGATTTAAAATACCATAAAGGACTTCTTCTGTAATACGTGGATTAAGCTCGGCATATTTTTCAAAAAGCTCTCCAACTGTTCTAATTAAAGCTTCTTGTTCCACGTCTGCTTCTGGTAATACTTCTTCAATAATTTCTATTTCTGCTGATAGGTAATCCCCTTCAGCTACCTCTAGAATTCTTGCTCTACTTATTCCTTTAACAAATACTTTATATTGACCTTCACCAATCTTAGCCATTTGTTTAACTTGGGATAAAGTTCCAATGTTAAATAAATCTTCTTGACTAGGCTCATCTATATCCGCATCTTTTTGTGCTACTGCCAAAATCATTTCATTATTTTTCATTGCTTTTTCAAGTGCCTTAACTGATTTCTCTCTGCCCACGTCAAAGTGCATCACCATTTCCGGAAAAATGGCTACACCCCTTAGTGGTAGCACTGGTATATTCATTATTTTTTTACTCATTGTTCCACCCTCAATTAACCCGCCTACCTTGTTACAAACTGTATAATCCCTTTATCTCTTTACTCATGACATGTTAATCATGTTTCATTTATCACTCTAACCACTTATTGATACGTCCTTATTTTTAGGCTATTTATTCGAGATGGACCTTACTTAGGCATGCAACATAGAAGTTGCTTTCTTTATGACTTCCTCATCAAAAATTTCTGCAATAATTTCTTCTATATCCTCTACGGGCACTATTTCTATATCTATATTTTTTAATATATCTTGCATATTTTCTTTTGGAATAAATACCTTTTTGATTCCTGCTTCTTTGGCCGCGTTAACCTTTTCATATACACCGCCTACTGGGCACACTTTACCCCTAATGGATAACTCACCTGTCATAGCAATGTGACCCGGTATGACCTTATTAAATATTGCAGAGTATAAAACACAAAACATTGCTATCCCTGCTGAAGGACCATCAATAGGCATACCTGATGTATAATTAATGTGTAAAAGATATTCATCCATATTAACATTATATCTTATTTTTAATAGTGTGAGTACATTTTCTACAGAATTTAACGCCATACTTTTTCGCTTAGTATGGCTTCTCTTACCATGTATTTCCTCTTCTTCTATAATTCCTGAAACTTTTAATTTGGCCTCACTTTTTCCTACTTCTTTAGCAACTGCTTCAATATTAAGCACTATGCCTTGCCCATTTCCCATAACAGCTAAGCCATTAATCCGCCCTACTTCATCTTCTAAATGTACCTCTTGATTTCCTCGTGCCATATAATGCCCTGTTTGAATAACCCATTCTATATCTTGCTTTTTAATTTCCCATCTGCCTTCCATCTGCACTAGACTATGAGCAGTCTGCACTATATTAACTGCATCACGTCCATTTAAAGCATAGTTTCCTATAAGCTGTGTAGCTGGTTCTTCTATACTAATTTTCTCTCTAGTAGTTACATTTTCAATAATTTTTAAAATATCTTTTTCCTTTAAATCCTCAAAGAAAATTTCGATGCATCTTGATCTTAATGCTGGCGGAATATCTTCTGGGCTTCTTGTGGTTGCTCCAATTAGTCTAAAATCAGCCGGTAAACCATTTCCGAAGATATCATGAATATCTCTTGGGATATTTTCATCATGTCTAGAATAATAGGAACTTTCTAAGAATACCTTACGATCCTCTAATACCTTAAGTAACTTATTCATTTGTATACTATGAAGCTCTCCTATTTCATCAATAAATAACACCCCACCATGTGCCTTTGTCACTGCCCCTGGCTTAGGCTGTGGTACACCTGCTTGTCCGTAAGCGCCTGCCCCTTGATAAATAGGATCATGTACAGATCCAATTAATGGGTCAGCTATACTTCGTTCATCAAAACGTAAAGTAGTTGCATCAATCTCTACAAACCGTGCATCGCGTTTAAAAGGCGTCCCTGGAGATGCCTTAGCAATCTCTAAAGCAATACGTGCTGCTGCTGTTTTTCCAACCCCGGGTGCCCCATAAATTAAAATATGCTGCGGACTTGGTCCACATAGTGCAATCTTTAAGGCTTTCATTCCTGATTCCTGTCCTATAATATCTTCTTCACACTGAGGCCTAACCTTTTCTGATAATGGTTTTGTTAATGAGATCTTTCTAAGATTCTCTAATTCTTCGCTTCTCCTTGAAGAATCTTTATAAATATTCGTCTTAGAACTACTCTGCCCCTTAAGTTGGGTTAAAAAATATATACCAACTATACATGAAAAAAAGAACTGAACTGCGATGATTAGCTTTGCTAACATAAAGTGTCCTCCTACTCAATTGACAATTTCTTATTTTCAAGTATTACCATATCAAGGTAAAAGGATACTTCTTAGAACTAAAAAAGAACCTTTAATTTTAAAGGTTCTTTTTTAGTTAGTTTGATACTATATTAAGCTGATTCATCAGTTGATTTTTTTGATTTAGCTTTCGATTTTACTTTATCGTTATACACTAATGTTGGTTGTTCTCCTGATTGAATCACATTCTCATGAATAATGATTTTTTCAAGGGTATCTCCCATAGATGGTGCATCATACATAATATCTCTCATCATTGTCTCGAAAATTGCACGAAGTCCCCTTGCCCCTGTTTCTCTTTCAATTGCTAAGTTAGCAATGGCAACTAACGCATCTTTATCAAACTCAAGCTCAATACCATCTATTTCAAATAAGTGCTTATATTGTTTTACAAGTGCATTTTTAGGTTCTGTAAGAATTGTAATAAGCGCCTCTTTATCTAGATTGTTTAGTGAAACCACTGAAGGAATACGCCCAACGAATTCTGGGATAAGACCGAATTTAACAAGATCCTGTGGTTCAACTTCTTTATAAAGTTCCCCAACATTTTTCTCTTTCTTAGCTACAACTGTAGCACCGAAACCAATACCCTTATGCCCAACTCTTCTTTCAATAATCTTATCAAGACCATCAAATGCTCCGCCACAAATAAATAAAATATTTGTAGTATCGATTTGAATAAATTCTTGATGTGGATGCTTTCTACCACCTTGAGGTGGTACAGAAGCTACCGTACCTTCAATAATTTTTAAGAGTGCTTGTTGCACACCTTCTCCACTTACATCACGTGTAATAGATGGATTTTCTGATTTTCTAGAGATCTTATCAATTTCATCAATATAAATAATCCCAATTTGAGCTTTCTCAACATCATAATTTGCAGCTTGGATTAATTTCAGTAGGATATTTTCAACATCTTCCCCTACATATCCAGCTTCTGTTAAAGAGGTAGCATCAGCAACAGCAAATGGTACATTCAGCATTTTAGCTAAAGTTTGAGCTAAATACGTTTTACCTGTACCAGTTGGTCCTAAAAGTAGAATGTTACTTTTTTGGATATCTATATCATCACTTTTACGTTGTTTGTAGATACGTTTATAGTGATTGTATACAGCAACTGCTAATGCCTTTTTAGCATCATCCTGACCAATAACATATTCATCTAAGTGAGCTTTGATTTCTTTAGGCTTAGGAATGTCCATAGCTTCATCATCTTCATAAGCTCCCTCAAGTTCTTCTTCGATAATTTCAGAACATAGCTCAATACATTCATCACAGATGTATACATTAGGTCCTGCAATTAATCGTTTCACTTGATCTTGTGTTTTACCACAAAAAGAACATCTTAATTGTTTTGTATCATCAAATTTTGTTGGCATTGTGCACCTCCTTTTATTATGATCTAGTAATTACTTTATCAATAAGACCATATTCTTTTGCTTCCTCGGCTGTCAGCCAATTATCTCTTTCAGTATCATTTTTGATTCTTTCAATATCTTGACCTGTAAATTCAGATAACATACGGTTCATTCTTTCTTTTGTTTTAAGAATGTGCTCAGCAGTGATTTGAATATCTGTTGCTTGACCTTTTGCTCCACCTAAAGGTTGGTGAATCATAATTTCTGCATTAGGTAATGCACAACGTTTTCCTTTTGTACCACCTGCTAATAAGAATGCCCCCATGCTGGCTGCAAGTCCCATACAGATTGTTGATACATCACATTTGATATACTGCATTGTATCATAAATAGCCATACCATCAGTAATTGAGCCACCCGGACTATTAATATAAAACATAATATCTTTATCAGGATCTTCTGCCTCTAAAAACAGGAGTTGCGCAACAATAAGATTGGCTGTAACACTGTTGACCTCATCACCTAAAATAATGATACGATCTTTTAATAGACGAGAATAAATATCATATGAACGCTCTCCCCTATTGGTTTGTTCAATAACCATTGGAACTAAACTACTCATTCTAGCAGCCTCCTTTTACTCTATTAACCCCAATATGAGTTAATTATTTTACTACTACTTCTGCTGAGTCTGTAATAACTTTAGCTGCTTTTTGAACTTTGATATCAGCTGCTAAGCTTTCTTTTTCGTATCCACCAAATGATTTTTTAAGTTCTTCGAATGGCATACGGTACATTTCAGCAATTTGTTTTAATTCTGTATCGATATCTTCATCTGTTACTTCGATATTTTCTACTTCTGCAACTTTCTCAAGTACTAAACGAGATTTGATTTGGTGAGCAGCATCTTCTTTGAAGTTAGCTTTGAATGCTTCCATATCTTGACCTGTGAATTGTAAGTATTGAGCAAGTTCAAGACCTTGAGCTTTCATACGGTTTTCGAAGTTTTTGATGTTTCTTTCAACTTGTTCTTCAACCATAGCTTCTGGTACTTCAATTGTAGCGTTAGCAACTGCATTTTCTACAGCTTGTTGATCTGCTACGTTTTTGCTGCTTACTTCTTTATCTTTAAGAAGTTTTGCCTTAAGATCTTCTTTGTATTCAGCTAAAGTATCAAATTCTGAAATATCAGCAGCGAAATCATCATTGATTTCTGGTACTTCGCTTACTTTGATTCCTTTGATAGCCACTTTGAACATTGCTGGTTTACCTGCAAGTTCTTTTGAGTGGTATTCTGTTGGGAATGTAACATTTACTTCTACTTCTTCACCAATATTTTTACCGATTAATTGATCTTCAAAGTTATCGATGAATGATTTTGAGCCGATTACTAAATCATAATCTGTACCTTTTCCACCTTGGAAAGCTTCACCATCAATGAATCCTTCGAAGTCGATTGTTACTTTATCTTGTGGCATTACTGCTCTATCTTCTACAGTAATTTCACGAGCATTTTTGTTTGCTTCTGCAGCAACTGCTTCGTTTACTTCTTCATCTGTTACTTCAACTTTATCAGCTTCTACTTTTAAGTTTTTGTAGTCTCCAAGTGTAACTTCTGGTTTTACAGTGATGATTGCAGTATATTTCATACCATCTTTATTCATTTCAACTACTTCTAATTCGTTTGGACGAATACGAGCAGCGATTTCAACTTTATTTGCTTCGATTGCTTCGAATAATGTTTCATCAATTAAGATATCTGCTGCTTTATTGTAGAATACTTCTACACCGTACATTTTTTCAACCATTGCACGAGGTACTCTACCTTTACGGAATCCTTGAATATTGAAATCTTTTTTCATTGATTCATAAGCTGCATCTACTGCTTTAGCTACTTGAGCTCCATCAATTTCTACTGTAAGTTTTACTTGACTGTTTTCCATTACTTGAACTTGTGCATTCATTAAAATATATCCTCCTTAAGGTTACCCTTTGTCTATACTGTAAAGCATAAATATAGCATTGTAATTTAATATTTCGTTATTATATCATACTCTTTATCTAAAATCCATAGAGGGGACGTTAATATTTTCTTGATACTCATATATATTTTGCATATTTTCCCAACTTTTCATACATCCTTTTGACATTTATTCCAACTATTTCATATGGTAACTATGTATAATTTTCGATTATAATAATACCTGTCACAAACGACTTTTAATTAGGAAGGATTCACATAAAAATGGATAAGCATACAACAAGCTGTCTTACGCTTAAAAGCTATGAAGAAGTTTATAATACTTCTATTAAGCCTAAACTAGAATCTATTGATCTTTTTCTTAGGGAAAATATAGCCCCCTTTCATATATATGAAGTTGCTCATATTTTAGAAATAGAACCTGATGAACTCTCTCATCTAATGCAAAAACATAGCATTGCTCATTTAGATACTATTAGTTTCTTTACCATTGTACTTAATGCCTCAAGTGAGATTTGTCAACTTTTAACAAGACAATGGCATTATGCGATGCAAAAAAACTATACACCTGAGATGATTGCTGAAATATATAAGTTAAATATACATAAGGTAAAATGTGCATTTGACGAACTGAATACTTGTCTTGTTCAAGACATTGACCTACCACAGGTTTTCAAACGCATTCATCTTACAGTATTTTAAACGATCTTTTAACCTTTTCATCGGTTAGTC
Source organism: Cellulosilyticum sp. (assembly GCA_015058045.1). Taxonomy (GTDB): domain Bacteria; phylum Bacillota; class Clostridia; order Lachnospirales; family Cellulosilyticaceae; genus Cellulosilyticum. Next base: position 10,059 of record SVDC01000035.1, read on the forward strand.
GCACCGTTGCTTAAAGTCTATTTATTTGTAATATAATGAGGTTGTCTCTTTATGGGGCAGCCTCATTTTATTTAATTACCTTATTTCTTTAGGCAATCATCGCTTTTCTAATTTTCTCTGCTAATTCCTTACCTTGAAAAACTTCAAGAATCTTATACCCAAAATCTAATGCAGCACCTGCCCCTATTCCTGTTATAATATGATGACTTAATTCAACGCGTTCTCCTGTATATTCACATCCAAGAAGCTTGTCTTCAAAACCTGGGTAACAAGTTGCTTTTTCTCCCTCTAATAACCCTAATTTTCCAAGTACACTTGGTCCAGCACAAATTGCAGCAAGCCATTTATCCTGTGCTTTAAAGTTTTTAAGCTGCTGTACTAGAGTCTCATTTTTCATAAGATTATCTACTCCTGGAAGTCCCCCTGGTAATACCATCATATCAATCTCATCATGATTGACCTCATCTATTGTAACATCCATATTGATGCTCACCTGACGTGCACTTACTACAGTTTTACCATCTACACCTACCATTATAACTTCAACATTTCCTCTTCTTAAAATATCCACAACAGATAATGCTTCTACTTCTTCATACCCAGTAGCAAAATAAACTGCAATTTTCATTCTATTTCTCCTTTCCTATCTACGTTCTATATTTTGTCAAATGTATTATAGCACATCTTATATTGTGCCAAAAATATTTATTTGTTATTAATTATTTTATCTTAGTACACTTCTCTTATCATATATGCATTCCCCTTCACTTATCTTCTCTTTAAAGAAAAAGATATCTCACTATTAGAGGCAATTTACCATAAAGAAACAAGAACTTTACTTTCATGGTCTAGCCTACTATTTTGTGAAAGATGCTATTGGAAAAAATACAGCTTTCTTCCTCTTTAATATACTCTTTGGTATTTTAGACTGGCAAAATCTTGGTGATTCCTTTTTATCTGGTCTTGTTTGAATTTTCCTTTATAAAAAAGTCATAATCTTAGAAATGGACTCTATTTATAACTTTGCATAATACGGCACTATTTATTTTAGTCACAATATGTTATGATACCGTTAAAAAAATCATCATAATTAGGAGACTCATATGGAAATCGAACGTAAATTTTTAGTTAAAACTTTACCTCCATTAAAAGGTATTCCCTCTAAAAAACTATTCCAAGCCTACATTTCTGTTATGCCAGTCATTCGCATCCGGAAGGCTCAAGATACTTTCCTTTTAACCATTAAATCCCAAGGGAACATCGCTAGAGAAGAACACGAGATCAGCATTAATGCTTCGGAATTTCAATCCCTACTCAATAAAATTGAAGGACACCCTATAGAGAAAACACGTTACTATATCCCTTTAGAAAACGGGCTAACAGCAGAATTAGATATATTCTCTAATCATCTTAGCCCACTTACAACAGTAGAAGTAGAATTTCCTTCCTTAGATGCTGCTAATGCGTTTATTCCACCTATTTGGTTTGGAGAAGATATTAGTTTAGATCATCGCTACAAAAACAACAACCTAGCTATTCATGGCTTACCAGAAAAAGCATCATGTAAAAGATAATCTTTTCCACTAAGCCATCTATTTATATAGTAAGAGGGTATCTTTCTTAAGATACCCTCTTACTATATAAATAACGATTCGCTTTGATCATTTCTATAATTTTTACAGAAGAATAGTATAGTATATCTATCTAGACGCACAACACAAAAAAGCTAGTATCCGAAGATACTAGCTTTTTCATTTTATACAGGGCTAGGAGGATTCGAACCTCCGCATGCAGGAATCAAAATCCTGTGCCTTACCGCTTGGCGATAACCCTATATGGCGTGTCCAGAGGGATTCGAACCCCCGACCCACGGCTTAGAAGGCCGTTGCTCTATCCAGCTGAGCTATGGACACACAAGAGCGGGTGATGGGAATCGAACCCACGTAGTCAGCTTGGAAGGCTGAAGTTCTACCATTGAACTACACCCGCATGTCATATACTTTATATTATTATTTAATGAAATAGTATGCGGGCGAAGGGAGTCGAACCCTTACACCTCGCGGCGCTAGATCCTAAGTCTAGTGCGTCTGCCAATTCCGCCACGCCCGCATATTCATTATTAAATTTCTTAGCAAAAACTAAGAACTGAGCCACCCGGGAATCGAACCCGGGACAACTTGATTAAAAGTCAAGTGCTCTACCGACTGAGCTAGTGACCCATACCAGGGCTAGGAGGATTCGAACCTCCGCATGCAGGAATCAAAATCCTGTGCCTTACCGCTTGGCGATAACCCTATGTATATATTATTGATATCTGTTATACAGACACAACAAAAGGTGGGTAATGGGACTCGAACCCACGACACCTGGAACCACAATCCAGTGCTACTACCAACTGAGCTATACCCACCATAAATGGCGTGTCCAGAGGGATTCGAACCCCCGACCCACGGCTTAGAAGGCCGTTGCTCTATCCAGCTGAGCTATGGACACACAAGAGCGGGTGATGGGAATCGAACCCACGTAGTCAGCTTGGAAGGCTGAAGTTCTACCATTGAACTACACCCGCATGTCGTATGCTTTCATTTTGTCAGTTTTTGTGGCATCAGTGCCGACTGACAAAATGTATTATACATAAGTTATTTGCATACGTCAACACTTTTTCTTAGGTTTTTTTATTTTTTTTACTTCCTTCTAAATCTGTTAGATATTGGGTGTTCTTCTATCCTTGTGTGTTCAAGGATTTGAAGTACCTTTGCATCTACCACTTTACCTTTTTCTATGTCTAATAGTCCATAAGATGGATATCGGCTATCCCTAGGTAAAGTTAAACTGCCCGGATTCATAACTAATATGCCATCCTGTTCATCTAAATAAGCTTCATGTGAATGACCACAAATTGCTATCTTTGCATCATGAGCAATAGCATCAATCACCATTTCATCATAGTCTCCCCATTTTACGCCATATCTATGCCCATGAGACATATAGATTGGTACATCTTCTAAAACAACTACCTCACTATAAGCTCCTCCAAATCCTACATCACAATTACCATATACTGCATGAATCTCTAAGTCTGGATAAAATTTTTGTAGAATTCTCGCATCACTCACATAGTCTCCACAGTGTAATACAGCATGAACATCCAGTGATTTTAAGCGTTCTAAAACCATTTTGGCATTTTCTATATTTCCATGGGTATCACTTATGACTAGTACTTTCATTTTTTTTATCTATCCATTAAGCCTTTCTTTGATTTTTTCTAATAATGCACGCATTGCTTTGGCACGATGACTGATTTCATTTTTTGCTTCTAAAGAAATATTAGCAGTCGATGTCCCTAATTCCTCTACAAAAAAGATAGGATCATATCCAAAACCATTCTCTCCTTCTGCATGGTCTCCGATATAACCTTCTATTGTTCCATATGTTGTTACTGTTTCTCTTCCAGCCTCAGCTAATGCCATAGCACATACAAATCGTGCCGTTCTTTGTGCTTTCGGTACATCTTTCAATCTATCTAATATGATTTGATTTTTTATTTCATAAGATGTATCTTTCCCTAAATATCTTGCAGAGTATACACCGGGCTCTTTATTTAAATAGTCAATTTCCAAACCTGAATCATCTGCTATCACTAAAGCATCGGTTAACTTACTAATAGCTTCTGCCTTAATAATAGCATTTGCTTCAAATGTTGTGCCGTTTTCCTCAACATCTATATCAATACCTGCTTCACTCATCGTCTGTACGCAAACAGGTAACCCTTCTAAAATATCATTAATTTCTTTAACTTTCCCTTTATTCTGCGTTGCTACAATAATCTTCTTCATCAGAAACTCCCTGTACAAATAAATTTTCCTCGCCTGAAAGGATTGCATCTATATTTAGCACAACAATCATTCTGTTATCCTGTTTCACAATGTAATCTATGCAGCTCACTTTATTTTTTTCTATAACTTGCGGCGCACGCTCAATAGCCTCTTCTTGAACACTTAATATTTCACATACACTATCTACTAATAGACCAACTTTATTTTCTTTTAAGTATAACAGGATGAATTTTGTACCATCTATTTCCTCAATGGGGCTCATGTTTAATCTTTTACGTAAGTTAAAGACTAGATAAACTGTACCTCTTACATTAATAATGCCATCTATATAGTTTGGCGCATCAGGAACTGGTCTTACCGATTCATAATTTAGTATTTCTAATACCTTCTTAATATCTACTCCAAATTCATGCCCCATTAATTTAAAAACTACAATTTGCCTATTTTCCATGATTATATCCCCCACTTTAGATTATTTTTGATGAATCCAAGCTAAATACGCATTCATAAATCTATCTAAATCTCCATCCATCACAGCGGATGTATTACCTGTTTCTTCAGTTGTGCGATGATCTTTAACCATATTATAAGGATGGAATACATAGGATCTAATTTGACTTCCCCATGCAATATCCTTTTTCTCTCCCCTAATGCCATCTAGTTTATCCATACGTTCTTCTTCTTCTTTTTCATGAAGCTTTGCACGTAACATTTGCATTGCTCTTTCTCTATTTTGAATTTGAGAACGTTCATTTTGGCATTGTACTACAATACCACTTGGGATATGTGTAATACGTACAGCTGAGTCCGTTGTATTAACATGCTGTCCACCTGCACCCGTAGAACGATAAGTATCTATTCTAAGGTCTTCTGGCTTAATATCAATAATAATTTCATCTGTAAGCTCTGGCATAACATCACAAGATGCAAATGAGGTATGTCTTCTACCTGATGAATCAAATGGTGAAATTCTTACAAGACGATGAATCCCTTTTTCCGATTTTAAATAGCCATAAGCATTTTCACCTGTTACTTGGATGGTTACTGATTTAATCCCTGCTTCATCCCCCTCCAGATAATCTAGTACTTCTACCTTATAACCATGCGCATCTGCCCAACGTGTATACATTCTAAAGAGCATAGATACCCAGTCACAAGACTCCGTCCCACCTGCACCTGGATGAAGTTCTAAAATAGCATTATTTCTGTCATATTCACCATCTAACATAGTAGCTATAAGCATGGTATCATAGTTTTCTCTAAAGGCAGTCGCTTCTTCTTGTGCTTCCTTAGCTAATTCTTCATCCTCTTCTTCATTTGCCATATCTATTAAAATTAAAATGTCTTCAAAACTTGTACAAAGCTTCTCGTACTTCTCAATTGTATCTTTGTAGCCTTTTAATTCTTGTAAAACCTTTTGTGCTCTTTCATTATCTGTCCAAAAAGCATTGTCCATAGAGACTTCTTCTAATTGCATTGCTCTTTCTTTACATTTTTCAATGTCAAAGAGAGTTCCCCATTTCAATTAATTTAGCTTTGAATGGCTCTAATGAAATTTGTAATTGTTCCATTTCTAGCATTTTATCACTCCTTTATATTCTTATCATACCTTGAAGTTACCCCACTATTCAACCCCCTTTTAAGCTTACAAGCTCTGCACTCTCACTAAAAAATCTGTTAAATTTATATGAGATATTAATATGCCCGTACCTCAAGAAATATAAAAAAGATGGCTTAAACACTAAAGTGTTTAAGCCATCTTTTTTATAGCGGGAATAGGACTTGAACCTATGACCTTCGGGTTATGAGCCCGACGAGCTGCCAACTGCTCCATCCCGCGATATAAATTATAGAAATAAATTAATTTCTTCTATAGTTACAGTATAGCACTTTTAATTTGGTTGTCAATGCTATTCTTTCACTTTAAAGACAATGGTATCTTTTTCCACCATCCCCAATTCTTGCGCTGCCTCTTTAATATATTCTAATGACTCCATTTCCTCTAACTGTTGCTGCACGCTAGCCAGCTTCTCTTTCTTTTCTTCTACAGCCATTTGTTCTACACTAATCTCATAGTCAACTTCCTTAGAAATTTCTCTAACCCTTTGACCATATACAAATAAACTACCTACCATTATTACAGTGAGAGCTACAACCCCATTTCGTATTTTCTTATGTCTTTTTCTCATTGGTATCTCCCCCTAATATTATATTAACATTCATCAATAATATAATATTAAGCTTTTCATACATGTAAATCAAGTTCTAGTTTTCTTTAAATACTGTTCCACTTTTTTATCAGATTTCTGTTCATAGCGTACTCTCTTATACTGTCTATATCTAAGCTTGTTCATATACATCCAATGATGCCACTTTTTAGATATGTATCGAATAGGCATTTTAATCCAACCTATGACTGCTCGAATCATTAATTTAATCACTCTCATACACGGAATGATAACCCACTGAATTAACTTATGAATTATCGCTTTAATATAATTAATAACTATAGTTGCAATCTTCATAAAAACAACACTAAAAGTTGCAAAATAAAATATACCACCTAGGATAATACCTATAAAGATATAGGGCCTAATTTCTGCATAGTTACAAATGTAAAGCATATAAAATGCTACAAAACCACATACAATCCAATAAAGCATGTCTTCAATCTGAACAAGAAAATTAGGATGTTTTAATAATTTCCTAAAAATCCTAATCAGATCAAATAAAGCACCCATTAATATCCCAATCTCTACAGATGTTAAGAAAAGCATAGATTGACTAGATACAATTTGATTCATCTGCTCACCCTCTTATTTAAAGAGTTTAGACATGATTGAACCTTTTTTCTTACCCATGCCTATATTATTATGATAAACCATTTCAGAGACGATCCCCTCTATTGCCAAGTCTCCTTCATCAATGTTCATCTTTACAATATGAAGTTTCTCGCCTCTAATATCCAAATAGCCCTGACTTGTTTCTAACTCAATAAGTTGTTCGTCAAAGGAGAACACCTCTTTTACTCCTGCTATCACCATTTTCTCTCTTTCAATCAAATTCAATGTATGCTTCTTATTATTTCCTTCCATAGCTTTCCCTTCCTTTCATTTTACGGCTTCTATACCTATTTATATGAAAGGAAGTTAGAATTATTACATCATACGGTACATGTTTGCAGTCTCTTCTTTTTTTACATGTTCCTTAATTTCTAAAACTTCATACCTAGCTGTATTTGTTCCAAAGCGAATTTCAATAATATCCCCTACTTTAACTATTGTACTTGCTTTAGCCACCTTATCATTAACCATTACACGTCCACTATCACATGCTTCTTGAGCAATGGTTCTTCTTTTAATAATACGACTAATCTTTAAATATTTATCTATACGCATTTTTCTCTCCTTATCATTTAACTATTTACTTAATACAGCACTAACTAAAAAAATCTACACCAAAGTGTAGATTTTTTAATTAGTTGTTACCTTTAACAACGTCTTTAAGTTGTTTACCAGCTTTGAATTTAGGAGCTTTGCCACCTGGAATTGGCATTTCTTCATTAGTTTTTGGATTTCTACCTACACGTGCTTTACGTTCTGTAACTTCAAATGTACCAAATCCAACTAATTGAATTTTTCCACCAGCTTGAAGTTCTTCCATTACAACGTCTTCAAATGCTTTAAGTGCTTTTTCAGCATCTTTTTTACTAAGTTCAGCTTTTGTAGCCATAGCTGCTACTAATTCAGATTTGTTCATTATAATTTCCTCCTCTATTCATGTCATTAACATGGATATATATGTATTGAAAATCCTTGGTCTAATCCTGCGGAAACCTTGTATTTTCAATATATCTAAATCTATTTATAAACTTTTCCAACGACTTTGTCAAGGCAAATTCAGCATTTATATCAAAAAAAGTGGATAATTTTACTACACTAAACAATATTTTTCCAATTTCACACTCTATATCCTCATTCTTCGCTTGTAAACATTGTGTTTTTAACCGTTTTAAGTCGTCAATCAATTCATCAATTTGTTCAATATCACCAATCTCCAGCTGTCTACTTTTAACTACTTTTTTCTGTACTTTCTGTGTTCTCATAAGCGCAGGCAAAGTTTTTGCGACACGATCCATAGCTTCTACAACTGTTTCTTCTTTTTTCTCCTTTTTCTTAATTTCTTCCCAACTTTTACTCACCTGATCTGCCGTTTCTAGTGTTTGCCCTTCCTTAAACACATGCGGATGCCTATGCACAAGTTTTGTAGCAATACCATTTACCACTTCTTCCATACCAAAAGCACCTGCTTCTTTAGCAATTTGAGCATGCATAAGCACTTGTAGTAAAACATCTCCTAGTTCCTCTTCCATAAGCTTTGTATCTTCATTTTCTAAAGCTTCGACAAGCTCATAACTTTCTTCTAATAAACAAGATATGAGCGACTTGTGGGTTTGCTCCCTATCCCAAGGACACCCATTATCACCCCTAAGAATTTCTATAATCTCTACTAATTCTTCATAGGTATAGACTTTTTCCATTTTATTTTCTCCTTTGCCTATTTCTTTGCTTATTCTAGCATAGCTTAGGTGACGTTAAAAGACCAGTAATCCTTATAAGATTACTGGCCCCTCCTTTATTGTTCCATCTGTTTTCCAATAAAACCTGATGCAGAATAAGCTAATTTTTCCTCTACTTCACCCATAGAGTTATTTTTATTGTTGGACAAGAATATAACTGCGCCTATTGCATCTCCTTCACATATAATTGGCGAAATAACTTCTGAATAATAGCTATCTGTCGTTCCTTCTGAAAGGATTGGAATAAATTTGGTTTCATCCTTGGTTGCTTTAAAAATAGAACGCCCTTGAATAATCTTCTCTAGATTAGAACTAATACTTTTATCCAAAAACTCTTTCTTTGATCCACCTGCTACTGCAATGACCTGATCTTTATCAGCAATACAAGTAATATGCCCCGTAGCTTTAGCCAAAGCATCTGCATATTCCTTCACAAATGAACTAAGTTCACCTACTGGAGAATATTTCTTTAAAATAACTTGTCCTTCATTATCTGTAAAAATCTCTAAAGGGTCCCCTTCTCTAATACGTAAGGTTCGTCTAATTTCTTTTGGAATAACCACTCTACCTAAGTCATCTATTCTTCTAACGATGCCTGTTGCTTTCAAACAAAACAACCTCCTTAACAATGCTGCGCTCTAATATCATTTTAACCCTATATAATTTTTATTATGCTTATAAGTATATACTTTGTGCATGATAGTGATTTTGGTTTTCTCTACTTTAATTATGCCCATTCGTACATGAATTATTCTTAATAAAAATAAAGTTGTTATTTTGCAAATGCATAAAATAACAACTTTATTTTTTATCGTATTTAGTTTTCTAAAACAAGTATTTAGCTTGCTTAATACTTATTCCACTTGAGTCTCAGTAGCAGGACCTACCTCAATAGCATCATATACTTCTGTTGTTTGAATGTCTGCAAAACTTGTCATTTCTGCAAGTTCATTTTTGGCATATTGCTCTTTAATTTTTAAAATAGCACGTGCTCTCCACTCATCCTCGGTTTCAAGCTTTCTATCTACTACTTTAATAATTTCATATCCCATATCCGTTTCAATGAGTTCTGGATAAACACTGCCTACCTGTGCCTTTTCAAATACAATAGCATCAATACCTTCACCTAAACCATCTCCACGAACAAACGTATATTCCCCTAAATTCTCACTTACAGAAGGATCATCAGAATATCTACTCGCTAAAGTACTCATGTCTTCCCCTGCTAAAGCTTCCTTTAATATAGTTTGTGCCTTTTCATACACTTCTTCTTTTTTATCAGTCGGAATTTGCTCACCTAATTCATTAATCGTAGCAAATAAAATATGAATAATGGTTCCTTCATCTCTAAAGTCACCCTCTGCTTTCATTTGTTCTATTTGAGCTGCAACTTCTGTTTCATTTGGCTCATAATTTTCTGCCAGTAACGCCATAACCTTTTCCTTTTGAGCGGCAAAAGTATAATATGCTTCATAGTCTTTTCGTTTAATATTATACTTTTTAGCAAACTCGGCATAATTTTTCATATCTGCTTTTGCTTTTTCTTTTATTTTAGCTTTTTCTTCTTTGGTTTTAATCCCAAGTTCTTTTGCTTTTTCTTGTACTACAATACAATAAGCAGTTGATTCTAGGGTCTTCTCCTTTAAAAATTCCTCTGGAGATTTTCCTAAGATATTATCCATATTCCAAAAGTTCTCATATGCTGCTTCAAGTCCTCTTTGATTCGACCATAAGTTTATACGATAAAGCTGCTCTGATACAGATACTCCATTGATTGTTGCTACAATTGTTTTTTTATTAGAACATCCTACTACAGAAAGTATTATGATACATAGTAATAAGGATGCTATGAGCATTTTTTTGATGCTTTTCATGCTTCTCTCTCCTTACAGTCTTTTTAATACTCTCATTATAGCTTATTCCATAGAACTCTTCAATTTTTTGAACTCATGTAATATATTTTTAATATTACTGAGAATTTCTTTCTTATTAATCTCCTCTAAGTTCATTTTAATAGAAGGCTCGTCACCATTTATAAATTTCATCTTTCTACCATACTTCTGTAAAAGTTCTGGTAAAGCCTGGGGATCAAGCGGTGCATTCTCTTTAAACTTGAAGAGGACTTGTTTTTGATTTTCACTTACTAGTGTCATATAGAGATCATGTGCCATAGCTTTTATCAGTGCAATATCCAAAAGATTATAGACTACCTCTGGAATATTACCGTAGCGATCCTCTATCTCCTCTTGTATATCTAAATAATCTGTTTCTATTTTAATTGAAGCGATTTTCTTATAAATATCTAATTTTTGTACTTCATCTGTTATAAAGCTTCCTGGAATATACGCATTAATCTTAATTTCAATCGTTGTTTCAAATTCTTCTTCAACGACTTCTCCGCGCTCCATATTGACCACTTCTGTTAACATCTTGCAATATAAATCATAGCCTATAGCATCCATATGACCATGTTGCTGTGCACCTAATAAATTCCCCGCACCACGAATCTCTAAATCTCGCATGGCAATCTTAAACCCTGCACCTAACTGGGTAAATTGTTTAATGGCCTGAAGACGTTTTTCAGCCACATCTTTAAGCACCCTATCCTTTTGATACATTAAGTATGCATAACCTATACGATTGGAACGACCTACTCTTCCTCGTAGCTGATAAAGCTGACTTAATCCCATACGGTCTGCTCCATTAATAATAATGGTATTGGCATTAGATATATCTAGACCTGTCTCAATAATAGTTGTACAGACTAATATATCAATTTCACCTTGAATAAAAGCTAACATAATCTTTTCCAGCTCACGCTCATGCATTTGGCCATGTGCAAATGAGACTCTAGCATTTGGCATGAGCTCTTGTACACGTTCTGCCATATCTTCGATATCTTTGACCTGATTATGAAGGAAGTAAATTTGACCACCTCTAGCAAGTTCTCTACTCATAGCATCCTTTATAAAATCCTCACTATATTCAATAACATAAGTCTGTACTGCTTTTCTTTCCACTGGTGCTTCCTCTAATACACTCATATCACGAACCCCAATTAAACTCATGTGTAAGGTTCTTGGAATAGGGGTAGCTGTTAAATTCATGACATCTACTTGAGTACGCATTTGTTTTAGCTTTTCTTTATGAGTTACACCAAAGCGTTGTTCCTCATCAATAATCACTAACCCTAAATCTTTAAATTTAACATCGGAAGAAAGAAGTCTATGGGTTCCAATAACAATATCTACCTGACCGTTTTCTAGTCCTTTTAAAGTTTCTTTCGTTTGTTTAGGCGTTCTAAAACGAGATAACAGTTCTACTCTAATCGGATAATCTTCCATCCGTTCTGCAAAACGTTCATAATGTTGCTGTGCCAATATTGTAGTTGGTACTAAGTAAGCTACTTGTTTACTACTTTGTACTGCTTTAAAGGCTGCTCTAATAGCAACCTCTGTTTTTCCATAACCAACGTCTCCACAGATTAAACGATCCATGATTTTATCGCTTTCCATATCACACTTCACGTCTTCAATTGCCATCAACTGATCGCCTGTTTCTTCATATGGAAACATTTCTTCAAATTCCCGTTGCCACATGTTATCTTCATCATACTTAAAGCCTCGCTGATATTGTCTTTGGCTATAAAGTAAAACTAAATCTTTCGCAATATCTTTAATTGCCTTTTTAACTTTAGCCTTAGACTTTTTCCATTCAGAACCGCCAATTTTATGAAGCTTCGGAGCTTTCCCCTCTGCTCCTACATACTTTTGCACAAGGTCCATTTGATTAATATTGACATATAGGAAATTATGATCTGCATATTCAATTTTAAGATTATCTTTGCTAATACCTTCTACTACAATCTGCTCAATTCCTTGAAATACACCAATTCCATATTGTTCATGTACGACATAATCTCCTGGTGAAAGCTCAAGGAAACTTTGAATCTTTGTCCCTTGATATTTCTTTTTACGTTTTCCAACTGCCTTCTCTTTCCCAAATAAATCTTTATCTGCAATAATATAAAGTCCTAAATCATTATAAGTAAATCCTTTTGTTAGATAACCCTTATAAATTAAGATTTGTCCTGGCATAACAACGGTGTCCGGATCTTCCGTATAGCTGACGATTACACCTCTTTGTTCTAATTCATCACTTAAGCGCATTGCTTTTGCTTTAGCACCAGTTAAAATAACGACACGCTTTTGCTCAGCTTTCCAGTCTTTTAAATCTTTTTCTAATAGATCTAGGTTTTTATGAAAAGTATTATTCTCAAAAACATTAAGCGGTAAAGCATAACTGATAGGTATCTCTTCTACATCACTTTCAAAATTCATCATACAAACTTGTTTAAACTGATTCATTCTGAGCATAACCGCTTCATATTCAAAAATGAGTTCAATTTGCTTGGGTAAGATATGCCCATAATTAAGCCTGTCTTCCATACTCATACGATACTCTTCTAAAACTCTTTGACTCTTATCTTTCACCTTACTAGGTTCATCTACAAAAAGTAAGCTATTCTTAGGAATATAATCTAAAATAGAAACAAGCTTTAAGTCCGTATAAGGTACATAGAGTTCAAGGCCCTTTGGACTAATATCATGACTCATTTGTTCAATGGCTTCTTTTACATCCTCTTCTATTTTACGTGCACTTTCCTTCTTGCCTTCTTTACGAAGTTTACAAGTAATCTTCTTTAAATCTTCCTTAATTTTAGGAATCGCTTTTTGAATCAGTTCTAAAGGAAAGATAATTTCCTGATTAGACATAATACGAATTTGATTGACCTTAGCTACAGAACGCTGAGTTTGCACATTAAAGGTTCTAATAGAATCTACTTCATCATCCCATAACTCAATACGATATGCCTCATCTTCTGCTGCACCATAAATATCTACGATTCCCCCACGTACTGCAAATTGCCCCATCGCTTCTACTCTGGCAACACGCTCATATCCCATTTGAATTAGTCTTGCTTCTAGCTTAGAAAGTTCAATCGTTCCCCCGACTTCTATCTGCTGCATATAAGCTTCAAAAGTTTCTCGTGGCGATATAGGATTAAGTAGCGCCTCCACAGGAATGATAACAGCCACATCTTCACCTTTTACCAAGGCATCTATCACCTTTAAACGCTGAGCAGTAATATCCATGCTATGCACATCTGCATTATAAAACAAAATATCGCGGGCAGGATAAATAAGCACTGACTCCTTCCCCTTCAGCACTTCTAAATCTTCTGCCAGTTGTTTTGTACTGAGTTCATCATAAGTAACAATTACCATAGGTGCCTTAGTAAACTGACTTATCCCATATGATAAATGCCCCTTACAAGCATTTACCATATTGGTTATCTTGATATTCTTACCTGCTCTAATATATGTTAATGCTTCTTCCATCCCTGGAAGTTCTAAAAGTGGCTCAATAAGCCCCTTGTATCTATATCCCACTTCAAATCACCGTCTTACTTTTTATTATAGTTATTCATTGCTTTGTCTAAACCCGAACGAATAATAGTTTCAGTCGCCTTTACAGCATCCCCTATTCTTGGTCCAATGATTTTCATATCATCTTCCGAAAAACGTCCAAGAACATAGTTTGCTAAATCCCAGCCCGCTGGCTTTTGACCTACACCAAATTTAATTCTAGGAAAAACCTGTGTTCCTAAATGGGCAATAATATTTTTAATGCCATTATGCCCACCAGCACTTCCAGACTGACGCAATCTAAGTTGTCCTACTTCTAACGAAATATCATCATAAATAACAATTAAATCCTCATGACTTATTTTATGAAAATCCATACAAGCTTTTACTGCTTCACCACTTAGATTCATATAAGTTTGAGGTTTCATTAAAATAACCTTCTCACCAGCGATATTTCCTTCACCAATAAGGGCTTTATATTTATTTTTAGTTACTGATATATTATACGTTTCAGCAATACTATCTATCACTTCAAATCCAATATTATGTCTTGTTGCTGCATATTGCATGCCTGGATTACCAAGTCCAACAATTAACTTCATGTCCCATCCTCCACTTTTTTATTAGATTATCCTATTTGTATTTGATTTAATCATTATTATTGTAACACATCCTTCCTTAACCTTCCAAAGGAATCACATTGTTACCCTCAATTTCAACTTGATTTTACTACCCTTCAAAAAGACTAAATAAACCTTTTTATGAATTTAAACAAAAAAGGTATTATGTGATGAAACAATCACATAATACCTTTTTATCTAATGTTACACTCTAATCAAATAATTTAGATACTGATAAATCTTCATGAATACGTCTAATAGCATCTGCAAAAATAGGTGCTACAGAGATTTCTTTAATCTTGCTAATTTTTTTCTCTTCTGGAACATTAATTGTATTTAATACAACAAGTTCTTCAATTGCAGAAGCTTCAATTCTTTCCATTGCTGGACCAGAAAGTACACCATGTGTACAACATGCATAAACAGCTGTTGCACCTCTTTCTTTAAGGGCATTTGCAGCATTACAAATTGTACCTGCTGTATCGATCATATCATCAATTAAGATGACACGTTTACCATTTACATCGCCAATAATGTTCATAATTTCACATACATTAGCCTTTGGTCTTCTTTTATCAATAATAGCAAGTGGTATATCTAATTTTGTTGCAAAAGATCTTACTCTCCCTACACTACCAAGATCTGGTGAAACAGCTACTACATCTGTAGTATCCTCACCAAATTTATCTGCATAGTATTTTGTTAAAATCGGAAGGCCTACAAGGTGGTCTACTGGAATGTTAAAGAATCCTTGGATTTGTGAGCAATGTAAATCCATTGTAAGTATTCTGTCTGCACCTGCAGTTTGAAGAATATCTGCTACAAGTTTTGAACTAATTGGATCTCTAGCTCTTGTTTTTCTATCTTGACGTGCATAGCCATAATATGGAATAACAGCTGTGATACGTCCTGCTGATGCACGTTTCATTGCATCAATCATAATAAGCAATTCCATTAAATGCTCATTAGCTGGTGTAGAAGTTGGTTGAATAATGTAAACATCTGTACCACGTACTTTTTCATCAATTTTAACACTAATTTCACCATCACTAAATGTTGTTACTTCTGATTTACCTAATGTAACATCTAAGCATTGTGCAATTTCCTTAGCAAGTTCAGGGTGTGCATTACCCGTAAACACTTTAATATCAGTATAATTTCTAATCATCTGACCTGAGTCCTCCTTAATATTCGACCGTGTTTTCCGCAACATATTATAACATATTGTATACAGAATGCAAAGTACAATTGTAGATAAATTTCTATTTTTGTCGCTTTTTAAGTACCCAATTGTCTTTATTTTCTTGTTTCGCTCTAGCAATGGCTAAACTATTTTCAGGTACTGTTTTCGTAATAGTAGAACCTGCTGCTGTATAAGCATTATCCTCTACCGTTACTGGTGAAACAAGATTTGTGTTACAACCAATGAAAGCATTATTTCCAATTGTTGTACGGTGTTTCTTTTGGCCATCATAATTTACAATAACTGTTCCACATCCAAAATTAACATTTTCACCAACATCAGCATCTCCAATGTATGTTAAGTGAGAAATCTTAGTACCATCTCCAATAGTTGAATTCTTAACTTCGACAAAATCTCCTACTTTAATATTCTTGCCTACATGCGAATTTGGTCTAATATAAGCAAATGGTCCTACATGAGTCCCTTCATCTATGAAACTGTCTGTAAGTACACTGATTTCAATCTCTACATGATCTTTAATAGTCATATTTTTAAGCTTTGAATTGTATCCAATATGACATCCTTCACCAATTATTGTTGTTCCTTGTAACATGCAACCTGGCTCAATAATTGTATCTTTACCAATTACAACATCAGCTTCAATATAAGTATTTTCTGGATCTACTAATGTAACACCATTAGCCATATGCTTTTCATTAATTCTATTTTTCATTACCTGGGTAACACCAGCTAATTGAATACGTGAGTTGACACCAGCGATATCATCACTTTCACTAATCGCAATAGCATCTACACGTTTTCCTTCGTTTAATAAAATTTCGATTGTATCTGTTAAATAGTATTCACCTTGAACATTATTATTATTTAGTTTTGAAAGTGCATATTTTAATAACTTCCCATCAAAAGTATAAATACCACCATTAATTTCGTTAATTTGTTTTTCTTCTTCTGTTGCATCTTTTTGCTCAACAATTTTAAGAAGATTACCACTTGCATCACGAACAATTCTGCCATAGCCAGTTGGATCTTCCATCAATGCTGAAAGCACGGTAATAGCATTTTGCTTTTCACGATGGAAATCTAACATCGTTTGTAAAGTTTCTTTTGTAATAAGTGGTGTATCTCCACATAACACAATGACTTCATCTGCATCTTCCATAAAGTCTAAGGCTTGCATCACTGCGTGCCCAGTTCCTAATTGTTCTTTTTGAAGTGCATAACTTACACTATCCCCTAATGTCATCTTTACATCTTCTGCTTTATGACCTACAATAAGACAAATTTCTTCAACGCCTACACCTTGTGCTGCTAAAATTGGATATTCTACAAGACATTTGCCTAGAACTTTATGAAGTACTTTAGAGCTGTTAGATTTCATACGCGTTCCTTGGCCAGCCGCTAAAACTAATGCTTTTGTTTTCATCTCTATATCTTCCTTTCACTTTGTTTGCGGTTTACCCACATTGTCTCACTTTATCAATTTTTGTGCAACCTTTTATTTCTATGTCACATTATCAATCTTGTACAACCTTTTTGCTTATACCCACCTTAGCTTTTATGTATTTGTAAAACCTTTTCCTTTAAAACTATATGCAAGCCTATTTATCTTTATTAGCTCCATTCTTTATTATTTTCTTATTATGAGCTTACTGTTCTAACAATATTCCTTCTGTATACTTTCATTTCTTAAATTTTTGTACATTTTGTATACAGTATATATATAAAAACTTTCTCTATTAGTCCTAAACAACAAAACGCTCCACCCTAATAAACCGTTTATAGTGAAACGATCTTCCTTAAGCGGAGCATTTATCTTTTGTTTTACAGCATATCTTTTATTCCTATTTAACTTGATTTTTTTTCTTAGTTGATGCAATTAATGCTTGAAGGACAATAAAAAAACATAATAGTGCAGATAAAGTGATTCTTACCCACCAGCTAGAAAGAGTTCCCTGTGTTGTAATCAAGCTTGAAATCGTACCTTTAATCAGTACACCAAACAATGTACCTACTACTGTTCCAACACCACCACTAAGCAGTGTTCCGCCAATAACAGCCGAAGAAATGGCATCCATTTCAAGACCCTTTGCCTGTTCTACGAACCCTGCACAGCTATTTAAGCAAAATAGAAAACCACCTAGACCTGCTAAAAAACCATTTAATACATAAGCTTGCATTTTAGTCCTTTTAACATTAAGTCCCATCATAATAGCACTTTGTTGGTTCCCACCAATTGCATATAGTTTGCGCCCAAATTTACTATACTTTAGCATAATAGTAACTGCTACAACCACCACTAAAGCAATAATAACGGTTGGATAAATATAAGCTGGTATAAAAACACCTTTTTTATTAACAGTACCAAATGGAAGATAAATTTTATAGTTAGCCCACTTTAAAAAGAGTTCATTTTTAACAGCAATCATATTGGTACTAATAACCGCGGTTAATCCCCGGCCAAAAAACATCCCTGCTAATGTAACAATGAAAGGTTGAATTTCTAAATAAGTCACAAGATAGCCTTGGACCATTCCAAATAAGATTCCTATAATAAGTGAAATCCCTACTGCTGCCCAGGCACTCATACCTTTTTCTTCCATAGCATAAGCTGCAGACATACATACAAGTGCAGTCACAGAACCTACTGAAATATCAATACCTCCTGTAATCATAACAATGGTCATTCCACAGGCTATCACAATAAGGCCTGCATTAGAAATAAATAAATTTAAAAACATTTGTGGTTTTGCAAAACCAGAATCATTAAAAATGATCATTCCTGCAATATACATGACAGCAAATAATACGATTGTTATCATTAATAGGAATGTATTACTACCTAGTTTATTTTTTGTTTTTATTTTTTCCATCTCTAATTCCCACCTTCTACTGCTTGTGACTTAGCTGTCTGCCTTTTTATCTTCAGACCTTTTACATATTTTTTAAACACTGGACTTTGGAGTACAACAATGAAGATGACAACAATTGCCTTATAAACGGGGAGCTGATCTGCTGATACATTCATAGCATATAATGTTGTTGTAAGTGCCTGAATGGTATAAGCACCTATAACGGAACCCATAAGACTAAACTTACCACCACTTAATAAATTACCTCCTAACGCAACCGCTAAAATAGCATCCATTTCTAAATTTAATCCAATATTATTAGCATCCGCTGAATAAATACGACTTGAAGCTACAATGCCTGCCACACCAGCCAATATGCCACAAATGACATAAGTTAAAAATTTAATCATAGAAGAATTGAGTCCAACCAGTCTTGAGGCTGAACCATTAATTCCTACGCTTTCTATGTATAGTCCTAAAGCTGTCTTCTTAAGTACCAGATAAACAATAATAACTGCTGCTATGGCAAAGAAAATAGGTGTTGGTATTGGGCATGAACCGATATACCCACCCATTACTTTATAAGTTTCTACACGTACATAAGTAATTTGCCCTTTTGTCACTAGTTGAGCAATACCACGACCTGCAGTAAATAAAATTAACGTCGCTACCATAGGCTGTATATTTAACCTGGCTACTAAAAAACCATTAAACGCACCACAAAATGCAGCACAAACAATCGCAACTATTATGGCAATCCACATTGGATTCATAAATTCATTAGTTGTTACCTGTCCACCAGATAAGATTTGACAACAAACTGCTCCAGCTACTGCCATAGTTGCACCCACGCTAATATCTTGCCCACCTGAAGCTGCTGTCACAAGTGTCATCCCAATTGCTACAATAACTAGCTCAGATGCACGATTAACCACATCCACTAAATAACCATATAATACGCCATTATTCATAGAAATCTTAAAGAAATCTGGTGTCTCAAGGACATTAATCAAAAGTACAACAATAAGACATATAATGGGCATAAACAACTGGTGTCCTGTTGCCTTCCTCATATCAAACTTTGTTTTTTCTACCTGTTTATTCATCTGCCCTATCACCTCCTGCTATTGTCTCCATGATCTTTTCTTGTGTAAGATCTTCGCCAGTAATCTCTCCTACTTTTTTACCATCTCTAAGTACTGCCATTCTAGAACAAGTACGAAGCATTTCTTCAACTTCCGATGAAATAAAAGTTACTGCTTTCCCTTCATCTGCTAACTTTAAGACTAGCTTTTGAATTTCTGTCTTTGTTCCTATATCAATTCCTCTTGTTGGTTCATCTAATATAAGATACTGTGGATTGGTTAGTAGCCATCTACCGATAATAACCTTCTGCTGATTTCCACCTGATAAGCTTTTAATCGGTGTTTCTCTACTGGCAGTTTTAATTTGTAATATGTCAATAAATTGATCTGCTGCTTCTTCCATTTCCTTACGACTCATTGGTTTAAATAACCCTCTTTTAGCCTGCATTGCTATAATAATATTTTCACGTACAGAAAGATCTGACAAAATCCCATCTCTTTTTCTGTCCTCTGGTAAATAAGCCATTCCAGCCTTCATAGCATCTAACGGTGTATTAATCTTTACTTCCTTACCAAGCACTTTCACTGTACCTGTCTCTGCTTTATCCGCACCATAAATTGCTCTTACTAGTTCAGAGCGACCTGAACCAAGAAGTCCTGTTAGTCCAACAACCTCTCCTTTGTTAATAGTGAAATCAAAAGGCTTAATGGTCCCTCTATGGCTTACACCTTCTGCTTCAATAACAGGTTCTACTGCTTGTTGTTTTATCTTTCTGTCACTCTTAATATCTGCAAGGTCATCAAAATCTTTACCCATCATTTTCGCAACTAACATAACTCTTGGTAATTTGCTAACTTCAAATTCTCCTACCAATTCACCATTTCTTAAAACCGTAATCCTATCACAAACTTCATATACCTGCTCCAAAAAGTGTGTTACAAAGATAATGCCTACGCCTTCACTTTTTAATCGACGCATTAGAACAAATAATTTGCCAACTTCTTCTTCATCTAATGATGAGGTAGGTTCATCCAATATTAATACTTTACACTTCATATCTACTGCCCTAGCAATTGCAATCATTTGTTGAATAGCTAATGAGCATTCCTCAAGCATTCTCATTGGTGATACATCAATATCTAAGTCTTTCAAAAGCTCTTCTGATTTCTTATTCATTGTTTTCCAATCAATCATCCCATATTTTCTTGGTTCTCTGCCAATAAACAAATTTTCTGCTACGGTAAGATTGGGACATAGGTTGACTTCTTGATACACTGTACTAATCCCATTTTTTTGTGCATCCTGTGGGGAATGATTAATAATCTTTTCTTTACATCCATCCATATGGATATCACCTGACTCAAACTCATACACACCTGTTAATACTTTTATAAGTGTGGATTTACCTGCACCATTTTCCCCCATTAAAGCATGAATTTCACCTTTTCGTAATTTAAAATCAACATGTGATAGTGCCCTAACACCCGGGAACTCCTTACTAATATTTTTCATGAATAATACTATATTTTTTTCCATTTTATGCGTCACCTACTTTCTCATACACCACTCTATCTTCTGCTTGTTACCTATAATTTGAGTCAAAAATAGCGCGATACAGCAAATCATAAGACTTTTCCATATCGCGCTGCTTTTAGGCATTAACCTTATTTATATTTCTAGCGTCTTATATTAATAAGCTCTCTTAGCAATAACATCCTCTGTTACATAGGTTACACTACTTTCTGTGCCATCTACTGTAATAGATTTTACAGAATCTACACCAGCGAAAATTTCTTCATCTACATATTGAAGTTTATCTGGTGTTTCACCTGCTTCTAATTTCTTAATAATTTCTTCTACACGTGGACCATGTAATGGGTTACATTCTGTATTACAGATAATTTTTCCATTTAATACATCTGTAAGACCTGCATTAGTTGAGTCAAATGACATCACTAAAATATCACCATCTGGACCAACGGTTTTACCCGCTGCTTCAATCGCATCAACTGCTCCGAACGCTTCATTATCATTTTCACAGTAAACGATATCAATGTCATCACCATATTGTTTAAGCATAGACTCCATAACTTCTTGACCTTTTGCTTGCGTAAATTCACCTGTTTCAGCTGCAAGTAATGTCCAGTTACTATGTGAATCAACAGCTGCCTCTAGTCCTGCTGTACGTCCGATTTGAGCAGATGCACCAATTGTTCCTTGAATATCTACGATACCAATATCTTCACTATCACGCCCTGCTGCTTTTAAGTATTCATCTAACCATGCAGCAGCTTTTTTACCTTCAAGTTCAAAGTTTGATCCTACCCATGCCGTAAATAAACTATCATCTGATACATTAACCATACGGTCAACAATGATGACCGGAATAGCTGCATCCTTTGCTTCTTGAAGAACTGTATCCCATCCAGTCTCTGTAACTGGTGCTAATACAATATAATCCACTTCTTGTTGAATAAAGTTTCTGATGGCAGCAATTTGATTTTCTTGTTTTTGCTGTGCATCATCAAAAATGAGTTCATATCCATTTGCTTCACTAAAAGTTTCTTTCATAGAAGATGAGTTTGCTGTACGCCAATCAGATTCAGCTCCTACTTGAGAAAAACCAACTGTAATTGAACCAGTACTATTAGAGGAAGCTTCTTTACCACCGCCTCCATTAGTGCTACATCCTACCATCCCCATTACCATACATGCTGCTACTAATGCCGTAAGTAATTTTCTTTTCATCTTTACATCCCCCTTATGTATTGATTACTTTTACCATTTATATCCTATATATTATCGCTTTCTTTAGTGAAATTCTATAAACTTTTTTATCTAATTAGTTTGTTTTCTTATCCAATTCTTTTATTTCTATCCATTTTGTTATATTTTTTTATCCTTTAAGTTAAATATTTCTTGGGACAAGTACCTCCACCCTTACCCCCTGACCATAAACCGAATCTAAACGAATACCATAAGCTTCACCAAAATATAATTTTAAACGCCCTTGTACGGCTGCAAGACCAAACCCAACTTTCTCACCACCATTTAGGCCACCTCTAACCTGCTCCAATTGTAACTGATTCATTCCAATGCCATTATCTTCAACCACAATGCATAATCCCTCTTCTACCTCCATACAAGTAATTTTTATCATTCCTTGTCCTCTTTTTTCTTTAACACCATGATATAGTGCATTTTCAACTAGAGGTTGAAGCGTTAGTTTAGGCAATTTCACCTCGCTCATTTCCTTAGGCAAATGGATTTCATAGTCTAATATATCTCGATAACGTACCTGCTGAATATCGAGATAACTTTTAGTGTGCCTAATTTCTTCATTAAGTGAAATGACATCCTCTCCTTTTGATAAAGCTGTCCTAAAAAATACAGATAGATTAGTCAACATTTCAATAGCCTGGCTATTATTCTCTGCTTCTACCATCCAAATAATTGTATCCAGGGTATTATATAAAAAATGAGGATTAATTTGTGCTTGTAATAACTGAAGCTGAGTTTTATGCTGCCGTTTTTCTTCTTCCTTTACATCTTCCAAAAGCAGTTTAATCTGTTTTGCCATTTGCTGAATACCATCTTCTAAAAGGGCAATTTCAAAGTCTTTAGATTCTACCGCTTCTATTTCAAAATTTCCCATTCCCACTGCATTAACGCTTTCACACAACTTACCAATAGGCTCTGTAATGCGTTTGGTAAATTTAAATGAACGGTTTAAAATCAAAAGAATCATTAAAGAAACCATCATCCCTACTAAGATGACAAGTCGAATGATATTCCCCATCATTTGCTTTTCAATTTCAGCTAAATAGCCTGCTTCATAATAAATATAATCCATCATTTTTTCTTGTATTAAATTGGTTAGCACATAAATATTCTTTTCTAGTTGTTGTTTTCTGCTATCGTAACTTTTAGTTTCCTCAAGATTATACATTTTCTCTTCCAAGTTTTCGCAGTAGTCTACCATATTCCGAATAGCCTGTTTACTTTCTTTTCTAGTCGTGGTATTCTGTAAATCTTTTGCAAGTGCAATAGCCTGTTCCACATCTTCTATAGGCAAGGCAAGTTGCTCTTTACTTCCTACCATATAATGGTACATCTTCAAATCCATACTCTCCTTAAAATGAATATTAAATTGACTACTGATGTTCACATTATGTGTAATGACCAAATTTTTTCTAACATACCACCCTAAAAACAGCATAATCATGATAATACAAATTGCCAGTGGGATTATAAGAGAAATCATCATATAGCGTAGCTTCTTACTTAAACTAAGGGACTGATACCAGCTATTATATATTTGTATCATTCTCATTTTTATTCTCCCCCTGACTTCGATAAGCACTTGGTGTACACCCTTGGGTCTTTTTAAATAAAAAACTAAAATAATGAGCATCCTTATATCCTATCTCTAATGCAATCTCCCCTGAACGCTTATCCGTACAACGTAATAACTCTTTCGCCTTCTGCATACGTAGCCCCGTTAGATATTCAATAAAGGTTTGTTTCATTTCCTGACTAAATAATGCACTAAAATGATTAGCACTTACATTGGCTACACAAGCAATCTTATTAAGTGATAAAGACTCATCCGAAAAATTCTCTTTCATATATTGTACTGCTGTTTGTATAAGATGCTTGTATCTTCCTCTAGAATTTTCTTCTCTTAACATAATTGCTTTCTTTAAGACATTGGCAATCTGCTGTTGGGGACAGCTCCCCTGTTCTATATTATCACTACAGATATACTTTAGCTCTCCCTCAACTTGCTTGATGTCATAACCCAATTTCTGAATAAAAGATACCGTAGAAAAATACACATTTAACATCATATATTGCCTGAATAATCTAGATCGTAATGCCTCTTCTCCGATAAGCTGAATATAATTCTTAGTAAAACCCTCTATCTCATCTTCTAAACCATTACATAGAAAATGACGGATAATATCTGGATTCATAGCATCAATATCAATGTTCTCTAAGTTCATACGTTCTTCATTTTGTTTGAGTGTTTCCTGATATTTTTCATAGGAAAAGATATGAGAATAACCCATATAGCGAAAAGCAAATGATTTCATAGCTATTTTATAACATCTATCTAATTGACTAAGTCTTTCAACAGGTTCTCCTGCACAGACAAACCATTCAATCTTTCCTTCCTGCCTCTCGAAAATTTTTTGAAGTCTACTCATACACTCTTCGGTTAAACATTGAATCCGTCCCCTTTCGCCCTTAACCAAAACGGCATAACTAAACATTTGATTACGAAATAATAAGTAATCTTTGCTTTTCTGAAAAACTATGTCGATGATTTCCAATATATCTGCTGTATTTTGAGAATAAGAATCTCCTATCATTTCATTCACTTTATCTGAGCCTATGGAAAAAAGCACTAAATTATAGCATTCTGCCATAATGCTAAGCTGAAGTTGCTGTGCTTTCTCATATACTTTTTGAAGCTCTTTTTCTTCTGATACTAACATTTCAAAAAAATCTCTTCTAGAATTCTTTTCGTAAGACTTAATCTCCTTTTGAAATTTTTCATAGTAGTTTTTTTGGGCATTTTCCTTATCATACTTCTCTCTAATATTTTGTAATACTTCAATAAAAGATGCTTTACTAATAGGTTTTAATATGTACTGCTCTACACCTAAGTTAATAGCTTGTCTTGCATATTCAAAATCATCATGTCCACTCACGATAATAATTTTAGTCTCTGGCAATTCATTCATGACTAACCTACTTAAAGTTAGTCCATCCATAAAGGGCATTTTTATATCTGTAATTAAAAGATCTGGTTTTAATTTTTGAATAAGAGGTAATGCCATCTCCCCATCTTTAGCCTCTCCTACTAATTCAAAACCATATTCTCCCCATGGAACCATCTTTTGAATTGCATCTCTAATGACAATCTCATCTTCTACTAAAAATACGCTTATCATATGCCACCCTCTTAACTATACAATATGAACTTTATCTTTTTATCTATATCTATATACTACTATATTTTTATTATATCATTTTAAATATTCAGAAAATATAGTCCCATCAGCTTTGTTATTATTTCATATAAAAAAGGTGTTGCCATAACAACACCTTTTTTATAATCTACTCTTACATTTTAATCTCTTTAAACTCTTTCAAAACCTAAATAACGTGTGCCTTGAAAAGTGAGTTTTCCTTGATCACCTTCCACTAACATTCCATATTCATTGCCCTGTACCTTTAATTCCATACGGTCACCACTCATCACTTCAAAAGTAACATAATAGGAGGTAGCTGTACTGCTATGTACATTATCACTACCATGCGTATGATGGTATACATCATTACGTTTTGACACTACCTTTGCATCTACTGTTAACCTAGGTGAATCATTATTACGCTTCCATTGTGTTGCCCCAGCTACAAGTCTGCTAATAAAGAACCCAATAAACAGTAAAAAAAATAAACACCAAATGATTGGAAATACATTAAATATAAAACCCTCCATACCTGAAAAAACCATCTTACTCCTCCTATAATTTTATATTTTCTTATTATGGTCTGTCATTGAAAGTTTCATTTCTTTATATACTACTTATTTAATTCTTCTAATTTTCTCTTTGCTACAATCCTTCTTATTCGCCCAAATAGCACGCCTATTCCTAGTAGAATCCCAACTACTAATGGCATATGAATGGTTATAATCCCTTCATATCCCATCCCTAATACCAACTCCTCTATTCCTACAAATATAAACGCATAAACTATCACAGACATGATACGATATACTGCTCCTTTATAGGTCATTCTCTGTCCCAAATAACCGCCTAGCATCCCTATTCCTCCATAGAGTCCTACTCTTCCTAAGCTCCCTATAGAAGTCTGCATATAAATGCCATTTACACTTTCTAATGGTTCTCCTCCCATAGCGATTAAAATATACTGGCAAACTAATAGTACCCCAAAACATAAACTCACAATCTGAAGGGTTTCTAATCCCCTTTCTAATAAGCCTTGCTTTTTATTTTCCGCAACTAAATCCTCACAATATTGCTCTTCATCATAGCCATATACCTCTGTTAGCCTTCTATTTTGCTCCTGCAACTCTAAAACTTTATGTATATTTTCTTCTATTACCTCTTCATAAGCTATGATATTCATATTACTACTTTGTAAATATTGCATCATCTTCTTAACAAATTTTTTATTTTTCCCAGTAAGCTTTTTATACTGCGTGCGCCAGGCCTTTTTCATTCTATGTCCCCTTTAAATAAATTATTTTTGATTTATATCAATTATATTATAAAAAAACATTTATATATATTTGTTTATTTTTATTCATAAAGAAAACATTAATATTATCCTCGCCATTACTCTTCATCCTATAATTTTATCTATAAATCTATCTAAAAGGAGCACTATGCCACTATGATGATTCAAATTGAAGACTTATCCAAACAATATTATGGTTCTAAAACAAAAGCATTAGACCATATTAACTTAACCATTAAGCCAGGCATTCTAGGCCTAGTCGGTGAAAATGGTGCAGGTAAAACTACGCTCATTAAAATCTTGGCGACTATGTTGAAGAAAACAAGCGGGAAAATTCATATCGGTGACTATGAACTTCCAAAAGATGAACTAAAAATCCGCCAAAGCCTAGGCTATCTGCCACAAAACTTTAATCTCTTTAACACTTTAACAGTCTATGAAGCTATGGATTATATTGCCTCCCTAAAAAATATACCACCTCATATTAGAAAAGAAGAAATTCCAAGGCTCCTTGAAGAAGTTCATCTTCAAAACAAAAGTCAGGAACAGATTAAAAAATTATCAGGTGGTATGAAACAAAGACTCGGTATTGCTACGAGCTTATTAGGAAACCCCTCTTTTATTATTATGGATGAACCTACCGTTGGTCTTGATCCTACGGAAAGACTTAATTTCCGTAACCTACTAAGTAAATATGCTGATGATCGAATTATTATCTTATCTTCACATATCATCAGTGATATCTCTATGCTTTGTCATGATATTGCCATCATGCAAAAGGGTACAATGACTTATTCCGGTTCAACCAGTCAATTAATCAAAAGTATGCGAAATAAAATCTATGTAACTTCTATAGATAAAAAACAGGAAATTAATCCTCAATATCAAAAAAATATTATCTCTATTTCCTTAAAAGAAGAACGCTTAGAGGTCCGTTTTTTCTCAGATACAGTACCTAACTTTGAAAATACTGTCTGCGTAGAACCTTGTTTAGAAGATGCTTATTTTTATATAACTTCCAAAAGTGGTGATTTAAAATGAAAGAACTGATTATAAAACTAAAAAAAATCTCAAACCAAGAGGATTACTTCGGTAAACTTCCTCTCATCAATCTAGTCATTCTACTCATCTGCTGTGCATTGGCATTTCAGAAAGATTTAACTAGTGTAATCTCTAGTCATCTATTTATACTGATGTGGGTAAGTATTTCTAGCTATCAAGTCTTTAATTTATACCAACGTAAGGACTGTTCTTTTCTATTTGCCGTTTGTAACCTACCCCAAAGACATATTATTGGGATATTACTTGCTACTTCATTATGGCAAAGTATTTTATTTTTACCTGCCCTTATTTTACAGCTGATTCTAACACTTAATGCCCCTATAATGATTGCAGTATTAACAGGAATCGTACACTTTACTTTTGCCATTACTATCGGCATTGTCCTTAGCCTTTTATCTCCTTCACACTTGATTGGACTTATTGCGGATATCGTCTTATTCTTATTTTATTTCTTTACAGGTACAGGCTGGACCACTGCCGAACTTTTTAGTATTGTGTCACCAGCAGTTCAAATTCATAATGTCTATATCCTTGATATACCCAATTTTTATGGTCTCATCACATTAACTTTATTGGGATGGGGTCTTATAGGCGTTACAAAACACTTTTCTTTACGTAAAAAAAACATTCATAGCATAGTCTACTTTTTGGTTACTGTAATTCTATTTATTTCTGCTGGTTACATGCCCTATTATCAAAATCAAAAAGTATTTAATATAGCTTATAGCCAACTTGAAGTAGAAGATTTAACCCTTACATATAGAGGGATAGATGAAACCTCTGCTATACACTATGCTCATGTGTTTCACGACTTAGAGCAAGCTTTTAGGGATAACGGCCTTATTTCTTCAGAAATTCATCATATAGAGATTCAAAAATATCATGCGCCAATCTACCTTAGAACAGCACGCCGTATTCCTTTTATCATAAAAGACGATACCCTTTATATTAATGTATTTTCTAATGCTATGATTAATCAGCAAGATGCTCCTCTAATACATGAGATGTTTTATAGAATGAGCATACAACTTATTTCAAATCAAAATCCTCAACTATTAAAGGAGCGTAACAGTTATACTTTAATTTATTCTACTATTTATGACGCGATTAAGGATAAAAATTATTCTACTCAGCTTAAAGATTACAGCTACTATATCGTGAAACGTGTTACCTCACAGAGATCATAACTCATATTAAAATAGATTATTTTACTTCAATTTATAGCACCTATTTAAAAATCACCTTATAGAAAGGATTCATTATGTCTGCACTTAAATCTATTCGTTTACACCTGCATTATATTTTTAGAAAAAAATCTTATTGGTTCTACATCAGCATCATCTACTTTATGTTCTCTTTTTTAAATCTCGAACTCTTCTTTACTGAAGATATTTTTATATCAGACTATAGCGATTATATAAGTCGCCTTGCTGACCAGCAACTCATTATTGGCCTCACTCTAATTCTTACTGTTGTTATCACTTTATCTGAAGAATACATGGATATCTACAAAAACCTATTTTGTATTTATGTTCAACGTCCTACTGGCTACTTTACCAGTTTAGCATTGTCCATTATCATTGCTAACCTTATCCCCTTTATCCTAGGACAACTTCTATTTTTTATTTTAAATACAATCATGACTGGCCTTTGCCCTTGGAACTTACTTTTAGGTAATTTTACCATTGTTATGCTAGAGACAATTGCTTTAATCCTATTTGCTGTCGGTCTCTTTATACTGTTCCATAAAACAGCCCTAACTCTCCTTGCTTACATACTGTTCACCCTATTTTCTGCCATGCTTTCATCGCCCTACTATTCTATTCCTCTCTTTGCATCCGTAAGTAAACACCCTAATGGCGGTTATTATACCTTTCCTCCTGATTTATTTATAGGGCGCTTTCTTATATTAGGTGCTGCAATCCTCTTCTTTTATAGTGTGCTCAAACATTTTATAAAATGTTCTACTAGGCTGTAATCTAGCCCCATTAATAAAAGTTAGGAATCAAAAAATATACACATAAAAAGAGTAGGTCACTATGTATTTTTATACACGGTAACTTACTCTATATGATGTCCTTTTATTGCTGTAAACACTCAAGTCCTTTTTCTATTTTTCTAATTTTGCCTTATACTCTAGTGTTCATTCTCTTAATCTACTTCTATTACTATGATGCTCTAAACTTGCTCATATGATAGAAGTAGATTAAATGCTATATTCTAATTTTCTTTCATCTATAATCCTTTTTGACTTATGCTCAGAACGGGTATCTAAATCACCATCTGGATGAACAATCACTTCATACGGCTTAACACCAATTCTTGCTTTTATAGAATCAGAAACTTTTTGAGCCACTTCATCATCTGTTTCTGT
>SVDC01000133.1 GCA_015058045.1 Cellulosilyticum sp.
TGTAGGGAATACTAAATATAAACTATTTAATAAGTAGTGAAGAAGAGAATAAGTGATTATCTATAGCGCATCAGTAGATGTGCTTTTTTATTATGCTTAAATTTAGACAAGAAGGAGACTTGAATGAAATTATTACTAGAAAAAAGAAGTCAGTTACTCAGATTGATGAAACCATCAAGGCTAAGGAAGAATCAAGGAATTTAATGACTACTATTAAGAAGTCAGCTTCATGCGCACCAATTAATACCGAAACAAAATCTATTTCAGATGAAATCAGAGCACTTAAATCAGATCAAGAGCTAGAAATTGGTACAAAGGAATTAAGAGATGCTACCCATACTTTTTCTGATTCAGCTATTGGTTCAGGAAATGCTTCAACTCAAAATATTGCTAAGACAACCTTTGCAGATTACATTTTAGATAAACTTGCATATGTATCACCATTATATGGGGCTGTAAGGCATGAACGCTTTGGAAATAGCAAGCATCAGATTCCAGTACAAGCAAATAAGTTAGGAAAATTTGTGCCTATACAAGAACTTGCTGAATACAGTAAGCAAATAGCAAACTTTAAGGCTATTAAGCTGGAAGCTCATAAATTTGGAACACTTATTTCATTTTCGCAGGAAGCTCTTGATGATACTGGTTATAATTTAGAAAGTGAACTTTTAAGACAACTTTCAGAGTCATATAGCATGACATTAGATGAATTGATTGTAAAAGGAAATGCTGAATATGATGTGCAAGGAGCAGCATTAGTATTAGTAGCTGAGTTTTATGATAATAGGACAATAAGCGTGAATGATAGGCTTAATTTGAGAGTTAATATGATGTTGGAGTCTTTGATTGGTAGGTATAGTGTAAATTTGATTTAGAGAACTTTAGTTATATAAAATAATCTTTTTAACTATATTTCTAATACAAATTGTGTTAGTATGAATTTTTGTACTATTCATACAACAGAAAGGGTGTAGCACTAAATGAAAGAATGCCACACAACAAAAACATTAATATTATATTCTTTAATAATTCCAATGATAATGAGTTTATTATTTATATTTTTTAGTAATACGTACGGAAAAACAGTAGGATACTTTTTGCCATATGGTATATATTTATCCATCTTATTAATAGGGGTACTATTGTTCAATAAAAGAAACGATGGAACAAAACAGACTAAAAGTAGTAACAAATTAGTTTATTATATAGTATCTTTTATACCAGTAATAGCAACATTTTTCGTTGCCTTTTTGCCATCATTGCCTAACATTAATTTGAATCTATTATTGGTTCTTTTAACGTTTGCATTTCTAAATGGCGTGCTTGAAGAATTATTTTGGCGTAGGACTTATAGCAAAATGTTTGGCAACAATATGCTTTATTCCTACATAATTCCTACGGTGATTTTTTCCTGTTGGCACTTCACATTGTTATTCGTAAAAGGGGTTACTTATCATGGTGGAGCACTTGCACTGGTTGGTGGTGCAACAGTAATGGGAGCTATTTGGGGCTGGGTTATGTTTAAAACAAAAAATGTAAAGGTTGTTATATCTGCACATGTAATTACAAATTTCTTTGCATTTACTCAATTGCTTTGTGAGAATTGGTTCATCCAATGAGCATAATGCTTAGTTTTTAATTGTATTAGTAAATAATAAATATAGGAAGGAAATGTGATAGTATACATTTTGACAGTGGAAAACTAAACAAACGAATAACATTTATATCCTATTCAGAAATAGAAAAGGAAATAGGACAACTTATACAGAAGCCTGTACCATTCAAAACGGTATGGGCTTTTTTAGAGCCAATTAGAGGGTATCAACAAACAGAAGCTCAAAGGCTAAGTGGTGAAACAACATATAAATTATTGACTCGCCATCATAAAGAAATTAATCAAGAAATGCTAATCAACTATGACAATAAGAAGCTATACATCCATAAAATATTAGATATTGAAGAACTCCATGCTTATATGGAGATAATAGCAACGTGGAAAGGTGAGGTGTGGGATGAGAGCTAATGGTTTAGAAATAAATAATTCTGTTAAAAAGAAAACACCTGATAGTAATTATGAGAGTAAAAGAAAACTTATAAAATCTTATAGAGTAAGTAAAGTACAAGGGGCAGGGAGAGACCTTTATGTGGAATTTAGATCTACTTCCCCTCATTTTCATTCAGTAGAACGAGGACATAGGATAGTTGATAAAAAGGGAAGAGATACAGGAAAGAGAGTTCAAGGAAAGTATATGGTTGAGAAAACAGTTCTTGAATATCAGAAGGGGTTTCCTAAAGAAGTTGAGAAGATGGTTGATAATTTATTAAAAGGATTAAAATAATGGTGCTATATCAAGATATTGCGAAAGCAGTAACAATGGTCATTAAAGGAGCATTTCCTAATGTGCCTATATATGAAGATGAAGTACGAGAAGGATATAAGACACCTTCTTTTTTATTGGCATTATGCCAGTAAGTAGTGTTAACCACACCAAAGTAATTAAAGAAGAGCAGCTGCTGATTACAGTGACTTATTTCTCTAATACAACAGAAAGTCTTAAGAATTATAGAGTGATGCAAGAGCTTAAAGTGGCGTTTGGACAGGTGTTGGGTGTGGATAGTAGGAAGTCTACTATCCAAGAAACGAACACTGAAAAAGTAGGAGAGGATGGAGATATTTATCAATTTACATTTGATATTAATTATTATGAGTTGGATTCTAGTAAGTCAGACAGTGTATTAGCAAGAAAGATGATTTTAAAGTAGAAAGGGTGAACAAATGGGATTACCTTCGGTAATTATTAATTTTAAAGAAACAGCCTCATCAGTCGCTAAAAGAGGAGAGCGAGGCATTGTGACATTAGTATTAAAAGATAGTGTGGATGAAATAGAACATGATAAAGTATTAACGGTAGCAGATATTCATCCCACATTAAATGAATTTAACAGGGAACAAATTAAACTAGCCCTAATGGGCTATCAAACAGCACCTAAAAAGGTACTAGCAGTCATTATTCCAAATGAGGAATCATGTAAGATCGCTTTAAAATATCTTGAAGCACTTAAATGGGACTATTTAGTTATTCCAGAGATTACAGAGGAAGAAGTATTAAGTGTAGCTAATTGGATCAAGTCATCAGAAAAGAAGGTAAAAGCTGTATTACCACATTGTAATGCTGACCATGAAAAGGTTATTAACTTTACAAGTGATGAGATTGTAACAGAAACAAAGGGATACAGTACAGCTGAATATTGTTCACGTATTGCAGGCTTATTAGCAGGA
>SVDC01000036.1:0-2660 GCA_015058045.1 Cellulosilyticum sp.
GTTCTTATTCCACTAGGGTTATATCAAAAAAAGCAACCGTACTAATCTCTTAGCACAATTGCTTCTCTTATTTACAATTTACTTACAATATCTTTTAAATACACTTCAAATTCTTCTCTCAGTTCTGATCGTTTAAGGGCAAATTCTACTGTTGCTTGTAAAAATCCCATTTTATTTCCTACATCATAACGTCGTCCCACAAAATCAAAAGCGTACATTTTTTCTACTTTAGCTAATTTATTGAGTGCATCTGTTAATTGAATTTCTCCACCTGCTCCTATTTCTTGCTTCTCTAAGAAATCAAAGATTTGTGGCGTAATAATATATCGTCCTAAAACTGCAACATTACTAGGAGCCTCACCAATTGGAGGTTTTTCTACCATATCTTTTACTTCATATACTTGTTTTTCTAACTGTATTCCTGCTACGATACCATATTTATTAACATCTTTCATATCTACTGTTTGTACCCCAAGTACTGAAGACTGATATTTATCATATACTTCTATCATTTGTTTTAAAGCTGGTTTTTCTGCATCAATCACATCATCACCTAGGAGTACTGCAAAAGGTTCATCACCAATAAATGTTCTAGCTGTTAAAACAGCATGTCCTAATCCTTTTGGCTCTTTTTGTCTAATATAATAAATATTTGCAATCTGTGATACTGAACGAGCAATTTCTAGTAATTCTTTGTTCTGTTTCTTTTCTAATTCCATTTCTAATTCTACAGATTTATCAAAATGATCCTCAATTGCTTTTTTAGTTCTTCCTGTTACGATAATGATATCTTCAATCCCTGATGCTACCGCCTCCTCAACAATATACTGTATAGTAGGCTTGTCCACTATTGGTAGCATTTCCTTTGGTTGTGCTTTTGTTGCTGGTAAAAATCTCGTCCCTAATCCAGCAGCTGGTATAATTGCCTTTTTAATCGTTCCCATTTTCTCCTTTTCCCCCTCACTTATTATTAATTAGCCATTGCGATAAATATATTATCGCTCATTTTCTCACCATCCATTAACATAGCATATTCTATATAGATTTTTACGCCTTTTTCAAGCAAATAAACTTCTATATTGGCTGTCTCTATATCAATTAACATATTACCATATGGTGTTCCATATAAGCATCTAGTCGTTTTTCCTTTTTCAAACTGCAAGTTTCCATTCATTGCTCCAGTTCTTTTAATCGATACCCCCTGCTCTGATGCTTTTATGGTCGTATTGGTTTGTGTGGTTTGATCTTTATATAAAATATAAATATCATTATCTTTCACAGCTATTTTTCCTTTAAACTCATTCTGTGACTCGTCAAAGTGTGAAGAATAAATTTGTTTATCGTATATTCTTATTTGAACATCTTTCATTGTGTTTCTCCTAGTATAAACCTCACATTAAGGGATTGAGGATATTTAGTTTTCTCCTCTAAATATCCTCAATCCCTGGTAATCTATATATGTTATATTTTATAAACTTGCTAGTTCAATTAATTTGGTTACAATTTCAGTAACAGTTAAACCAGTTTCTTTGAAAAGCATTGGATACATACTGATTGGTGTAAAGCCTGGAAGTGTATTAATTTCATTGAAAATGATATCACCATCTTCTTTTACAAAGAAATCGATTCTAGAAATACCTTTCCCTTCTACTGCATCAAATACATCTCTTGCATATGCTCTGATTTTTTCTTTAGTTTCTGCTGGTAAATCAGCATTTACAACTGTTTTTGATTCACTATTATTATATTTTGCATCGAAATCATAGAATTCAGCAGCAGCTAAAATTTCACCAACACCTGATACCTCAACATCATCATTTCCCATAACTGCTGTTTCAACTTCTCTACCAACAATTGTTTCCTCAACAAGAACTTTTTTATCTTGTTCGAGCGCACAATTTAATCCTGCAATTAACTCTGTTCTATTTTTAGCTTTAGAAATACCAACTGAAGAACCTGCATTAGCTGGTTTAATAAAATATGGATAATTAAACGCAGATTCAATTTTATGAATAACCTCATCCGGATTTTTCATTTCTTTTTCTTTAACTACAACGTATTTAGCTTGAGGTACACCTTTAGTTGCCACTGCAATCTTTGTAAAGGCTTTATCCATTGACACTGCTGATGCTAGCACACCGCATCCGACAAATGGAATCTGTGCTAATTGGCATAATCCTTGAATTGTTCCATCTTCACCATTTTTTCCATGTAAAACTGGAAAAACTACATCAATATCAATACTAATAACCTCTTGTACACCTGGCTTACAAATAATTAATGCTTTTTGTGTTGAATCTGGACTTAAAATTGCAGGAATACCACTTTTTTGCCATCCATTATTAGTTAAATCATAATCTTTACCTGTATAGAGTAACCATTTGCCTTCTTTAGTAATTCCAACTGGATGTACCTCATATTGAGTTTTATCAATATTATTTAAAATGGTAGTTGCTGATTTTAAAGATACATCATGCTCTGATGAACAGCCTCCAAATAACACTAAAACACTTTTTTTCATTTCTTACCTCCTAGAATTTATTCCATCTCACTCTATATAATATTCCTAAAATATTGTTCTCTTACTATATTCTATTACTTAAGTCCATATTATTCAACTCCCCCACCTTTAATTGTATAGTTGTATAGTAGTTGTATAG
>SVDC01000036.1:2760-15821 GCA_015058045.1 Cellulosilyticum sp.
GGAATAATAGAGGGACGGTTCTGCTTGCTAATACTAAAGATAACAATAATACCATGTAACCTAGCTACATGGTATTATTGTTATCTATCCTTATAATTTGATTTACAAAATACTGAGTTAATGGTATCTATTATCTTAAATCTAATTTGATACTTACCATTAGTTTGATTATTAGCCACTAACTGATACTGCTCATCACTTAATTCTTCCTGTAATTGCTCTTTTCCTTCTAATGGCACTACACCTGATGCTGCATCAATATAGCATAATGGTGGATACATAACACACCACCAGTTTTCTCCCTTCCCCTCTCCTATCACAATTCTGCACGCTTCATACTCACCTGCCGGAAACACTATATCTCCATATGATTTTGTTGGAAAATTAGCTTTGTCTAATGATATATAAATTTCATAGTCTTTCCCATAATCTAATACTGTACTTTCTGCAATTTCCTGAATTTCATCTAAATTATCTCCTACAATACTTCTTGTCTCATCGATATCTTTGCTCTCTTTCACTAATGGTTCCATGTATTCAATGACTTCATCTTTTATTTGCTGTTTTAATAACTGATCCTCCACAGTATCACTATTAGCAACTACATGAAAGCGAATAATTTCTTGTGCTAGGGAATCTGTTATTCTCTTTGAATTTGTCATTAGTATATTCCCTACTAATGTCACTGCAGCTATTCCTAATAAGGTACCCATCAATATATAATTATTAACTTTATTATTTTGTTTAGATTTCATTATGTGCTCCCCCCTAATTATCTTTATTTAAGATTTCCCATATATTCCCCTTAATATTCACTTCTATATACCTAAAATAATTTCATCTATTTCCTTACAAAAAGTTTTATTCTCAATCATTTTATAAGAAATATCTCTAACCTTACGATATACAATAGCTACACTTATATTTAAATTTTTAGCAATCTGCACCCAAGTTAATCTACTAAATAGACCTAATAAATAAATGATCTTGGATCTACATCTAAATTCATTGTTTTCATCTACTCTTTCACTTTTTCCAAAATATTGATCTTTTAAAATATGATAAATTTGGGTATAGCTTAGCTTTTTCATAGCCTTTAACCCAGTTTCTGATACCTGTTTTATTTCCATCGTAGTTGCTATCTCATCATTGTCATTCCATTCGCCTTGATTTTCAATAAATCGAATATATTCCTTTCTACCTTTTGACACACTCTGAGAAATCATCTTACTCAAAAAATACGTATCTACAATACCTTGCTTACCCTGTCTCTTCAAATATGCTTTATAACTACTCCATTTATAATCGCCTGCTCTACTTACTATTCTTGCTTTAATAGGATTTAAATGAATGTATTTAGAAGCAATTAAAAGTTGTATATCTCCCTTAATTGGTACGCTCGTAAAGCGATCTTGAAACAGATGCCCTGTCCGTTTATACCTCTTATTAAAATAAATAACATAACTCAAACTTAATCCCTGCATAAATTTAGATATATCTTGACCATTATCATATATTAATAAATGAACATGATTAGTCATTAAGCAATATGCAAAAATACGTATTTTATATCTTTCTTTGTACTGATTCAAACGAATCAAATATTCCTCACGATCACTATCATCCAGAAAGATGTCTTGCCTATTATTTCCCCTAACACATATGTGATAAAATCCACTCGTATTCTTCTCTCTAGCACATCTAGGCATTTACATCCACCTTTCTAATCACTCTGTTACTTAAGCATTGACTATTCTATATTTTTTATTCACCTTTTAATTATTTTTTATAGGAACGGTTTCTATAGGGACGGTCCTTATTATCAACAAAATAGAACAAAATAGGGACGGTTCTAATCTACAAATTAGAACCGTCCCTATTTTGTTATTCTATAATCCCCGTGTTTTCTATAATGATATCGGTGTTTAGGTCAATTTTCATATTACTGATAATACTAGAATTATCTTGACCTCTATATTTATTCCATAGCTTAGGAGACTTCCTATATAATGCTAACTCGATATTTAGAAAATCAACATCAATTGCTTTTTCTTTTTCTATTACTAATTGAAGTTTTTCATTTATTTTATTCCTTAGTAATTCAGTTATTTGATCTATATCATTCCTATCAAATATTTTACTATTCATCGCCGACAAACCTTCTGTGATTTCTCCGTGAATCCGTAGATTAATAACAGTTTCTAAATTTTTTCCTTCTTTAAATTCAATATTGGTCTTTTTTTCTTTTATAGTATAGGTTAGATAATTTCCTTTATATTCTATTACCACTGGCATGCCTTTAATTTTGCCATCAATTAATGTCATTCCTCTAACCTCATCTTCACTAAGCCAATCAACTAACTCATAATCCTTAATCACAGCTGCTCCGCCTATTTTCATTGACTTTTCTTCAGTTTTAGAAATAATTGGTAACGTAGTAATGCTCGTCTCTTGAATTTCTCTTAGCATGGTTCCCATACTCTGCTGCTTAGCATTTCCTGTTAACTTCTCTGTATTATCAAAATACTTCATAATATAAAGTCCAAGCATTGGATTTTGATAATTTTCCCCTTGAGTAATGTCACTTGCTTTACCTTTTGTTGCTAAAAGATTAATTCCTCTACTGAAGTCTATATTTCTTGAAATACTGTTTATGATATTTTCAAAAAGCTGTTTATCCTTCAGTAAGTCTTCACCTAATACAATCGCTTTTACATGGCTAAATGTAAGCGTATTCTGCATTTTTGCTTCCATTTCATCAATGCTCTTTACTAATGTAGGACTCACAGTTACCATCTTTGTTTTTACATCTTCACTTAAACTATCTGCACCAGATAATTTTTTCATATCAGGAATTGTATAAGTAACTTCATAATAGCCTTCTTGTCCAATTTTATTCTGTACATTTTCTGCCTTATCTAAAGCTAACTCTAATACAACATGTCTATCATTTAATTCCACACTATCCCAGCAACCAGTTAAAATAAACATTGTTCCTATCAGCATCAACATATAAACAATCCTTTTTTTCATCCTCTACCCCTCCTCATTTTAGCTATTAATACTAAAATCAAAGGAATAGGGATAATAAACCAAATACCATAATAGTACTCAAATCTAACATAATAGGAATATACTACGCCCAAATCATTTGGAAATAGTGCAATGAATAAAATAATAGGTACAGCTGGTAAAATAAAGACATTTTCCCTTTTAAATTTATAACTTCTACTTCCTATGAGTGAAATGATATAAAGACTTGTACTAATGTACATATATATACTAAACACCCACATAATTAATAGAAGCACCTCTTGATTCTCAACGATTGTATCATTCATCCCCAAACTCTTCAT
Source organism: Cellulosilyticum sp. (assembly GCA_015058045.1). GTDB lineage: Bacteria > Bacillota > Clostridia > Lachnospirales > Cellulosilyticaceae > Cellulosilyticum. The sequence continues at coordinate 6,117 of SVDC01000036.1, forward strand.
AAGCACAATAACTGGCCACATTTGAGTCTGTGTCTCTTGCAACCCATTTTGAGTAATACACAATAATGTAATAATAGCCTGTAATACCCCAACAACTATTATGGCTCTTATTCCTGACTTTCTAACTCTGTTCGGATGCTTCATTAATCCATTAAGCATAAGTAAGATTTCTAATGGCACAAACATAAAACTAACCAGAACCGTCCCTATACCAACATCCGTTGGGTCTACTTGAAAAAATGGTAACACTTCTCTGTAATCTGTCTTAAATATCATAATAAGAAGTGCAATAATTAATGGTACTGCGATAAAATAAATTAATATTTCGCTCATTCTCCCTGTTGACTCTATCCCTGATTTAACTAAATATGCCGCACTTAATATAAAAACTATCATAATAATCGATATTGGTGTTCTAGGTAGCATAACCTGATTTACAAGTTCACCAAACATCCTTAATTCCAAGCCTACACTAATGACCAACTTAGCTGCAAAGGCTACAATTAATATATAGGAAATCCAATTAGGTAATAACTCCTTTGTAATTTCTACAAATGTTGATTTTGGAAACTTGGTTGTTAAACTCGTAACACAAAATAAATAAATTAAGCCGATTAATATTGCAATGATCGGCGCTATATAACTATTCCTACCTAAATAATTCGCACCTATTCGAGGCATGATTAACATATTCATATTAAGCATCTGTAAAATAAGCAGTATCATCACTTGTCTTGCAGATATCTTTCCATTATGTGAAAACATTTTTCACCTCACTATACATATTTCTTATAAGCAGAACCGTCCCTATTCTTTACTTCTGGTCAGAACCGTCCCTATTCCCTTGTTTCGTACTTGCTGGTGGCACATCCCCTGATGTTTCTCTATTCTTTAATCTTAGTCTTGTTTTTTGCATAGCCCTAGCAAATATTGGCCTTGTTGTTTGTGTAAAAATAGGAAATCTAAAAAAAGTGTCTTTTAAATCATTTGAACCGTTTTGATCTGAAATATTGTAGGGCGCTAAATAAGGTACTTTAAAGCTTTCTAAGGATGAAAGATGTGCTAAAACTAAAAGCATAGCTAGCAAAAAGCCATACAGACCAAATACAGCGGCAAATAAAACAAATAAATATCTGACTAATCTATATGCAGATGTTAAATTATAATCTGGTACCGCAAAGGTACAAATAGCCGTAAACGCAATAATAATAAGAATCATTGGACTAATAATACTTGCATCTACTAAAGCTTGTCCTATTACAAGGCCTCCTACAAGTGAAATCACGTGTCCAATTGCACCTGGCGCTCTTATTCCTGCTTCTCTAAATAACTCAAAAACAATCTCCATTAAAATAACTTCCGTTACCGTAGAGAATGAAACACCTTCCCTCGAGGCTGCTATTGATATTGCAAATGGCGTTGGTAGTATTTCTGGATGAAAATTTAAAGTTGCAATATATAGCCCTGGTAATGTAAAGGATAAAAATGATACTAGATACCTTAGAATCCTTGTAAAGCTCATAATCTGCCATCTTTGATAATAATCCTCAGATGCTTGATAAAAAGAATTTAGAGTAGCAGGCACTATAATCCCAAATGGTGATGTATCAACTAATATCCCTACTTTACCTTCTAGTAAACTAGCAGCAAATTTGTCAGGTCTTTCAGTTGCTTGTGTCTGTGGAAATGGACTCTTCCAACTATCTTCAATCAGTTGCTCTATATAGCCACTATCTAGAATTGCATCAATGACATACTTATCTAATCTTTCTTCCACTTCATTAACAAGTTCTGGCTTTGCTATGTCTTCTATATACGCGATAACGATATCCGTTTTGCTTCTTGTTCCATAGCTAATTGCTTTAAACTTAAGCTTTGTATCTCGAATTCTTCTTCTCACCAATACCGTATTAAAACGAATTGTTTCTGTAAAACCATCTCTAGGTCCCCTTACCACACTCTCTGTAGAAGGTTCGCCTATGCTTCTCCCTGGCCAGCCACGAGTTGCAATGATTAGTCCTTTACTACACCCCTCAACAAAAATGGCACTATCTCCTGACAATGTTGCTTTGACTAAGTCATTCATTTTATCTGTTTCTTTTACATCAAAAGTAGCAGAAAAATGTTGCATAATTAATTGTGTTCTAGTAGTTTCAGGATCTTTAATTTGTCCTTGCAAATTCTTGTAGTTAAGTATAGTTGTTAATAAATATCTCTCTAATATATCCCTATTAATAAGTCCATCTGTATAAACTCCATAAATACGAAATGGCTGTTCACAGTCTACTTTTACTTCTCTTTTGACAATATCCGCACAATTCTTAAATAGTTCTTCTATAATCTTTATATTATCATCTAAACTTTCGGATAATACAGCACTTATATTATTATCCTTATCATGTAAATGATCTTCATTACTTACAGTTTGCTGTCTACTTTTATACGTCATACTTCCCTCCTATAAACTAATTAACTTATCCAAATTAATATGCCAACAACGCCTACCACTAAATATCCATAACCAATTACTTGTAAGAACCGTCCCTCTCTCTTCATTTTCTCCTGCGCTAGATTAGAACTCTGTACAAATGCCATATATGCACCAATTACTAAAATTAGTAAATCTATATCAATCGTAAAATAGGTCTTTAACAATAGCATTTTTTCACCCCAATATCTTTTTTATAATCATAAGCATTATTTGTAATTTCCCAGAAAATATGCAGATAAAATAAATAGGGACGGTTCTGGTCTTCAGACCAGAACCGTCCCTATTTATTTTATCTACCAGAACCGTCCCTATTAAGGTTGGTACATGATTGACCTTGTACTAACTCTACTTCTAGGAAAATATGTTTGTTTTCCGTCTTCCCTTCTAATAGTTTAATAAGAATTTCTACACTTAACTCACTCATCTTATTCTTAGGCTGTTTAACCGTTGTTATAGATGGTTGATAATATTTGGCTGTATCCATACCATCAAAACCTATAATAGATATATCTTCTCCTACTTTACGTCCCATATCAAAACCGGCCTTAGCCACCCCCATCGCCATAATATCAGAAATTGCAAATATAGCTGTTACTTCTGGTGATTCTTTCAGCAACTTCTTCGCCTGTCTATATGCATCCGTGCATTCATATTCTCCATACACTATGTAATCTTCATTAATTTTAATACCATAATGAGTAAGGGCCTCTATATAGCCTTCAAAACGTTCTTTACTGATTCCATAGTCTCTTTTTTCTCCTAAAATAAGACCTATATTCCTATGACCACTATTAATCAAATATTCCGTAGCCATAAAAGCAGCCTTTCTATTATTAATACTTATAGATGAACATTTCTTTAGGTTCTTTTTCATAGCAGATTCAACAGATACTAGTACAATAGGTACATCCGTTTCTTCCAAATCTTCATCCCTTAAATCAACAAAGTTTCCCCCTAAGCATATTACCCCTTGCAGTCTTTTTTCTTTAATAAATCCAAGAAGTGTTCCTACATCATTTTGATTATTATGATGTTGTAAAATCATGGTATAACCAGCCTCTTGAATTCCTAAACTGACTAATTTCAATATTTCAGAGAAAAAAGGGTTAAATACCCCTTTTACTAATATCCCTATATTCTTTGTATTGCTTTGTTTTAAAATTCTAGCACTATTATTGGGAATATAATTATTTTCTTTTATAATCTGTAATACTCTTTTTCTCGTTTCATCATTCACATCAGGATGATTATTTAGTACCCTCGAAACTGTACTCACACCAACATGTGCAATTGCTGCAATATCTTTTATATTCATATTTCCCCCTAATTAACTATATTCTCAGTTTATTATTTACTTAAGCCTCCCTATCTTTCATAAAGGACCATTTATCTTCTATTTTTGATATTCTCATCATATCTTACATACTTAAAAAAAGCAATTTCCATCAAATTTTTTACCCGCTTGAATTTATTTATTTGTTTCATTTTATGTATTTTTTCTATTTCCTCGCATAAGTTTATTTTCATGCAATATTATTAATTGTTCTAGGGCAATCTAATCTTACAATATAATTTTTATATAACTATTAACAATACTCGCGTAGTCTCTGTATTTTTCTTTACTTATATATCTCCCATAATTATAATTAAAAACATATCAAAAAATTTAAACTTATTTATCATCAAACCTATAAGGAGGAAACACTTTATGATTTATACAGTAACTCTTAATCCTTCATTAGACTATATCATGCACTTAGACCACCTTGATATAAGTGCCATTAATAGAAGTCAAAAAGAATATATATATCCTGGCGGAAAAGGTATCAATGTTTCACTTGTACTCAATACCCTTAGGATTCCTAATAAAGCTTTGGGTTTTATCGCAGGTTTTACTGGTCTCGAAATCGATAGAGTAATGAAACAATTAGGTACACATACAGATTTTATCCTACTTGATCATGATAATTCTCGCATCAATGTAAAACTTAAAACAGGAATAGAAACTGAAATTAATGGTATGGGGCCTAAAATAACCCCTGCTGATCTTCGAGCATTACACGAAAAACTTGATAAAATTCAAGATGGTGATTTTTTAGTATTAGCAGGCAGTATTCCAAATAGTGTTCCAGACAGTATTTATCAAGATATCATAAAAAATCTTTCTCATAAAAATATTCATATTGTAGTAGATACTACCAAGAATCTCCTCCTTAATGTGCTGAAATATAAACCATTTCTTATTAAGCCAAATCACATTGAACTTGCTGAACTATTCAATGTAACTATTCATTCTCATGAAGAAATCATAACTTATGCAAAAAAACTGCAAGAAATGGGGGCACAAAATGTGCTTGTCTCTATGGGTAGGGACGGTTCTGTTCTCATTACCAGTGATGGAGAAGTAATTAAAATTTCTGCACCGCAAGGCACCACCATCAATACTGTTGGCTCTGGCGATTCAATGGTTGCTGGATTTATTGCTGGGTATATTAAAACTAATAATTTAAAAGAAGCATTAAAACTAGCTACTGCCACAGGCAGTGCCACTGCCTTTTCACCATGGCTCGCAACTAGAGATATGATTGATAACTTACTTTATGAGCTTTAATTCATATAATAAAAACTTATAACAAAAATATCTAAAATTATAAGACCTAAAATCGATTCCATTTAAACCAGATAGAAACTAAACAGGAAACTAGATAGAACCGTCCCTAGCATAGTGCCAGGGACGGTTCTGTCTAGTTTAAATTATATTTTACATAAGTGGTGCAAATAGGCGGAGAATAGATCGTACTAATCTCTTCCACAGGCTTACTTGCTTACATTCTGCGAGTGTAATACGCTGGCACACCTTCAAGGTATCTTCAAAATCTTGCTTAATAGCTGCTACTGTACTCGTCTTATACAGCCAAGTCCCACACTCAAAATGCAAGTACAAGCTTCGATAGTCCATATTAATACTTCCAACTATTCCAATTTCATCATCACATACAAATGTTTTTGAATGAATAAATCCAGGTGTATATTCGTAAATTTTTATACCTACTTTTATAAGTTGTTCATAATAGGAACGTGTCAAAATGTGTACATACCACTTATCTTCTTTATGCGGTGTAATAATTTTAATATCTACTCCACTTTTTGCTGCCAAACTTAATGCAGTAACCATTTCATTATCTACAATTAAATACGGTGTACAAATATATACATACTTTTTAGCCTTATATAAAAGATTTAAATAGACATTTTCCCCCACAGTCTCATGATCAAGTGGGCTATCACCATATGGCTGTACAAACCCATCTGTTTCAAAGGGTTCTGGGTGATGTACTTCTGGTCTGTACATATCATATTCTTCAAATAGATCACCTACAAAATCCCATGTCTGCAAAAACATCATCGTAAGGTTCCATACCGCCTCACCTTTAAGCAAAATCATGGCATCTTTCCAATGTCCAAATCTTACAACCTCATTAATATACTCATCTGATAAATTCATTCCACCTGTAAAACCTACATAGCCATCAATAACCGTAATTTTTCTATGATCACGGTTATTCAAAATAATATTAATAGTTGGTGAGAAGGGGTTAAATACCTGACACTTAATTCCCTTTTTATTAAGCATCTCATTGTATTTATAGGGTACTGTCGTTAAGCTTCCTATGTCATCATATAGTACCCTTACTTCTACGCCTTCTTTAACCTTTCGCTCAAGAATTTCTAAAATAGTATTCCACATCTTGCCTTCATGAATAATAAAATACTCCATGAAAATAAAATGCTTAGCTTTTTCAAGTTCTTCAACTAATACTTTAAAAAATTCTTCTCCAGGACTTAAATATCTTGTTATAGTGTTTTCATAAATAGGATAACAGGAGAATCTTCTTATATACTTTACTTGATTTCCAATATGAGGATCTTGCTCTTCCACTTTTTTAATAATCTCTTCATCTTGCTTTAAATAAGGCAGTGTTCTTGCAAAAATCTTTTCTAACCTACCACTAAATCGCTTACTATTTTTGTTATTCCCTGCAATAATATAAAACAATCCCCCAAATAACGGAAATAGCATAATTGGTACAGACCAAGCCAGTTTATATGAAGGATTATCATTTTTGCTTACAAGATGTATCACTGCTACGATGCTAATCAACATGCAAAATACATAAAAATATAAAAAGTAGTTACTCAGCCTCCATATGACCCAAATAATAATACTCACTTGGAAGAGAATAAGTATGCCGATAATCACCATACGACTAAAAATAAAATTTAAAAATTTTTTCATCTAGTCCTCTCCTGTTATTTTTCCTACTCTATTTTCTTATTCATTGGTTATCTCTTCAAAAATAAATCGAATCGCCTTATCTATCCAATCGCTACTCATATGCTTTTCACCTATCTTAAGTTGCTGGTTAACCATATGATTACCTAGTGATAAGCCGTGTCCTCCTCGTCTATAAATATGCATTTCAACGGGTACATTATGTCTTAGTAAAGCATGTGCAAAAAGTACTGTATTATTTACTGGTACGCTACCATCTTCATAAGTATGCCAAATAAATGTAGGAGGAACATCCTGATTTACTTGTTTTTCCATAGAAATGAGTTCAACATTTTCTTGAGTCTTATTATCCCCTAATAAATTATTTACAGACCCTTCATGTGCAAATTCCCCACTTGTAATAACTGGATATGATAAAACAAGTAAATTAGGTTTAATCATATTCCTATCCATCTTCATATGTTCATCTAACCATGGTGCGTTCCAGAAAGCTCCTACACAAGCACTTAAATGCCCACCAGCTGAAAATCCACATACCGTAATTTTATTAGGATCAATATTCCACTCTTCGGCATGCTCCCTTATGTAACTTATTGCTGAAAAAGCCTCACATAAAGCTTGTGGAAAACGTGCTGGCGCCACACTGTAACGCAATACAAATGCACATAATCCCTCAGAAATAAACTTCATCGCAATAGGTTCGCTTTCTCTATCTGAAGTATGCTCATATCCTCCACCAGGTATAATTAAAACTGCTGGACGTATTCGCCTGTCCTCAGCTGTAAACTCATTTTCCGGAATATACGCTGTTAAATTTGCTGTATAATCACTTGCCCCTGTCGTTTTTACATTAATATCAGTAATAAAATGTTTCACTATCCTTCTCTCCATTCACTAAATTTTCCCTTTTATTATACAACATTCAAACATTACTCACTATCTTTTAATTTACTTTCAACTAAAATTGCAAATTACAAAATCCTTATATCTGCGCTTATAATATAGATTGAAAAATCTAAAAATATACTTTATAATGAATAATTATTAATATATTTGATTTTTATTCATAGGAGGCTTATATTGATGCAAAAATATACTGTTTATGTAGATGGACAATCTGGTACTACTGGTTTAAAAATAAATGAGCGCTTAATAAATCATCCCAATGTAGAAATCCTAAAGATAGCTGAAGATAAGCGTAAAGAATTAGCTGAACGTAAAAAAATGATTAATTCTGCTGATATCGTCTTCTTATGTCTTCCAGATGCAGCTGCTATTGAAGCAGTTTCATTAGTAGAGCCTACAAATACACATACAAAAATTTTAGATGCCAGCACCGCACACCGCACCAATCCAGAATGGACTTATGGTATCCCTGAACTTAGTAAAGAAGCACGTTCTAAGATTGCAAACTCATCAAGAACTGCTGTCCCTGGATGCTATGCAAGTTCTTTTATTCTTCCACTTTATCCACTTGTGGAATCAGGTATCATTCCTAAAGATTACCCTATTTCTTCTTACGGTCTTTCTGGTTATAGTGGTGCAGGTAAAACTGCTATTGCCGACTATACTGATCCTGAAATTGCAACCAATCATCCTACATATCTAGCACCACGCCCATATGCTCTTGGATTATCTCATAAACACCTACCTGAAATGCAAAAGACAGTTGGCTTAAATTATGCACCTATTTTTTCACCTATCATCAACAACTATTATAAAGGCCTTGCCGTTGCTACAACTATACATACACGCTTACTTCCTAAAAAGTATACACCAAAAGATTTCCATGAATTGTTATCTAACTACTATCAAGATGAATATTTTGTTAAAGTTATGCCTTTTAATCCAACAGAATGCGATACTAATAATTTAGGTGATAGCTTCTTCACCCCTATTGCTTGTAATGATACTAATTTTGCAGAAATCTTTGTTTTCGGTAATGATGAGCAAATCCTACTACTTACCCGCTTAGATAACTTAGGAAAAGGTGCATCTGGTGCTGCTATCCAAAATATGAATATTATGCTGGGCTTAGATGAAAAGCTAGCATTAGAATAAATCTTCTAAGAACCGTCCCTATTAAGCTCTATTAAGCTAAAAAAATAAAACTCCCCTTATAGGATAGATAGTTTTATCAGTTAACCATCCATTTAATAAGGGGAGCATATCAATTATTTTTTCATCTTTTCTTCTAGAGCATCTAAGCCATCTTTTGTTTTACATATAGCTTTTTCTGCTCCCTCTTTTACTACTTTCATACCATCTTCTGCTTTTTGCCCAATTGTATCCATGCCTGCTTTGGCTTTATCACCTAATTTTTCAGCATCTTCTTTTATGTGCTTAGCAATGGTTTTTACATCATCTTTATATTTCTCTAATGCTTCATTCTTTTGCTCCATGAAAATCACCTCTTATATGTATTATCTGCGAGTTTTATTTTTGTATTCATGATTTTTATTTAAACTATACATTCCTTATACAAAAAAATTGATTGCCACTGCTACTACTACAATTTGTATCATCAAAATCATCGGCATCCCATATTTAAAATACCAGTGCTTCGTTTTATGTCTAAACCGATTCATCCCAATAATACTACCTATACTTCCTCCAAATATTGCAATCATAAATAATGCCTTTTCCGAAATCCTATACTTTCCTTTTATCGCACGTCTTTTATCTGACCACATGCTAAAATAGCCCCATAAATTCATAATAACAATGCACAGTAATATAAAATAGAATTGTTTCATCTAATTTCCTCCTCACCTATTCTAAAAATAAGTACTTCTTACTCCTTATTCTACTTCATTTACAATATTCATCCTATCTTTTTATACTTCTATCCTTTTTTCTTTTCTATCTTTCTTAAGAACTGTCCCTATATATCTTCCCTTCCCCTCGTCAGAACCGTCCC
>SVDC01000036.1:15921-34731 GCA_015058045.1 Cellulosilyticum sp.
TTCTATCCTTTTTTCTTTTCTATCTTTCTTAAGAACTGTCCCTATATATCTTCCCTTCCCCTCGTCAGAACCGTCCCCATATATCTTTCCTTCCTCTCGTCAGCACCGTCCCTATATATCTTCCCTACCTCTCGTCAGAACCGTCCCTATATATCTTTCCTTCCTCTCGTCAGAACCGTCCCTATATATCTTTCCTTCCTCTCGTCAGAACCGTCCCTATAAAAAAGCACACTACTGGATGTGTAGTGTGCTTTTTATGTTGTATTGATTTTTTTAATAATATATGTTTGAGTAAAACTCATAATTTTAACTTACTGAAAGTCATTATAAAGTTTTCTTCTCCATAAAGCTGAATAACTGCTCTTTTGTTGGAAGACCTTCATTGTCTCCTTTGTGCATTACTTGGAGTGCCCCAATTGCATTTGCACGGTCTGCACATTCTTTTACATCTTTTCCTTCTAGTAATCCACTAATGAAACCAACTGCAAATCCGTCTCCAGCACCTACTGTATCGATTACTTTGTCTACTTTGTAACCGTCAATGTAAGCTTCTCCTTCTTGAGTTCTTACATAGGCACCTTTTGGTCCAAGTTTAATAACAACGTTTTTTACACCATGGTCTAAATAAAACTGAGCGATATCTTTTTCGTTGCTATAGCCTGTTAATATTTTTCCTTCTGATATTCCTGGAAGTACAGTATCACATCTAAAAGCAATTTTATTAATGGTTTTAACCATATCCTCAGAGTTTTTCCATAAACTTAATCTTAAGTTTGGATCAAATGATGTTGTTAATCCGCTATTTTGTGCTTTTTCAATTAAGTATAATAAGGTTGCTCTTGATGTATTTGAAATAGCAGGGAAAATTCCTGTAAGGTGGAAATGATTAAATCCTGTCATATCAATTTCATCTACATCATCTACTCTTAAGTTGGATGCTGCTGAACCATTGCGATAGTAAGCAACATCTGGATCTCCTACTGAAGTTTTACCTTTAAGTTGAAATGCTGTTGGGAAATGATCATCGAAACAAATATTACTTGTGTCAATTCCTTCATTATTTAAAAAGTCCATTAAATATTTTCCAAATGGATCTTTTCCTAGCTTTGTAATATAACAAACATCATTGCCTAATCTTTTTAATCCAATTGCAACGTTCATTTCTGCTCCAGCAGCTGATCGTGTAAATTGAGTCACTGTATCTAAACTTCCTTCTGTTTCTGCTATAAATAAAGCCATTGGCTCACCAACTAAAATTACTTTTGACATAACTGCCTCCCATTGTGTGACTTTTATATTTCAACATTCTGTATTGTCCCAGCATAAAATTCTAGTCTATCTAAGTGTCTTAACACAAAGTCAATTAAGAGCACAAATTAAATTGATTCCACGTGGTAACAACTAGGTAACTTACTGATGCTTATTTTTTTGAAAAAAAAACGATTATCACCATATTTGCCTGTTTATATGGTAGGTAACCGTAGTTTTATATATGAGGGTACATTAAGGGAATGTACCCTCATCAATTAGGAGTTATTCTCTACATACTTTAACTCTATAGAGAGTGATTGATACGACAGATGTTACTTTTATCACATCTTGCCATATTAAGGGTTTATCACTAACAACTAACTATCTTTGAACGCGACCAGAACCGTCCCCACCAGCAAGAGCTTGTACTTCTGCTACTGATACGCGGTTGAAGTCTCCTTCGATAGTATGTTTTAAACATGAAGCTGCTACTGCAAATTCAATTGTTGCTTGTGGTTCATAATTGTTTAATAATGCATAGATAAGTCCGCCGCCAAACGAATCTCCTCCACCTACACGGTCAACAATACGAACTGCATATTTTTTAGAGAAGAAGTAATCTTCGCCATTGTATAACATTGCTGCCCAGTTGTTATCACTAGCAGAGATTGATTCTCTAAGTGTGATTGCTACATAATCAAAACCAAATCTATCTTTAAGTTGTTTAGCTACATCTTTATAACCTTCGTGGTTAACTTCACCTTTAGTTACGTCTGTGTTTGCTGCATGAATACCGAATACATCAGCTGCATCTTCTTCATTAGCAATACATACGTTTACATATTCCATTAACTCGCCCATAACTTGGCCAGCTTTTTCTCTTGTCCATAATTTTTTTCTGTAGTTAAGGTCACAGCTTACTTTTACACCTCTAGCTTTAGCAGCTTTACAAGCTTCTAAACAGATAGCTGTTGCATCATCACCTAATGCTGGTGTGATTCCTGTGAAGTGGAACCATGTTGCACCTTCGAAAATTTCATCCCAGTTGAAGTCAGCTGTTGTAGCTGTTGAGATTGAAGAGTGTGCTCTATCGTAAATTACTTTAGAAGGTCTTTGAGAAGCACCTTTTTCTAAGAAGTAAATACCAACTCTTTCACCACCGCGAGCAATGTGTTTTGTTTCTACACCGTATCTACGAAGATCGTTGATAGCTGCTTGACCAATTTCGTGTGTTGGTAATTTTGTTACGAATTCTGCATCTACACCATAGTTAGCAAGAGATACAGCAACATTTGCTTCTCCACCACCATATGTAGCTTGGAAATGATCCACTTGATTGAATCTTAAATACCCGTCTGGGGCAAGTCTTAACATAATTTCACCAAAAGTAACTACTCTCATTGTTGAGTCTCCTATTTCTTATATAAATTTTATTTATTATTTTATTTTCTTAATAAGAAAGATGGTCTCCTTATAAAAATCATCTTTTCTTATTAAGTGGTTCGTTTTTAATATGTATAACATCTTACTCAATGAGTAAGTCCTTATCTACTAAGATAGTTTTTATTTTTGAACTAAGTGAATTGCAAATCCGCCTACTTCTTCTTCTAAATAGATTGCTTTTAAGTTACCTTTAGCATCATATTTAGCTGATTCTTCATTAAACTTATAACCTTTAGCTTTAAGGTAAGCTACAGCTCTATCGATGTAGTTTGTTTTGTAAGCAATGTGACCTTTTGTTCCAAGGTATGGAGTTTTCATTACTTCTACACCAGTACCAGCGAAGATTGAGCTGTTACCTTCTTTAACTGAAGTATTGAATAAACCATCGAAACCAGCTGCGATTCCTTGCGCTTCTTGAGCAGATTCAGCATTGATTCCTACGTGAGCAAGCTCAAAACCTAACATTTGAGTTACAGCTTCTCTTGTTTTTTCTGTAATTTTATCAAATTCACCAGCAGCAACTAATTTAGCATCTACCATCCAGCTACCACCGCAAGCGATGATTTTATCAAATGATAAGTAATCATTTAAGTTAGCTGCACTAATTCCACCTGTTGGCATGAATTTCATTTGTGTATATGGACCAGCCATAGCTTTGATTAATTTGATTCCACCAACTGCTTCAGCTGGGAAGATTTTTACTACTTTTAAGCCAAGTTCAATAGCTTGTTCTATATCTGAAGGATTAGCACAACCTGGTGTTACAGGGATTCCTTTTTCTACACAGTATTTTACTACTTTTGGATTAAGGCCTGGGCTTACAATAAATTTAGCTCCAGCTTCAACTGCTTCATCTACTTGCTCTGTTGTAAGAACTGTTCCTGCACCAACTAGCATTTCAGGAAATTCTTTGCTCATAATACTGATTGCTTCTTTTGCACATGCAGTTCTAAATGTTACTTCAGCTACTGGAAGTCCACCATCACATAATGCTTTTGCAAGTGGTCTAGCATCCTCAATTTTGTTAATTACTACAACCGGTACAATACCATATGCACCAATTTGTTCGAGTACATTACTCATTGTTGTGCCTCCTTATAAACATTTATTGAATAATTAAAATTATTCTTTTTATGTTTTAATTATATATTATTATTTTTTATATGTATAGTTATTTTAACATTTATTATATTACGTATGTTGTTATATTAACGTATAATTTTACATATTTTGCTCTTTTTTAGGTTTATAATAAAAATTTTATTTTGTTTAGCTTAATTATTTTTATCAACATAATATTGTCAAATATTAAAAACATTTTTATTTATTCGTGTTTTTATTTGCCAATTATGGTATACTTGCTTTAATAATCAAGCTTTTTCGTAACTAACCGTTAATTTCAAGGAGGAAACAATGAAAACTATTTATGACAACATTGAAATGTTTAAAAGTGTCTTAGATTTACTAGAAAATCATCTTGGTCAAAATTGTGAAATTGTTTTGCATGATAATACAAAAGAATATGAACACAGTATTGTTGACATTAGAAATGGTCATGTTACAGGACGTAAAATCGGAGACTGTGGTGGAAATTGGGGGTTGGAAGTCTTAAGTAAAATGACAGCTGATACCCATATTTACAACAAAATTGTACATATGCGCAATGGAAAAATTATTCGTGGTTCTTCTATGTTTGTTCAGGATGATGATGGCAATAATATAGGTGCCATTTGTATTAATATGGATATAACTGATACTTTAAAATGTGAAGAGTATCTAAAGCAACTTAACATGTATGCTACACCTGCACCATCAGCTAACGAACTTTTCTCAACTAATGTAAGTCAGCTAATGGATAATTTACTTTTACAATGTGAAAATATGTTTGATAAACCTATTAGTCACCTAAATAAAGATGAAAAAATGCAAATCATTCACTTCTTAGATAGTAAAGGTGCCTTCTTAATTACCAAATCTGGAGATCGTGTATGCGACTTCTTAAACATTTCAAAATTTACATTGTACAATTATTTAGAAAATACTAGACAAAACAACCTGGAATAGTGTTAATATAAATATATCCTCTTTTATTTTAATATTTTTAAGTCATTAACAAATAAATGGAGCATTTGTATAATATCTCATTATACAAATGCTCCATTTATTTTTATGTTCTATCATACTTCCTTTACTTTTCACCTAAGTCTACTTTTCTATAGTAACAATATAACCATCTACATTATTCCCTGAAATACTATAACTCTCTTCCCCTGGTACCCAAACCTCTGTCTCCCTTTGTTCTGATGACACAAAATAAATCTCATATTTACCTTGTTCACATGTCATAATCAAATGTTTAGTATCATAACGATATTGCTTTAAGTATTCTATATACTCTTCAAAACAAAAGTTTTTAGTTGCTATAATATAAGCATGAGGTATACCTACATAGCGATAATGCCACTCTTCATTTACCACCCCTGTAATCGCTTCTTTATCACTACTATATCTTCTAATAAAGCCGTATTTATGACAGTTTTGATTAATCCATCCGTATTCATCTTGCCCCTTATAACGAATGTAATTTCCTTGGTCTGTATAAATACTCATATCCATAGCATAGCCTGTATGATGTTCACTATATTTAGGTAACATTGCCCACTCAAGCGCTTCTTCTTCTCCAAGTAATTCTATCTTCTCTTGTAAAACCTCTTCCTGCTCTTCTATTGTTCTATATCCACTGGTCAAAATCATATCATGTTTTCCTGTGGACATTTCAAATGTCTTCATCATCCTATTAAGCTGTTGTATCATAGTTTGATTAAGTTTCATCTCTTGATCTACTAATTTATAAGAATCATTCTTCAAACCATTTACACTAAGTAAATCATTTCCTTGTTGGATTCTACAACTATGTGCGCTATTAACAAGTATCAATTCTCCTGACCATAAATCATGTGTATTTTTGATTACTATCTCATAATCACTTAAATCAATCTCCGTAACCTCATCTAGCTCTACATCCTGCAAAAAAGGCTGTTCAGACTGTGTTTCCCTGCTTGTATATTCATTTATATAAATAAGCACACGTTCAACACCCATAACCATAACTTGCCTTATAGGGGTTAACATCCATATCATAATACCCAAAATAACAATCAGACCACCCATAGCACTTCTTATTAGATATTTTCTAGCTTGTATGCTTTTTCTGCTATGTTTAATCTTTACTACTTCATGCATTTTAAGAACCCTCCTTTATGTACCCTGTGCATTTACATGCTTTCTCTCTTCACATTGGTTAGATTCTTTCTTTTCTCTAATCCATTAGGTCCTTTTATTAACTTCTATATTTTCTATTCAAACTACCGATTTGCCTAATTATCTCCTCTTCTCTCATTTTTTATACACTTTTCCCAAATATCATTGCTTAAATGCTATTTAATTAAAAAATGGAGGTGTCGCGAAATGCGATACCTCCTTAAAAATTAGGCATATTCTAGCTCATAAGGGAGAAAAAAGTGTTTCTGGAAGAAATTCTTTTTTCGGACGACTGAGCGGATGTATTTTACGACAGCCCCATTTTTTATACGCTATTTGATTGATCATGCAGTACTTACCCACTTATTCTCCAGTAATAACACCTGCTGCTTTAATACTTCTTAGTGCAAGAGTTTCCCTATATACCCATGGATTAAGGTGTATATTCCTTTGCGTCAGAAGTGCTTCATTTTGTGCAATGACTTCATCTATATCCATCCACACTGGAGAAAATTCTTGTTCTTGCTCATATTTATCCAAATGCTGTTTGGTCGTATTGGGCTTTACATCACAAAAATAGTAATAAGACGTCATTTGAAAAATGCCATTACTATCAAATTGGTTTGGATTGCGTTGTACAATCGTGCCAGCTTCCTTGTCCATGTGATTAACAATGTAGCCTGTTTCTTCCCTTACTTCTCTTCTCAGTGCTTCTTCATGGCTTTCCGCTTTTTTTATTCCTCCACCAGGAAATTTATAGTCTCCTTTATTAGTGTGTACCATTAAAATTTTATTATCTTTTATAACAATTGCTCTAACCGCTTGTCTTGTTGTAATTTTAATATTAGGATTTTTGATTTTTTGGATGCCTAATACCTCATTAATAATCATTAGTCGCCTCCTTATCTTATGGTATAACCCTGTTCATATGTCGATACTCTTATTTTTAATATGTGTTCTTATATTCTAGTTTATAACTAAAAATGAGCCAAAGTTTTTCTACATAAAAATCTTATATATTAAGTTCTTTCAGAATATTATATATCATTTTAGCACAATCTATTATACATTTCACTGTTCTACCTAAATTTTCCCCCTAATAAAATGCACCTATTCTATACCTATAAAATTAACTAAAAGAGGCCTCAAATAACTAATCTAATTAGAAATTTAACGCCTCTTTGCCCTAAATATATTTTTATGGTAATTCATTTTAGTATCCCATACATTTTTAATAACTTCAAGTATTTGATATTTTGTCTCTATCTTAACGACATTTTAACGACATTTTTACTCATTATACATTTGAACTGTTGTATAATTTATTATGCAAATATATTTATGTTGTATTTCCATATTTTACATAGAGATTTACTTTTATTTAGTTAAAATTCATTAAGCGGCAGGTGTTTTCTATGCAATATCTTAAAGATGGTGTAAAAACTTTCTCTTTATTAATTCTTTCTACTATTATTGCTTATATCTATTTTCATTTTACACATAATACCACCAATATTTCTACCGTTTATATGCTTTATGTATTTTTAGTAGCCCGTTTAACCTCTGGTTATGTATGGTGTGTTATTGCTTCTATTTGTGGCATGCTGGGCGTTAATTATATGTTTACCTATCCGTATTTTGCCTTTAACTTTTCTTTAAGCGGCTATCCATTTGCTTTTATAGGTATGCTTATCATTGCGATTATTACCAGTACACTTACTGCCCATGCCAAAGAGCAATCTCGTATTAAAGCTTTACGTGAAGCTTGCCTCAATCAATTAAATGAAATTAATAAACAGCTTATTATTGCAGATAGTTCTACTCAAATTATTGAACTTACTTTAAATTATGTTGTAAGTAGTGCCCATATTTCATGCATCTTTTATACTGAAGATCCTATTCATGATCAAATGCCTGTTAGCCATTTGGTTCTTCCAGAAGATGAAGCAGTTTTTTGTTCCGCCTATGAAAGAGCTATCGCACATCTTGCTTATGTTTCTGAAAAACCTTCTGGCATGTCTTATGGGATAACTTCAACTTCACCAGATTCTAAGTGTTTTTATCTGCCTGTTATTTCTCATAGTCATACTTGGGGCGTATTAGGCTTTCTTGCTAATGATAATCCGGCATTTATTAAAGATAATCTAAGCTTTTTTACACTTATGATTCCACAAATGGCTTTAGCTTTTGAACGCCAAAATCTATTGGATGACCATCAAAGATTAGCTATTGAAGCAGAAAAAGAAAAAATGCGTGGTAATTTGCTTCGTGCTATATCTCATGATTTACGCACACCATTAACCAGTATTATTGGTTCTAGTGCTGCTTATCTAGAAAGTACTTCTTATCTCAAAGAAGATGAAAAACTACAACTTATCACCCAAATTCATGAAGATTCTAATTGGCTATTACACATGGTTGAAAATTTACTTTCTGTTACACGTATCGTTAAAGAAACAGCAAAGGTGATAAAATCTTCAGAGTTACTAGAAGAAGTCATTGCTGAATCTGTAAGCCGCATCAAAAAACGTTATCCTAACGCTGCTATTTGTGTCACTGTTCCTGATGAAATGGTCCTTGTTCCTATGGACGCTACTTTAATTGAACAAGTTATTATGAATCTGATTGAAAATGCACTTAAATACGCTAAGGCAAGTAGTCCTATTCAGGTTAAAGCAACCGTTCAATCTCGTATGGTTCAAGTTGACGTTATAGATGACGGTATTGGTATTGCAAAAAATACATTAGAAACCTTGTTTGATGGCTATTGCCCAAATCATGCTACAAGTATTGATATAAATAAAGGAATTGGAATTGGGTTGTCTATATGCCAGACTATTATTTCTGCACATAGTGGTACCCTTACTGCTCGAAATTTAGAAAAAGGTGCAATCTTTACCTTCACTCTACCTCTCGAGGAGGATATTTAGAAGGAGTTGAATCAAATGCCTAATAAAGTAAATATATTAATTGTTGAAGATGAAAAAAATATTGGTTCCTTCATGGCAACCACTTTAAAAAATAATGATTACAAAGTATTAGAATGTCAAACAGGAAGTGAAGCTTTGTC
Organism: Cellulosilyticum sp.; assembly: GCA_015058045.1. Lineage (GTDB taxonomy): Bacteria > Bacillota > Clostridia > Lachnospirales > Cellulosilyticaceae > Cellulosilyticum. The sequence goes on from SVDC01000036.1 coordinate 24,947, forward strand.
TATTACAACATCCCATTGTCCTGATCTTATTTTATTAGATTTAGGGCTTCCTGATATTGATGGACTCACTGTTCTTAAGTCTATTCGAAACTGGTCATCTGTTCCTATTATTATTATTTCTGCAAGAACTTTAGAAACAGAAAAAGTAGAAGCACTAGACTCAGGGGCAGATGATTACATTACCAAACCATTTGGTACTTCTGAGCTCTTAGCTCGTATTCGTACAGCTTTAAGACACAGTACAAAGAAACATCCTAATAATACTTTTAATGCTAAAGGATTAACCATTGATTTTGATAAACGTTTAGTACGTGTTTTTGAAAAAGATATTCATCTTACTCAAATTGAGTTTAAGCTTGTTTCCTTACTTGCTCAAAATGCTGGCAAAGTATTAACCTATGACTTTATGATTACCTCTATATGGGGGCCTTATGCAGATAAAAACAATCAAATTTTACGTGTCAATATGGCCAATATCAGACGTAAAATTGAGATGAATCCTGGTGATCCTCAATATATCTTCACAGAAGTAGGAGTAGGTTATCGCATGCTAGAAGAAGACCTTTCTCCAACCTAAAAAAGGAGGTGTCGCGAAAATGCGATACCTCCTCAAAAATTAGGCCTATTCTAGCTCATAAGTTTAATAATCTATTACTGATTACAAGATACAATTCCTTTTTCACCATCTAGCAAAATAATAGCGCCTGATTTTAGAATCTGTGTGGCATGTTCTGCACCTAAAATAGCTGGTAAATCTAAACTAAAGGCAACAATGGCTGCATGTGAATTAATGCCACCCTTTTCTACTATAACACCACCTGCCTGCTTTAACGCATCCATCATAGTATTATTCGTTTCAGGTACAACTAAAATGTCTCCTGGCTTAAAGTTTTTATTCACCTCTTCTTCTGACTGACACACGCATAAGCTTCCGCAAACGCTCTTTTTCGTAATGCCATATCCTTTTACCAAGATATGTCCTACAACATGTACTTTGATAATATTAGTTGTTCCTGAAATTCCCAAAGGAACACCGGCTGTAATAACTGCTAATTCTCCCGGTTTCACATATCCTGCACGCTCTGCTGCTGCTACTGCATGATCAAATAAGTCATCTGTATTATCTTCTTCTTTAATAACAAGAGGCAATACACCCCAAGATAAATTCATTTGACGACAAATATGTTCATAGGTACTACATCCTATAATCGGGCAATCTGGTCGATACTTTGAGATCATTCTTGCTGTCTTTCCAGACTTTGTTACCGTTATAATTGCAGAAGCATTTAAATCATGAGCTGTAGTACATGTTGCATGTGAAATAGCATTGGTAACATCTTTATTTTCAGTATTCTCCCTATTTTTAAATCGTGCCTTATAATCCATATCAGCTTCTGCACTCTCCGCAATATTTACCATAGTCTTTAGGGCCTCTACAGGATATTTACCTGCTGCTGTTTCCCCTGAAAGCATAATGGCACTGGTTCCATCATAGATGGCATTTGCAACATCTGTAGCCTCTGCTCTTGTTGGTCTCGGATTTTTCATCATAGAGTCTAACATCTGAGTGGCTGTAATAACTTGTTTACCTGCATTATAAACTTTCCTTATAATCATCTTTTGAATAACAGGTACTTCCTGAATAGGAATCTCAACGCCCATATCCCCACGTGCTACCATGATACCGTCCGATACTCTTATAATTTCATCAATATTTTGGACACCCTGCATATTTTCAATCTTTGCAATGATATTCATTGTCTCGCAATTATATTCACTAAGTATATGTCTAATCTGTAAAATATCCTCCGCACATCTTGTAAAAGAGGCTGCAATAAAATCAAAGCCTTGCTCAATACCAAATATAATATCTTGCCTATCCCTCTCACTTATAAAAGGCATTGAAAGTTGTACATTAGGCACATTAACTCCCTTTAAGTTAGAAACCATTCCACCATTAATAACCTGGCAGATAATATCCGTATCTGTTAAACGTGTTACTTTAAGTTCAATTAAACCATCATCTATTAGGATTCTATTCCCTACTTCAAGATCCTGAATTAATTCTTTATAAGAAATAGAAACGCGGTTCTTGTCCCCCTCTACCTCTTTAATGGTTAAAGTAAACTCCTGTCCTTCTTCTAATAAAATAGGGCTTTCCTTAAACTTACCTATACGAATTTCCGGTCCTTTGGTATCTAGTAATGTAGCAATTGGTAATTTCAACTCTTCTCTAAATTGCTTAACGCGCTTCATATTTCGTTCATGTTGTTTATAGTCCCCATGAGAAAAGTTAAAACGTGTCACATTCATTCCTTCTGTCATTAATGACTTTAAAACTCTGTCATCCTCTGTTGTCGGTCCAAGCGTACATATAATCTTTGTTTTTAGCATGTTCCCAACCTCTTCTACAATAATTTTTTATACTAAAATTATATCACAACTACATATAATAATAGCATGTATGTATGTTTCTTAGCACATTATTTACAGAATATTCTTTTATTTATTATTTTTAGATATTTCACAGTATCTATTAGCTCACCTTTAGCAAATTGATAATAATCTCCTTATGCTCAGAACCGTCCCTACTTATTTTACATTCGTCATAACGAATGGTTTTGCTTGTGATAATGCGGATTCCTATACAAGATTTGTTCTTCCTAATCCTAAAGTGATGCAAAAAAGACTATGTACTTAGGCATTGTATACCTTTTATACATAGTCTTTCTCTCCATATAAACTATTTATTTTCCTTATCTAAGCTAATCGGCTTTGATTCTACTAACGGGATCTTAACGGCTGCCTTAAATAAGTCCCCATCTACCGTAAGCTCTAATCCACCATGTTGCAAAGCAATAAGACTTTCAGCAATGGCAAGCCCTAGACCTGAACCTTCTGTGGTTCTTGCGGTATCTCCTCTTACAAAACGTTCTGTTAATTCACTGGTATCCATATTTAGCGGTTCTTTAGATATGTTCTTAATGATGCAGTAACCATACTGACCTTCCCTATATACCTCTATATAAACTCTTGTATGTGGCATAGCATATTTACAAACATTTGAAAGTAAATTTTCAATAATACGCCACATATATCTACCATCCGCACTCACACATACAGGCTCCATTTTTTGACTCATTACCACCAGACCATTCATTTCCATCCGGTCTTGATATTCTCCTAGCGCTTGACCCACTAGCTCATCTAATTGCAATGGCTGAATCTCAGCTTTTAAGTTCCCTGTTACTGCTTTAGAAGCTTCTACTAGGTCTTCAACTAATTGTTTAAGTCTATGACTTCTTTCATCTAATACATTAATATATTCTCTTGCCACTGGATTATCGATATTTTCACCCTTTAATAAATCGATATAACTAATAATAGAAGTAAGTGGCGTTTTTAAATCATGAGATACGTTAGTAATCAGCTCTGTTTTTAAATGCTCACTTTTTACTGACTGACCTACGGCTTTTTCTAAGCCTGTTCCCATAGAGTTAACGGTATCTGCCATCTCTTTTAGAATCGGAAGGGTTTTACCTAACTCCACCTTTCGCTCTAACTCACCTTGAGTAATTGCCTTAGCGCCTTGTAAAATCTTAATATAATCTATAAAGAGTCTTAAAATTAATGCACCCCATAGTAAATTCCAAATGACAATCGGCATAAAGGCAAGAATCCCATAACTATAAAACATTTCCTCTATGTCGAAAAGTAAAATACAATCTCCCAAGATATTAATGCCTATAATACCAATAATAAGCACGAAATTTTTTACTTTATTAGGCATATGCTCATACCATTCTCTTGCCAATCGATAACTCATAATATGATCGAGCATGGTATGACTTTTAAGTCGTTTAATCCAACTTGAAAATAATCTTAGATTAATAGAAATTGGCAGGGTACAAATTCCACAGAATATCATAATCCCTAGCATCTTATAGTTTGGTCCATTAATCCCCATACTCATAATCAAATCACCTTTCCATCTAATAAATTGAACAATTAGTGAAAAGGAAATAATATTTCCAATGACGCCCATAAGACACTCTATTTCAAATGGCACTCTATCCCAAAAACCTAATACAATGCCTTCACTCTTATTACTTTTCCCTACAATACAAACCCAATAAATACCTAATAATATAAGTAAAATAATACCTACGACGCATACGTTATACAAGAATTTAAGCTGTTCTTGATAACTATTTAAATATTTATACCCTACATAAAAATCATCACCTGGTACAAGTACTTCTTTTAATGCTACATAGACACGGTAATTTTCCTGACCTTCAAATTTTTCTCCAGCATAATAATTACTTTCCATTGTATATTGGTCACTATAATAAGAAACATGTGTATCTGTTCCATATTTTAAGTTTAAAATATAATACCCATTCCCAACTAAATAATCTGCTCGATTAGTGAGCTGTTTGATAATTTCGTCTGTATTGTCTCCTTGCATATTTGTAATGACTCTTTGCGTTTCATTATCTATGGCAAAATAATCTAGGTTCTTATTGGTAATCACTAGTTCATTTTGAATCATACTATAGTAATTACGCCTATCTGTTAAAATACCTTGGATGGCTTCATCTTTTGTCATAGTTTTACCAGAAGCAGAAATATAATTTTCTATTTGTTCTGGTGTAATCTCTTCTTCTGAAAAAATCTTATCTTCATCATATCTTACAATCCAATCTCTAAGATACCCTGCCTTCTTTACTAAAAGCTCTCTAAACTCTGCACTGTCTACATAGCTTGGAGCTGTAGAAAACAATGTAATACCTGTAAAACTTAAGATTAATGTAAAAGTCACCAGATAAATCGCTACTAATGTAATGCCTTTAGAGCCTCTACTATACGCCACTTTTTTCAACCAAGTATCCACTTCCCCACACCACCTTTATATATTTAGGATCTTTGGGATTAATTTCAATTTTTTCTCTAAGTCTACGAATATGCACTGCCACTGTATTTTCAGGAGCATAAGGCGTATCATGCCATACATTCTCATAAATCTGGTGCATCGATAAGACTTGTCCCATATGACTCATTAGATAAACTAAAATTTTATACTCTGTAGGTGTTAACCTTACAACCTCTCCATCTAAATAAACCGTACTACTTTGGGTATCTACACTTAATCCACCTGTCACTAACATTTGAGGTGTTTGTTTAAGGGCACCTAAAGTCGTATATCTTCTAAGCTGTGATTTTACCCTAGCTAAAAGCTCTAACGTATTAAATGGTTTTGTAATATAATCATCAGCCCCAAAATTAAGCCCTGCTATCTTATCTGTATCCTCACTCTTTGCAGATAAAATAATAATCGGTATATTTTTTTCTTGCCTAATTCGTAATGTAGTTGAAAGCCCATCTAGTTCTGGCATCATGACATCCAATAATATTAAATGAACCTCTTGTTTAGCAATAATGTCTAAAGCTTCTAAGCCATTATATGCTTTAAATACGTTATAGCCTTCTTTTTGCAGATGAAGTGCTATAGAATTTACAATAAGTTGGTCGTCATCACATACGAGTATTGAGTACATTCTTTTCCCTCCAAATTTTCATTTACCTCTAGAACTTCCTTAATTGAAATCGTCCCACACTTTAATTATGCTGAACGCCTCTTACAAACACTTGAACATTTTTCTTACGATTTTGTTAGCTCTTAATATCTACTTAAACTTAATCTTTTTCTTGAAGTGTTTACTAATTAAATCAATCACTTCACCTATCACCAAAATCATAAATAGTCCTGGATACTTAAATGGTGTGTATAAAAAAATTCCTACACTTAGTAAAGAGAAAAGACCAATAATAAGCATTCTCCCACTATTTAATTCTTCCACTTCTACCCGAGATAGATAATGATCAATCTCTTCGTCATAACTAAAAGCAATTAATCTTTCTACTATAAAAAATCCCCATAATAAGTATGAGTTTTGACTATATGTAAATAAATACATAAGTAAAATAATGATATAGGTTATCATCACAACTACTATAGGAAATACTTCTTTCTTTCGTTTCATCACTACACCTTACCAATCTTTTAATTGTCCGCTAAAAATATGACTTCATATTCATTATAATCTTTTTATATAAAAGTAATATTAACATATTAATTTCATATATATGTATCTTTAATATCTTATTTATATTCCTATCCTATTCTCCCTATAATATTATAAAACTAACATATAAATTTATTCACTACTCCACATATACACATTCCTACACTCACAATTTATCCACAGGTATTAGATGAATTTTCCTCAAATAATATTATTTTTTTTAGATTAATCCACAAGTTTATGTAATCTATCAACATTTTGTGAATAACTTTTTCTAATTTGTGTATAATTTCTAAACATTATCCACATAATTTATAAACTTCTATTCCTAAATTCTTTCCATATAAGGTTCTTCAACGTTTAACCTTATTTTTTAATCTGTTTATTTTTTAACACTATGTTTTTAACCTTTATAAAACATTAAAACTACTTAATTCGTCCCCATCTTTCTCTATAATCTAACTTTAATAACTATTTTTTATGATTGACAAATAAATAACACTCATGCTATTATCAAAATATATTAAACAATTTATTTTTTTAATCAATTTTATTATTTTTTTACTTATAGTTGTTAATTTTATAACGATTATAAGAATATCCTTAATAAGGTTATCAAAAAATACACTTATAAAATTTTAAGGGAGGCTATTTACGATGTCAGAAAGCAAAAAAGTAAAAGAAGAAGCACCTCAAGTTGATGCAGTAAAAATGGTTGATGAATTAGTTCAAAAAGCTAAAGTAGCTCTTGATGAGTACATGAAGCTCGATCAAGCTCAAATTGATGAAATTACCAAGGCAATGGCTCTTGCTGGTCTTTCAAATCAAATGAAACTTGCAAAAATGGCTGTTGATGAAACAGGCCGTGGTATTTTTGAAGATAAAGTAACAAAAAATATCTTCTCTACAGAATATATTTACCACAGTATCAAACACGAAAAAACTGTTGGTATTATCGAAGATAACGTAGATGAAGGTTATGTAGAAATTGCTGAGCCAGTAGGTATCGTAGCTGGTGTTACACCTACAACAAACCCAACTTCAACAGCAATGTTCAAAGCAATCATTTGTGCTAAAACTCGTAACCCAATTATCTTTGGTTTCCACCCAGCTGCTCAAAACTGTTCTCGTGAAGCTGCTATGATCGTAAGAGATGCAGCAATTAAAGCTGGTGCTCCAGAAAACTGTGTTCAATGGATTGATGTACCATCTATCGAAGCAACTAATGCACTTATGAATCACCCTGATGTAGCTACAGTACTTGCTACTGGTGGTTCTGCAATGGTTAAAGCTGCTTACTCTACTGGTAAACCTGCACTTGGTGTTGGTCCTGGTAACGTACCTGCTTTCGTAGAAAAAACAGCAAATCTTGAACAATCACTTACAGATATTATTCTTTCAAAATCATTTGATAATGGTATGATTTGTGCTTCTGAACAAGCTGCCATCATCGAAGCTCCTGTTTACGATAGAGCTATCGCATATATGAAAACTAAAGGTTGCTACTTTGCAACTAAAGAAGAAGCTAAAAAACTTGAACCAGTTGTTATCGATCCAAAACGTAACATGGCTGGACCAAACGTAGTAGGTAAATCTCCTGCTGATATTGCTGCTCAAGCTGGTTTCACAATTCCTGCTGATACAAAAGTACTTTGTGTTGAACTTGAGGGTGTTGGCGAAGCTTATCCACTTTCAAGAGAAAAACTTTCTCCAGTACTTGCAGTTGTTAAAGCTAAAGATGTTGAAGACGGTTTCAATAAAGCTGAAACAATGCTTCACCTTGGTGGTCTTGGACATACAGCAGTTATCCATACAACAAACAATGACCTTGTAGACGCTTATGGCGAAAGAATGAAAGCTTGTCGTATCGTTGTAAACTCTCCATCTGCATTTGGTGGTATCGGTGATGTTTATAACTCACTTATGCCTTCATTAACACTTGGCTGTGGCTCTTATGGTCATAACTCAACTTCTTCTAACGTTACAGCACAAAACTTAATTAACAAGAAGAGAGTAGCAAAAAGGAGAATCAATATGCAATGGTTTAAAGTTCCAGAAAAGATTTACTTCGAGCCAGGTTCAGTTCAATATTTAGCTAAAATGCCAGATATCAGCCGTGCAATGATCGTAGCTGACCCAATGATGGTTAAATTAGGCTATGTTGACCGTGTTACATACCAATTAAATAAAAACTTAAATAAAGTAACAATCGAAATCTTTGACCAAGTTGAACCAGATCCAGATTTAACAACTGTTCGTAAAGGTACAGCTGCAATGAATTCATTCAAACCAGACGTAATCATCGCTCTTGGTGGTGGTTCTGCAATGGATGCTGCTAAAGCTATGTGGTTATTCTATGAACATCCAGATTCAGACTTTGTTGGCATGGCTCAAAAATTCATGGATATCCGTAAACGTGTTTACAAATTCCCTAAAATGGGTAAACTCGCAAAAATGGTTGCTATCCCAACAACATCTGGTACAGGTTCTGAGGTAACATCATTCGCTGTTATTTCTGATAAATCTAAGAATATGAAATACCCACTTGCTGACTACGAATTAACACCAGACGTAGCAATCATCGACCCAGAATTCGTTATGTCAGTTCCAGCTGGTGCTACAGCAGATACAGGTCTTGACGTATTAACACATGCTATCGAAGCTTATGTATCTATCTTAGCTTCTGACTACACAGATGCTCTTGCACTTCATGCAATTAAATTAGTATTTGAATACTTACCACGTTCTTACAAAAACGGTGCAAGTGATCCAGAAGCAAGACAAAAAATGCACAACGCTTCTTGTATCGCAGGTATGGCATTCACAAACGCATTCCTTGGTGTATGTCACTCATTAGCTCATAAACTTGGTGGTGAATTCCACGTAGCTCATGGTCGTGCAAATGCTATTCTGTTACCACACGTAATCGAATACAATGGTGAAGTTAATCCATCTAAATTCATGGCTTGGCCAAAATATGGTAAATTTGTTGCACCAGAAAGATACCAAGATATTGCTAAGATGTTAGGTCTTCCAGCTTCTACTCCAGAAGAAGGTGTTAAATCACTTGCTAATGCAGTAAGAAACTTAATGAAAGAACTTAACATTCCATTAACACTTAAAGAAATGAACATTGATGAAAAAGTATACAACAATACTATTGAATCATTATCATACAAAGCATTTGAAGATCAATGTACAACAGCTAACCCAAGACTTCCAAAAGTAACTGAACTTCAAGAGCTTTACAAAAAAGCTTACTATGGTAAATAAACCTTAGTAAGAAGGTACTCGGATTACCTTCTATAATATATGGGACATCTCTGTAAAGTAACATCTGTCCCATTCTTAAAAAGAAGCTACTATAGAACCAAATCTTCGGATTTAGTCTATAGTAGCTTCTTTTATTTATTTGTCTTTATGTTAATAGTTACCCCATATAAATTGACCTTTAAGCTCTTCCCCTGGATATCCTACCGGCCCACCATACCCAATCGTAATGGTATAACCTATTCCTTGGTACATATTACAATCGGTAACCTCAACAGGTTTTGCAAATATTGGCGGCTTTACTTGCTGACATCTTTCATCACAACATCATACTATCCCCTTTTACTACCTCAAATCAATCTTAAATTTTAGGCTAACTCATTCGCTTATCTTTCATACACCCAATGCTTTTTATAAAAGTAGGGC
>SVDC01000036.1:34831-38698 GCA_015058045.1 Cellulosilyticum sp.
CTCAAATCAATCTTAAATTTTAGGCTAACTCATTCGCTTATCTTTCATACACCCAATGCTTTTTATAAAAGTAGGGCTATGTTATAATGAGCTCATACTAAAAACGCAACTTTTTGAGGTGAATCTATTGAACACATATGGTTGGCTAATCTATAATGGCGGTCTTAGAACCCCTAAATATATGGAACTTAATGAACTTTACGCTGCTGCTGCAAAAAAATGTGATATTAATCTTGAACTGGTGGCTAATGATGAGCTCTATGCTTGTATTGAAAACGGGAATGCGGTACTTCATACCGCTAGGCCTCTTCAATCACCTGAGTTTATTCTTTTTCTGGATAAAGATATTCGCCTAGCGAAACATCTAGAAAAACTAGGCTATACACTGTTTAACTCCAGAGAAGTCATTGAAAATTGTGATGATAAAATGCTTACCTTTCAAATCCTAGCTAATAGCGGTATTAAAATGCCTAAGACTTTCTTCTGCCCTTTATATTTTTACGGTACAGGAACGGGTGAACCTAATCCAGACTTCACCACTACTCTTGAAAAAGAATTGGGATATCCAATGGTTATTAAAGAAGCTTTTGGTTCTTTTGGCGCTCAAGTCTATCTTATTCATAACCAAGAAGAACTTATTGCTAAACAAAAAGAGCTTATTTATACTCCTCATCTTTATCAAGAATTTATCCAAAGTAGTACAGGTCGTGATGTACGAATTTATGTAGTAGGTGACCAAGTCGTTGCCTCTATGTATCGCCATTCGGATACAGACTTTAGAGCCAATATTTCTAATGGTGGTACTGCTCTACCTTATTCACCTAATGAGGCCTTCTGCCAAATGGCTATTAAGGCTACTAAAGTGCTTGAAGCAGATTTTACTGGCATAGATTTATTATTCGGAGAAAATGATGAACCTATTTTATGCGAAGTAAACTCCAATGCACATATTAAAAATATCTATGATTGCACTGGTGTTGATGTTGCTCACTTTATCTTTAAATACATTTTGGAGAAAATCGCCCATGAATAAAACAGTGAAAAAAGGATTACTCATCTATAACCAAGTAGATTATGAGAAAAATAAATGGTTTGCCCATGAACTCATTAATAAGGCAGCTCAATTTGACCTAGAATTATCTCTCGTTTTACGCGAAAATCTTGTGCTCACCATAGAAAATGGCTCTTTTCTAGCATCTGCGGTATTAGAACCGTCCCTAACTATGGCAGCACCTTCCGTAGCAGAACCGTCCCTAACAGCAGATTTATCCACATTGATGGAGGGAGAAATAGCAAAATCTAAGGTTTTATCCCCATTGAATGTGGAATTTGTGATTAATCGTACAAGAGATACGATTATTGGTGTGCATTTTGAGAAAATGGGATGCAGGGTTTTTAATACTTCAGAAGTTACGGAAATCTGTAATCATAAAGGTAAAACGCATCAGTTGATTAACTCAGCAGGTATTCCTTCTGTCAAAACCTTATTAGGGAATGTACACTACTTTTCTCCCTCTATGCTGTCTTTTGCTTATCCTGTCATCTTAAAAGCAGTAAGTGGTCATGGCGGTAGTGAGATTTATAAAATTTCTAATGAAGCTGAATTAGAGGCACATCTAAAAAGTCTACGCACAGAGGATTTTATATTACAAGAACTTTGTTCTAACCCTGGCATAGATATACGTGTTTTTACTTTAGGAACAGAAATTTTAGCTGCTGTTAAACGTCAGTCTACTGAGAGTTTTAAATCAAACTATTCTTTAGGTGGCTTAGCTATTGCTTATACTTTAACGTCTGAAGAAGAAAGTTTAGTGAAACGTATTCTTTCTTTATTAGATTTTGATTTAGTGGGGATTGATTTTATCTTAGATCAAGAGGGACGGTTCTTATTTAATGAGATTGAAGATGTGGTGGGAACGCGTACTTTATATTTAAATTATGATTTGGATGTGGTTTCACTTTATTTAAATTATATTGCTAATGCTTTTTAGCATTTAAGGTGCATCAATAGAAATTTGTACCCATCTGATAGTCTTAGCACTATTGCATAAAAACTTGATAGCGAGGTGATTTATATGGATCAATTAAGGAAATCTATGCTCACTCATCCAAAGCTTGTGTGGATACTTGTCCTAGCCTATACTGCCTTTAATGGATGTTTCTTCTTTCCTTTCTCCAATCCATACCATTCTATGGATATGGGAAGAACTTTTACATTTTTAGTAGCGTATGGTTATATCGGCATAGGCTTTACGGGCGTGTTAGCTAAAAATAAACTACATCTTGTATTAGCACTATCCTTCCTCTTTACTTTTATAGGTATGGGGCTTCGTTACTGGCTAGAATATGGTGAGATTTCTAATGTATATAATTTTACTTTCACTAATATAATTTTATACATCTTGGTTATCCCTATTTACTGTACCTTGGTGTACTGGCTAGTTTATCAATTGAATGCTTCTTCAGATACATAATCTTTCTATATCTTACATCATTTTATGTAAAATCTACTTTATTAGTGTGTTTACAACCTAATTTTAAGTATATAGTGAAGATTATAAAGTTATTGAGCATGCCAATGAAATTAAAAATTAACAACTCGAAAGGACTATTAAATGATGATTCAAAAAGAACTCTATATTCCCTCTACAAATGGAAAAAATCAATTACATATTCTTATGTGGATACCAGACGGTTCCCCTCGCGCCATTCTTCAATTATCTCATGGAATGGTTGAACATATTAGACGTTATGAAGAATTTGCTACTTATCTAGCCAATCGAGGCATTCTTGTAATTGGTAATGACCATTTAGGGCATGGGCTTTCCGTAAATAACTTAGATGAACTCGGCTACTTTAACGCCCCAGATTCTAGTAAAACAGTTGTAGATGACCTACACCAAGTAACACTTTATGTAAAAAAACACTATCCTAATATTCCTTGCTTTCTGCTAGGTCATAGTATGGGCTCCTTTATGGCAAGACGTTACCTTATGACTTATGGTAGCGACTTAAAAGGTGCTATTATTATGGGTACGGGACAATTTCCAAATCTACTGGTTTCTATAGGTCTATATATTCTTAAGTTCCTAAAAAAATGGAAAGGCGATCATTATCGTAGTCAGCTCATTAATCAGCTTAGCTTTGGTTCTTATAACAATCAGTTCAAACCTACAAGAACCACCCATGATTGGCTTAGTAAAAATACAGAATCTATTGATGCCTATTTAGCTGATCCTTATTGTACTTTCCTATTTACTTTAAATGGTTATGAAACCTTACTAAGAACCTTCCACTTTATTGGAGATAAATCCAATATTATAAAGATTCCAAAAGACTTACCACTCCTCTTTGTAGCTGGCAAAGACGATCCAGTGGGCGGAAAAGGCGAAGTTGTAATGCAAATTTATAATCTCTATACCTCACTAGGGCTTCGTACTACAAAATTGAAATTATATGAGGCAGATCGCCATGAGATATTAAACGAATTAGATTACGCTACTGTTTTTAAAGACATTTATAACTGGCTTGAAACTTACATTTAAATACTTTATACCTTGAATACATATCAAAGAATTGGGAATCTCATTAATGCCATAGCACCTATTCACATTAAGAAAGCTTCCTTCCTTCTCAATATCATTACAAAGGCTCTGTGTAGATAGATGGTGAGATAGAAAAAAAGCTTGTAAGGAGTTAATTGATCATTACTCTTTACAAGCTTTTTTGGGACTATCTATACTTGCTGCTTTTTGTAAAATATACTTTCCTAAATCCACAAAAATCTTAGTCATAAGTGGCCATAATGATAATAGAGAATTTTTTCTTATACTCGGTACCAAACTCTATCATTTTCATCTGTCTTAC
>SVDC01000037.1 GCA_015058045.1 Cellulosilyticum sp.
CATAAAAAAAGAGCCTACATTATAGGCTCCTTTTACTTCCAAAATCTCTACCTCTTCATCCAACTTAATACTTATAGTCCTTAACCTTGAGACATTTGTTGGTTGACTAATGCAATTTCTTCAGGTGTTGCTTGTTGTGCTGGAATATAGTATCCTTTTTCTTTTGCTACCTTAAAAAGTGCATATTGACGTGCTTCATCTTGATCACGTATGTTTTGAATTGCGCAACGTAACTCTGAATTTTCACATTGAGATATAACACTACCATAGCTTGATAAGCTGGCATTTAATCCTGCTAAATAATCACTAATCATTTCTTTTTCTTGCATTATATACACCTCCTATTTTAAAAATGCCATTAATTTTTCTTTAGTTGCTTTTGCATCTTGTGCATCATGTTGCAACATACTTTTTAATGTTTCATCTGTACACTGTTCTGCATAAAAGCAAAGCTTTTTCTCAATAGTGCTATGCGCCCCTATTAAATGACGCAGGTTTTGTAATTCTAATTGATTAATATCAGCCATAATATTGCTCCCTTCTATTTTTATACTTTATAATATTTGCTTATTTCTACTTTTATATTCTTGAATAACTCATTACAGTAGCAAAAAAGAGTCCTTAGTTTATATAGGGTAAAATTTATATACTCAATAATTAAGCTATATAGTATACTTAATATTCTTGCACTAATTGCTACTATTTTATTAATAATCCTTATATCTATTTTACTTTTTGTAAATTAATTCATACTCTTAATATAATGTGGACTTGAGAGTAGTTTAGCAAAGCAATATAAAAAACACATCCATTTACTATTATAAGTAGATGGATGTGTTTTTTATATTGTAATTCTAATTTGATTATATTATTTGATTATATATAATCAAACTTAAAGATTAAAATATAGATGTTACACTATATTGATTATAATTTAATACGACACTTACAAATTTTTTATCAATATAACTAGGTTCTTTTGGAAAAGAAATAGCATCACAGTTTTTACTTTTTGCTTGCATTTTTTTCTCCTAACAGTGAATAAATCAACGTATCTTTCCAAATCGGCCTATCATTTTCATCTGTCCAGAAGTATACATTTTCTTTTAAATGTGCCTCACGTACAAATCCTAGCTTCTCTAATAACCTCCATGAGTTAGGATTATCCGGATCACACTCTGCATAAATTCTATGTATGCCATCTTCAAAAGCTTTTTCTATTAATGCACTACAAGCCTCTTTTGCATATCCTTTTTTCCAATAATGTTCATTAAAAACATAACCTATTTCTAAAGTATTAAACTCACGTTTCCCTAAATAAACATTGCCAATCATTCTATGAGAGTCTTTTTCTTCTACTGCTATAAATTCTGTATTTGCTATTCGCTCTTGCAAACTCTCCTTTGCTTCACTTAACGACATAGGCTTATAAGGTTCATATTCTACTACATTAGGATTAGATATGTATTCCCAATAGTCCTCTAAATCTTCCTGTTTATAAGGTCTTAATATTAAACGCCGTGTTTCCATCTTTACACCTCCAATTTGACTTACTATTTGTATCTGTATCAATGACTTCTTTGTAGTCAATCTAAACACAAACATTATGTTTCTTACTTATATATAAAAAAAAGACGTTTCCTTTAAAATCAGAAACGTCTCTTTATCATATGTAATTATTCTTCGAATCCTAAATCACTTTCATCAGCTACTGCTGCTTCATCAGAAAGAAGAACCATCTCATATTTTTCTAATACTTGATTTTGAATACGATCTCTTGTTTCTGAGTTAATAGGATGCGCGATATCTCTAAATTCCCCATCTAAAGTTTTGCGGCTTGGCATTGCAATGAAACGACCTTTATCCCCTTCAATTACCTTGATATCATGAACAACAAATTCGTTATCGAATGTAACTGATACAACGGCTTTCATTTTACCATCTTTATTGATTTTTCTTACTCTGATATCTGTGATTTCCATTAGCAAATCCTCCCTGTTATTAACTAGCGCCTTGATGGCTATCCTATTAATAAATTATTATTATTTTTATTATTTGAATTATATGATATTTTATTTCAATAGTCAATATTTTTTTCTTTTGTCTTAAAATTCCATAACCAATATATTATAAACTGCCATTTTTCACCTATATTTGACTTTATTTTTGGTTACTCTATACAATATTTCTTTTTTCAAGTAAGATAATATCATCCTTCGTACCAATGACTCTTTGACCATCAGAAACAAATACCTGCTTATCTAAGATGGCATTTTCAATGATACAGTTCTTACCAATTGTAGCCCCCTCCATAATAATAGAATCTCTGATAATAGTGCCTTCCCCTACAAAGACTTTTCTAAATAATACAGAGTTTTCAATTTGTCCATTTACAATATCTCCACCGCTTACAGCACTATTAATAACTTTTGCTCGGCTATTAAATTTCGTAGGCGGCTCATCCTTTGCTTTTGTAGAAATATATGGATAAGTATTAAAGAACAGATTTCTTACCTCTGGAGTAAGGAAATCCATATTAATGCGATAGAACTCATTAATATCTCTTATTCTTCTCCAATACCCCTCAAAATGATAGCCATAAATCTTAAGTTTCTTACGATAACGAATAATAATATCACTTACCAAGTTATATCTACCTTCTGATTCTAATTGCTCTAATAGTTTGATTAAAAGTTCTCTGCTCATTACATAAATTCCTAATGATACAGTTGTATATTGAGGATTAAGTGGTTTTTCTTCAAAATCAATCATTTGCTTATTATCATCTAGCCCAATTACACCATAATCTTCTACAGCATATGTATTCATATCTTTATAAGCAATAGTGATATCTGCATTTTTTTGTTCATGATATTTAATAAGTTTTTCATAATCCATTTTATAAATTTGCTCACCTGAAGTAATAATAACATAAGGTTCATTACTCTTCTTGAGGAAATCAATATTTTGATAAATAGAGTCTGCTGTTCCTCTATATCCATATATCTCTTGATTTAACATAGTTGGTGTAAAAAGGAAAAGTCCTGTCTTTTTACGCCCAAAGTCCCACCATTTAGATGACCCAATATGGTCAGCAAGTGATCTTGCACTGTATTGAGAAATAACAGCTACTTTTTTAATTCCAGAATTACTAAGATTGCTTAATGCAAAGTCTATCGCTCTATAGGATCCTCCAACAGGCATAGCTGCAACATTTCTCTGCTTTGTCAGTACACCTAATGTATTACGTTTTCCACCAGCTAAAATAATTCCTACTGCTCTCATATCTATTCCCCCTCTATTTAATCAGTGAATGTCCACTTTCTAACATTCCATCTTCATAGTGCTTTTGTAAGGTATGTCCACCTACTTCACAGTTCTTACCGATTTTTACATTGTCAGGTACGATTGTGTTATCACCAATTACAGTGATACCACTATAATAGATATGAGGTTTGGTGACATGAGGCACAGCCTCACCCACACCAATATATGTATTCTCCCCTATTTCACATTTTTCTGATACGATACAGGTTTCTAAGTTAGCACCTTTACGAATAATGGTTTCACCCATAATAATAGAGTTTTTAACAACTGCACCTTCTTCAATAATAACTTTTGGTCCTAGAACAGAATGATAAACTTCCCCGTAAACTTCACAACCTTCAGATGCTAATGATTGCTCAATAACGGCATCTTTTCCTACATATTCTGGTAATTGATGTTCAATGTTGGTATAAATTTTCCAGAACTCATCATATAGATTAAAGACAGGTACAGTTTCAGTCAGTTCCATATTAGCTTTCCAATAAGCATCAATTGTACCGATATCTCTCCAGTAATCATTGAAGCGATATGCATAGACATTCTTTTCCCCATTAATCATGTCTGGTATAATATGCTTACCAAAATCGCTATCTTCATGAATGGTATTATCCTTAAGTAATGCTTCTTTTAATACTCTCCATGTGAAAATATAAATCCCCATAGATGCTAAATTACTCTTTGGTTGTTCAGGTTTTTCTTCAAAGTCTATAATTCGATCTTGTGAATCTGTATTCATAATACCAAATTGTGGTGCAATATCCATGGGTACTTCAATAACTGCTATAGTAGCATCTGCATGATTCTTTTTATGTTCTTCTAGCATTGCACTATAATCCATTTTATAAACATGGTCCCCAGATAAAACTAAAATGTATTCAGGATTATACTCATCAATATATCTAATATTGTGATAAATAGCATTAGCTGTTCCAGAATACCAAGAACCTTGTTTATTTCCTGTTTTCTGGAAAGGTGGTAACACAGTAACGCCTCCACTTCTTCTATCTAAATCCCATGGAATACCAATTCCAATATGTTTAGTTAAAAGTAATGGTTCATATTGTGTTAAAACACCAACTGTATCAATTCCTGAGTTAATACAGTTGCTGAGTGGGAAGTCAATAATTCTATATTTACCTCCAAACATAACAGCAGGTTTAGCAATTTGTTTAGTAAGTACTCCTAATCTGCTTCCCTGCCCTCCTGCTAATAGCATAGCAATCATTTCTTTCTTATTCATGCAATCCCTCCTAACCCTTCTCTACGAGTTAAACTTTGAATAATTATAATGTTTACTGCGTATTAGCATTGTATCATTTTTCCAATTTTTATACAATATTATATTAAAATGTTTTTTATTAAAAACATACAAAATATTTAGAAAATTTTTTCCCTAACCTTTTTCTCTACTTATTATTGTATATATCTACTACTTTATTATTTTCATCTACAGCATCTAACCATAATAATGTCTTAAAATCTTTTACTACTTTATCTTCAGGAACTTTTGTTGCCATTAATACACCTATTCCTACTAACTGCGCCTCAAATTCTTGCATGAGTTCCATAATTCCTTTTGCCGTTCCTCCAGCTTTCATAAAATCATCTATAAATAATACCTTAGAACCTTTTTTAATAGCTCTTGTTGAAAGACACATAGTATTAATGCGATGTTTACTTCCTGAGATATAATTAAGATGAATTGCCGTTCCATCCGTTAATTTCGTTTGATTTCGTACTACAACCATTGGCTTATTAAGCGCCATTGCTGTCATTAGGGCAATTGGAATTCCTTTTGTTTCAATTGTAATAATATAATCAACTTCTACTCCCCTAAATAAACTGGCTAATGCCATACCAATTTTCTTTGAGATTTCAGGAGAATAAAGTAAATCATTCATATAAATATATCCACCTGGAATAATACGATCTGAACTATTTATCAGCTGGCTTAACTCTTTTGTAAATTCTTTAATTTGCTCATCTGTCATAAGCGGATTATAGTATACTCCACCTGCAGCACCTGATACCGTTTCAATATAACCAAGGTGATAGTTATTAAAAATATCTTTCACCACATCTAAATCTTCACTAATTGTAGACTTTGCACAGTTAAATAAGTTACAGAAATATGTGAGCGTATAAATTTTATTCGGGTTATTAGTTAGAATATTGGTTATAACACCTATTCTATCGTTTTTTTGAACTTTTTTCATTTTTTTCTCCTTTACTCAATGACTATGCTTATATTCTATTATATGCTATTATGGTCTCAAAGTCGAATATTTAAAATGATTCTTGCAAGATTATTCGAAATTTATAAAAACATTTGTTTATTATTCATCTTGATATATAATTAAAAATAGCCTTAAGCATAGTATAGTATTAAGGCTTCATTATATAAGAAGGATATGATTATATTCATCGAAAGGACTAATAACATGTCAAATCAGAACTCTCTATTAGATAAAAAGAAATTACACTTTATAGGTATTGGCGGCATTAGTATGAGTGGGCTTGCTGAAATCATCTTCAATAAGGGCTATAAAGTAACTGGTTCAGATATGAAACACTCTCTTACAACAGACCACTTAGAAGAAATCGGTATTTCTGTTTTCTATGGTCATCAGGCTGAAAATATTGCTGATGATGTGGACCTTATTATCTATACTGCTGCTATTCATGAAGATAATCCTGAAATTCAAGCAGCTAAAGCTAAAGGGATTGAACTCATGACACGTTCCGTATTCTTAGGACTCCTCATGCATCACTTTGAATATCCAATCTGCATTTCAGGTACTCACGGTAAAACGACTACTACCTCTATGCTTTCTCATGCACTACTTGCAGCCAACTTAGATCCTACTATTAGTGTGGGGGGGATTTTAAAAGCTATTAATGGAAATATCCGTATTGGCCATTCTAAATATTTTGTTACAGAGGCCTGCGAATATTGTGATAGTTTCTTAGACTTCTTCCCTCGCATCGGTATTATTTTAAATATAGAAGAAGATCATTTAGATTACTTTAAAGATATCCATCAAATCAGAAGCTCATTCCAAAAATTCTCTCAAAAGATTCATCCTCAAGATGGTTTCCTTGCTGTTAATGGTGAAATTGAAAACTTAGATGCTTTCTTAGCACCTATTCCATGTAAAGTAGAAACATTTGGTTTTGAAGAAAAGGATAATTGGGTAGCCAAAAATGTAACATATAATGATAAAGCTTGTGCAAACTTTGATGTTTACTATAATGGACAATTTATAAAACATATTCTTCTTCATGTTCCTGGAAAACATAACATTTTAAATGCTTTATCTGTTTGTAGCGTATGTCATCATTTAGGTATTGATTTAGAAGTTTTAAATCATGGACTTGAAGACTTTAGTGGTGCAAATCAACGCTTTGAAATTAAAGGTCAAATTGATGGTGCAACAATTGTAGACGATTATGCTCATCATCCAACAGAAATTGCTGCTACTTTATCAGTAGCTAATAATTACCCTCATGAAAATCTCTATGTGGTATTCCAACCAC
Source organism: Cellulosilyticum sp. (assembly GCA_015058045.1). Taxonomy (GTDB): domain Bacteria; phylum Bacillota; class Clostridia; order Lachnospirales; family Cellulosilyticaceae; genus Cellulosilyticum. The sequence continues at coordinate 6,865 of SVDC01000037.1, forward strand.
ATACTTATACACGTACACGTGCATTCCTAGATGATTTTGCTAAAGCACTTTCTAATGCCCAAAATGTGATTGTAACAGATATCTATGCGGCTAGAGAAAAAAATCCTGGAGATATTTCTTCTAAAGATATTGTTACTAAACTTCATACGCTTGGTAAAGAAGCGCTTTATATGCCTGACTTTAATGAGATTGCTAATCTTCTTAAATCTAACATTAAATCTGGAGATTTAATTATTACAATGGGCGCTGGAAATGTGAATCAAATTGCATCCCTTTTATTAGGAACAAAATAATTTATCTTATCACTTTAGAATCTCCCCATGAACGGGGAGATTTTCATTTATTTGCTTATCATATTTTCTCCATTTTGTGCTATAATACTAACACATAAAACGTTTTACAAGGAGGTGTCTTATGGCATATATAAAGACTAATAGTCTAACTACAGATTTTATACAGGTTCCACAGTGGTTTATTACTGATTATATGCCCAAGGCACTGGGCGGATACACTAAGGTTTATCTCTACTTACTTGCACTTTCAGTGCACCCACCTGAAAATGGAATTTCTTTAGAAGATGTGTGTAAAGAGCTAGATATGCTTCACTCTGAAGTCATTCAAGCTCTTAAATATTGGGACAAACAAATGGTTCTTTCCTTTAAAGAAGAAGGAGATGAATGCTTTGACCTTCATTTCACAAGTATAGCACCTAAAAATTTAGATGCTCACCTAGAAGATACGCATAAAATTGCTGCCTCTAAACCCATTCTTCAACAAACACGACCTGAGTATAGTGTGGATGAAATCAATATTTATAAAAGTAATAGCCAAGATTTCACCAATCTGGTTAAGGTTACTGAACGTTATTTAGGTAGACTCATCTCTTTTACCGATCAAAAGATTTTATATAGCTTTTATGACTGGCTTCATATGCCTTTTGATTTAATTGAGTATTTAATTGAGTATTGTGCTTCCATGAATCGTACAGGGATGCACTATATTGAAAAAGTGGCCATTAACTGGGTAGATGAAGGTATTTTAACTTTAGAACAAGCCAAAGCCAAAATGGCTGTAGATAAACGTTATTTCAAAGTATTAAATGCTCTGGGAGCTTCACGTAATACTCTAACCCCTGTAGATAAGAAGTATATGAGTAAATGGTTTGAGACCTATCACTTTAATATGGAGATTATTTTAGCTGCTTGTGAAAAAGCTGTTACCCAAGCTAATAAACCAAGCCTTAATTATGTAGATAGCATTCTAACCAGTTGGTTTAATGAAAAGGTTAAATCTCTAGAAGATATTAAAGCGCTCGATAAGGTCTTTGAAAGTAAAAAACTTATGGCAGAGGGAACTAATAAAGGTGCTATTACACCACTTTCAAATAAAGTTGCCAAATTCAATGCTATGGATTCTCATGATTGGGATTTCGATGAAATAGAAAAATTAGAACGTGAATATATTGAACGTAAATTAAACGGAGGAAGCTAATATGAACAATAAAGAACTTCATTATAAACGCTTATTACGCGAATATGATCTGATGCGTTCTAAATCTCATCAAGAAATGCTCAGTCGCCAACAGGAGATTTATTCTAAACTCCCACAAATTAAAGCTATAGATGATGAACTAAGCGACTCAGGTATTAAACTGGTTAGACGCATGATGGCTTCACCAAATCCCGATTCTTTAGAAGCTTTTCATAAGCACTCTGATGATCTTATTCGTACCAAAAAAATGGTTTTAGTAGAAAACGGCTATGAACCAGATTATTTAGAACAAAGATATCACTGTAATGCTTGTAAAGATACTGGCTTTATAGGCAATCAGCCTTGTTCCTGTTTTAAACAAGGCCTTATAAATATCGCATATGAACAATCTAATTTAAAACATATTTTAGATAAAGAAAACTTCAATTCTTTTTCTCTTAAGTATTATTCTACTAAACCTATAGGGAAAGATGGCTTATCTCCATATGATAATATGGTTAAAATTAGACAGATTTGCGTTGGACTCATTGAAAAATTTGAAACAGATAAAGAAAGCCTACTCCTAACAGGACAAACAGGTCTAGGTAAGACTTTTCTTTGCAATTGCATCGCAAAAGAATTACTCGATAATGGCTTTACCGTTTTATACTTTACGGCACCACAACTTTTTAAGCTTTTCGAAGAATCTCGTTTCCACCGTGAAGATATGCAAGATGAGTCTAAATCACTATTAAGTACCCTGTTTGATGTAGATTTACTGATTATTGATGATTTAGGAACGGAATCTATTTCAACGATTACCATTAGCGATTTATTTAATGTCATTAATTCCAGGTATTTAAATCAAACCTCAACAATTATTTCTACGAACCTAAGCTTTAATCAGCTTAAAGAACGTTATTCTGAGCGTATTGTCTCTCGTATTATTGGTCAATATACCCTCCTTAAATTCTTTGGTGATGATATTAGAAAACTAAAAAAGTACATGCAATTCTAAGCGCATGTACTTTTTTATTGTCATTTTTATGGATATTTTTCTTTCTATTCTAATATATTTATACTATCACCTATTTTACTTCAGGAGGTTCTATATGTTTCATACCGTTAAACTTTCAAAATCTGATCCAACACCTATTTACATACAACTGGCTAGTGAACTTGCTAGCCTTATTCAGCAAGGCCTATTATATGAGGGCATGAAGCTTCCTACTATCAGACTACTCTCCAAACAACTCTCTATCAATCGTGATACAGTGGTTAGTGCCTATAAACTTTTAGAACAACAAGGCCTCGTTGAAAGTCATATCGGCAAAGGAACTTATATTTCTGCTCATCCAAAGCTGGATTCTTCACACGGCTCCATTGCACCTATTTCTCATAAGCCTCATATTTGCTGTAGTCATCTTAACTTATCAGATAGTTTCTTCCCCGCTACTCTATGTCAAGAATTAACAACCCAAATCATTGCCGGGGAAGGTTGGGAAGCCTTTAGTGACCCACTCTTTAGAGAACGACGTGCTTTAAAGCAAAGTGCTTCCTACTTTCTAGAAAGCTTAGGTGTAAAATCTCATTTTGCCCAAACTAGAATTGTCAGTTCCATAGATGATTTTCTACTGAATCTTTTTAGGCTTTCTCCTAAAACAGGTGTGTGTGTGGAAACCCCTAGAGATCTCTCAAGCTCCTGTTATCTTCGCTCCATAGGTGCAAAAATTTATGAAGTTCCTCTTACATCTTATGGTATGGATCTTGATATTCTAGAAAAACACTTACATAATGGTAATATTGCCTATATCTTTATTACGCCCTATTTGCAATGCCCTACAGGCATTTGTTATGCTAAAACGCACCTGCAAAAACTTTTGGATCTTGCCTGTCAGTATGATTGTTATATTATAGAGGATGGCACTTATTGTGACTTTCTATCTCACATCAACTATGTGCCTCTTTATAATCTCTCTCACGACGGACGTGTATTTTATTTGTATCACTTTTCAAAAGTCTATTTACCTTATATGAAATATAGCTTTGCGGTACTCCCCGCTTCACTCATTAAACGCTTTAAAGATGAGGTAGAATGTAGCTTCAATGAGCGTTTTTTACATTACTATTTAAACTCTCAATCACTTACAGAAATCAAAAAAAACATTCTAACCACTTGCACAGAACGCTATCGCTATCTGCTTGAAAGTTTAGAACCTCTTAAGCCTCATTTAAGCTACACACCTACTCATGGCGGTCTTTCTCTATGGTGTAAAGTAGCAGAAAAGGATTATGAACTCTTGTGTCAAAAACTTACTAAAAAAGAAGTTATTATTGCACCTGGTGAACTCTTTTCTAATAGCGCCTTAAAAGGCTATTTTCGACTTTCTATTAGTAATCTTTCTTATCCCGATATTGATGAGCTTACCTTGTTACTTACCCAAATTCTCAAACCATAAACTTTTATTCCAACTAAAAAAGATGTGTCACCTTTATTGGGGTCTATTATCACTTCATACCCTTATAAATAATGGATAACACATCTTTTTAATTTCTTTAATGCTCTTGCTCAAAATATTTAACGATCCCTATATAAATACCTAATGCCATCTTCTCTTGATACTCTGGATGATTAAGCTTTTGTTCCTCTTCTGGATTGGTTAAAAAACCACATTCAATAATGACTGCGGGCATCTGGGTAGCTTTTAATACATAATAATTGGTATTACTTTTTGCAGCTCTTCTATTCGTTTCATCTGTATATGTTTTTATAGTCTGTTGAATGGTTTCAGCCAATAACTTTCCTTCAACAGACTTTTGGTTAAAAAATACCTGCGCCCCATGTACACTAGGTTGTGTAAATGAATTTTGATGAATACTTACTAGAATATCTCCACCCTCTGATATTTTCTTACGTTCTACCATATCTTTACTTTTATGCTTTACACCATCCATACCATCTACATCATCATCCGTTGTCCTTGTCATCATAACAATTGCACCAGCATTTTCAAGATAATCTCTTAATAAAAGTGAAATTTCTAAATTTAAATGCTTCTCATCTTTTCCTCTTACCCCTGGTTTTCCAGGATCAAATCCTCCATGACCTGGATCAATTATAATTACTTTATTAGTTAGTACACTACTCTCAGCTTTTAATGGCACACAAAACTGTCTACCTACCATGATACTCATTAAGACTACAAGTACCCAAATTGTTTTCTTTTTCATCCTGCATCCCTTATCCTTTATAAACATTTATATATGGAATCATTCTAGACTATGCTTAATCTTTTGTTCTCCAATAAAATTAGTATAAGCCTTCTCTAATCTTATTAAATCTTTACAATCATAAAAAAAATGTCCTGAATTCTTTAAATAAAGTACTTTTAATTCTCCGCTATAACTCTTAAAGTAAGCCCTACTTTTCCAACTCACAAATTCATCTTTTGCCGCAAAAACTAAATATATAGGAAGATGTACTTTTGAGATTTGCTTCTTGGTATAAGCTACAATAGATAATAGTTCACTATATCTTGTCACCCATCCTATAAATGCCTTGGGTTTAAGTGGTCCTACACTCATCGCATGATATTCTGCAAGAATATATCTTTCCTTTGGCTTCACCTGACCTAAATAGATTTTAATGGCTCCTTTTATAACGCGAGGCCATAGATGAACCTTCAGTGGCGGATCAATTAAGAATAATGCTTTAATACCTTTAGGTCTAGCCACTTTTTCACAAATAGCAAGTAAGGCTCCCATAGAATGTCCCACTATTAAAATAGATTTATACCTAGATAAAAGTAAGCTTATATGTTTAGATACAAATTCAATCCATCTCATATAATTTGTAGTAGCAAACTCCATACTACTCCCTCCATGGCCAGGTAAAAAAATTATATAAACTGAATAGCCTTTTCTATATGCAATTTCCGCTAGCTTACTAAACTGTTTAGGACCCTCTAGTATTCCATGAATAAAGACTACAGCCTCTTTACTCCCTTTAAAATGCTTGTATAAAACCTCTTGTCCTTTTATCAGCCTCACTTCTAGTTAACCCCTTTTCGAATTCTTTCAAGCCTCCTACGCTTTTTATAAGATACTTTCTCTAATTCCATTCTCTTTTCATTCATCAAAAAAGGTAAATCACTTATCTTAGTGATTTACCTTTTTAAATAGATTTATTCAATTTTATCAAGTATATCCCATATATCAGCTGTCTCATAGCCTAAACGCCATGCTGCATAACCAGCCAAATCATACTGCTCCATTAAACTGATACGTTTAGAAATAGACTCATAATCTTCAATCCATATCTTATAAAGCTTTCCATCTTTTGTATACTCTACATAATTTTGACCACTTGCTTCATCGAATGTTGGTGTAACACTCAGTGATTGAATTAGCTCTTCCATAGAATACATACTATAAGATCTTGTGGATAGCCCATCTGTTCCCTCTGCCCAGAGTCTTGTATAAAATGGTATACCTAAAACAAGTTTTTCCTTAGGTACTTCTTCTAAAGACATTTGAATGCCACTTTCTACCCATGGAATTTCAGACACTGACCCTGCTTCCTCTGAACCTGACCAATGTTGGTCGTAAGCCATTACCATAAAGTAATCGCTACTTTCTGCAACTTCTTCTCTTTCATAATGCTCTGACCAACTAGATGGTGCATAAACATCCACCGATACAATAAGCCCTTCTGCCTTAAGCTTCGGATAAAGTTCTCGCATAAACTGTACCCATACATCACTGATTTCATCTTGGATATTTTCAATATCCACATTTATACCATCAAAACCATACTGCTTTGCATATTCAATCAGTTGATTAATCACATACTCTCTTTTACTTGTGCTAGATAAAATCTCTGCCGTTAAAGCTGGCTCTTCAAAATTATGTCTTAAAATCGCCCATACCTGAATGCCTCTCTTATGTGCATTCTCTACATAAGACTTTGTAGCAATATCGCCCAAAGTACCATCTGCCTTAGCAAACTCAAACCATGCAGGTGCAATAACATTGACATTTTTCATTCTAGCATATTTTGAACTTGTCCAGTCTTTCTCTGACCTAGTTGTCATATCGTCCCACATCATTTTAACTGTTTCACCTAAAGGATTAACTTCCCAAGGTTCTACTGTTGGTACATTAATAGGCGCCACTTCTTCTATATTTTTAATAGCTTGCTCTGGTAAATAACCAATAATACCGTTTTCGCTCCTTACACGTATAAACCCATCTTCTTCACTGTAAACGGTTACTTTTTCACCTCTTGCAAGTTTTTCAATCACAGTAGATTTTGCCATGGCATGTGTGCGTAGTTCAGAAGCTTTCTTTACTGTTGCTACAGTCTGAGTCACACTTGTATTAGTTGCTACAAAGAGCCTCTCATCTTGTCCTTTTTCAATCTTTACACCAAAAAAGTCTTCTAATAAACTACCTTCTATATATAAATCTTCTCCTAATGTCACAAGAGAATAAGTTCCTTTTATTCCTGAAAAATCAATTGAATTTTCTCCTTCATAAAGCTTTATCACTTCTCTTGCATTCGTAAGCGTTAAAACTTTTTCATTTATATCATAAAAAATTCGATCATTCACATATTGATTTGCAAATCTATAATTTACAAATATTTTACCTTCTATGATTTGAACGGGTTCATCTATATCAACCCTAGCATCTTCATAGACTAAATTGTTAGTGTTTCCTTGAAATTCATCAAAATACGTCAATGGATCTACTTGTGGTCCTACATAACTGACTTTATTATATATAAAAATACCAATTAAAATAGATATAAGCACCAATCCACAAAAAAATATCTTTTTAAACATTACCCCTCCTCCTTAACTTATATAGTATAGCATAAAAATGTTATTTCTTGTTACATATTAATAAAAATTAAGGATGTCATTTCTATCTTTCACCCTTTAATTACATCATCTTACACATCAAAAAACTGCGCCCTTTTATAAGTGTCGCAGTTTTTTGATAAAGTTATTCATCCCTTTATAAGCTCATTTATATCCAAATGAAATGATTATATTTCTATAAAACTATTCATCTCTTCCTAAAATACTTACTAATCTTACAAAAATATTAATAAAGTCCAGATAAAGCGTTAATGCACCAAGAATACTTGCATTTCTTACCATACCTTCACTTTCAGCATAAGCAAATTCTTTAATCTTCTGTGTATCATAGCCAATTAAACCAATAAAAATGACAACCCCTACATACATAAGTGCTCTAGTATAACCTGGTGTTGGAATAAAAATTCCTACTACAGAAGCAATTACTAAGCCAAATAATGCCATTACAAATAGGTTACCAATTCTTGATAAATCTGTTTTAGTTACATAACCATAAATCGTCATCACACCAAAGACAAAAGCAGTAACTAAGAAGGCATATCCCGCTAACCCTAAACCATAAATAGCAAAGATACTACCAAATGTTACCCCATTTAATAGGGCATAAACTACAAACCATCCTTTTGCTGCTCCTGAACTCATTTTATGTGCTCTTCCACTAATCATAAGCACCACTACAACTTCTGCAATTGCTACAATCCAGTAAGCAGAACTTCCCGCTAATGTAAGCAGTAAAGTCTCATTAGTTGCAATATAAAGTCCTGTAATAGCAGAAATTATAAGTGCAAGTGTCATCCAACCATATACGCCAAGCATAGTTCTTCTAACAGCTGCCTCTTTATCTACATATCCTTGATGACCACTATAATTTTCAGACATCTGATCCATTCTCATTTCTTAACCTCCCATTTGAACTACTATAGTATATTTATTATATGATATTTCAAAAATATTTCAACTATATAATAGACCTTCTATCCGCCCTTTATACATTTTCTATTGTCCTATATCCATATAAATTCTTTATGAATGTTAAGTAAATAAAGAAGAACGATAAAACTATGATTTCTTCAAGTTTTATCGTTCTTCTTTATCTCTTTATTCTATTAGCCAATAACGATGTTTTGATCTCTGTTAGGACCAACACCTACCATTGTAATTTTACATCCAACTAATTCTTCAATACGGTGGATATATTTCTTAACGCTTTCTGGAAGCTCTTCATAAGTACGTGCTCCAGAAATATCTCCCCAGCCTTCCATTTCTTCATATACTGGTTCGCATTTTTCTAAGTCCTCAAGACTTGCAGGGAAGTATTTAATCACTTCACCATTAAATTTATACCCTACACAGATTTTAATCACATCAAGGTCTTTTAATACGTCAATCTTATTAAGAGCAATTTGTGTAAGCCCACTTGTTCTTACTGCAAATTCTCCAATAACAGCATCAAACCAACCACAACGTCTTGGTCTACCTGTTACTGTACCAAATTCATGACCTTCTTCTCTAATACGATCACCAATTTCATCAAAAAGTTCTGTAGGGAATGGTCCTTTACCAACTCTTGTAATATATCCTTTCATTACTCCGATACATTCATCAATCATTGTAGGTCCAATTCCTGCTCCAATACATGCTCCACCAGTGATTGGATGAGAAGATGTAACATATGGGTATGTTCCTAAATCAAGGTCAAGTAATGTTCCTTGTGCCCCTTCAAAGAGTACATCTTTTCCGCTCTTAATCGCTTCATAAACTGTTACTGTTGTATCTTCAACAAAAGGCTTAAGTCTTTCAGCATAAACTTTATACGCTTTAATAATTTCCTCAGCATCATATTGTAAATCTTCTTGATGATATACATATTTAAGCATATCATTCTTAATTTTTACATTTTCTTTTACTTTTTCTGCAAAAACATCTTCATGATATAAGTCACACACACGGATTCCACTACGTTCTGCTTTATCCATGTAACAAGGGCCAATACCTTTCATTGTTGTTCCAATGTCTTTACCATCTTTAGCTTTTAGTGCTTCTTTAGCTTTATCTAAACCTTTATGGTATGGCATAACTAAATGTGCTCTTGTACTAATTCTTAATGTACTAACGTCAATTCCTTTTGCAACTAATCCATCGATTTCTCCTAAAATACCTTCTGGGTCAATTACTACTCCGTTTGCTACAATACATTTTGTTCCTGTATATAAAATTCCAGAAGGAATGAGTTGAAATTTATAAACTTCATCATTTACAGCCACAGTATGTCCTGCATTATTTCCTCCTTGTGTACGTACAACAACATCTGCTTTTTCAGATAAAATATCTATAATTTTTGCTTTTCCTTCGTCTCCCCATTGGGCTCCAATTACAACTTTTGCTGGCATTTTATCCACATCCTTTCTAGAATTCACTTACTCTGTAGTAGCCTATTTTATATGATTATCATATCAAATATCCACTTATAAAGCAACACAAAAACGAATAATTATCCAGATTATAGTTTTAATGTTCGACACATTTTTTTAATCTTATATAGCATTATATTTCTATTTATGTCCTATTTTATTCATATTTTACTTATTGTTTTACTTCAATCCATATAGGACATCGCTTTAAACTTATACCAATACATAAAGTTCCTATATTTATCTTCTCAGTTTACTATTTATTTATTGACATTAACATACTATATTGCTATCTTTATTTTATCCCTAAGCCTTGAAACACATAAGATTACTGAATTTACCATAGCTGTATGTAATAAATTTAATTTTTTTCATTCAAACTATAAACATAAATTTTATGGTATCTTATTTTTTAAGGAAACTACTAAGTAATAATATAAATACAAGGAGTTTTACTATGGATAAAAAAATCTACGTTTTTGGACACAAAAAACCAGATACAGATTCCATTTGCGCATGTATTTCTTATGCACACTTAAAACGTGCATTAGGAAATGAAAACGTAGAATCTGTATGTCTTGGAAAAATTAATAAAGAAACACAATATGCACTAGATTACTTTGGAGTAAAAGCTCCTAGAGAAATCAAAAATATCAAACCTCAAGTAAGTGACCTTAACTTCTACCCAATCCCTTCTGTTTATGTGGTAGACTCTGTTAAAAAAGCTTGGGATGTGATGACAGAAAATGGACGTCAAATGATCCCTGTCCTCTACCATGATCATAAACTTGCAGGTGTTGTTTCTATTTCAGACATTGCAAAAACTTATATTGGACTTACAGACGGTTCAGTTTTAAAACAAAATAAAACACCATTTATTAATATTCCATCTGTATTAGAAGGTAAAGTTATTGCAGGTAGCTATCCTCATGCTTATGTATGTGGAGATGTACACACAACTGCATCTCTTGCAGATGATGCTTCTTTAAATGCTAATGACATTATCATTACTGGGGCAAATGCAGATCGTATTGAAAAAGCATTACACTCAGGTGCTGGCTGTGTTATTATTACAGACCAAGATATGCATAACTTAAATGTTCGCATTCCTGACCACTCAAGTGCGGCTATTGTATGTACACCATTCTCTTTCTTTAAAACTATTAAAATGATTTCACAAAGTATTTCTGTGAAAAACATTTTAAAGAAAGAAAATATTACTTTCTTTGAAGCAGATGACTATTTAGATGAAGTAAAACAAACTATGTTAAACACTTCTTACCGTCATTTTCCAATTATGGACCAAGATGGTCTTGTAAAAGGGTTAATCTCAAAACGTCACCTTCTAGATATTCAAAAGAAAAAAGTAATTTTAGTAGACCACAATGAGCGTGCTCAAAGTGCAGATGGTATTGAACAAGCAGAAATTCTTGAAATCATTGATCACCATCGTATTGCAAATATTGATACTGGTAACCCAGTATTTTTACGTGCAGAACCAGTAGGATGTACAAATACAATCATTGGAAAGATGTTTGAAGAAAACAACATTATGCCACCAAAAGAAATCGCTGGTTTAATGCTTAGTGCGATTCTTTCAGATACACTTATCTTCAAATCTCCTACTTGTACACCAGATGATATTCGTATGGCAGAACGTCTTGCAGAAATTGCAGAGGTAGATTTATATGCATATGGTTCTGAACTTTTAGCTGCTGGTACTTCTCTTGAAGGTACAACACCAGCTGACCTTCTTAACATTGATAGAAAACCATTTGCTATTGGCAAATACAATATCAGCGTAGCTCAAATCAATACAGGTGATTTCCAAAGCATCTATAAAATCAAAAATGAGATTTTAGCAGAAATGAATCGTCTTGAAGAAAAAGAAGGTCTTGATTTATGCTTACTCATGGTAACAGATATTATTGTTGGTGGTACAGAGCTTATTGTAACAGGTAAAGAAAGACATCTTGCTGAATCTCTCTTTGGCTTAGACCCAACAGATGATAGCATATTCTTAAAAGATGTATTCTCTCGTAAAAAGCAAATTGTACCTAAATTAATGAGTCTTGCATAATTTAACTTTCTAAAATGTTTTATAAGATAGGCGTTGAAACTTCTTCTCGCTCTCCTTATAATAAGATATGCAATATTATTTTTTAGTATGAAAGGAGATAGTCATGGCTCAACAAGTAACAAAAGATATGATTATCGGCGAAATTCTTCAAATAAATCAAGGTGTGATTCCTATTTTAATGCAATCAGGTATGCACTGCCTTGGATGTCCATCATCTCAAATGGAATCTCTTGGAGATGCTTGCCTTGTACACGGTATCGATGCAGATACATTAGTTGCACAACTTAATGAATTTCTTGCAACAGTAGAATAATCTGTAATGATTAAATAAGAAAGGTCTATGAAGCTGATTAAAATCGTTTCATAGACCTTTTTTATTTCATATTTTCTAGTGCCTTAAGATTTTCTTTAAGCTAATGAACATCTCTTATAAGAGAATATAAATAGTACTAATGCAACTAATATATTCATGGTTATTACTACCACACACTCTCTACCTAGCGTCATTTTTGAAATATTTTCTAGTAAATGACTCACCTGTTGAGAATAAAGGAAACGTGAAATTTTACCAATTGCATCATTAAATCCCGCAAGCATAGGCATAAAGGAAAAAATCATCATAATTGGTACTGTAATAGATGTAGCTGTCATTTGATTTTTACTCCAAACACCTATTGCTGCCCCTATTAAAATAGATGTAATAATTCCTATTCCCATAATACCTATAAACCTTACCAAATTCATTCCTTCATAGCCTCCACATATGCCAAATACACCACTTCCTATTAAACAAAGTAAAAGGACATAAAATCCCACTCCTAGCAAATACTCGTATGTCTTTACATTGGCCATCAACAGTACACGTAATGTATTGTTTTCCTTCTCCTCTGAAATGATAGTAGACATACTCTCCATTGGTGCCATTCCTATATACATTGTTGCAAATAAATTGACAAAATAGTTTTTAGGCATTCCCTCTATATGGACTGCATTATTCATAATAACTGCCATAATGGGAAATAAAATAAACTGAATCAAAATACTTTTATTTTTCAAAGTATCCTTTATCTGTTTTTTAAAAATCGCTAAACATTTCTTCATTAACATCTTTACACCAGCCTCCTTCCTGTAAGTTCTATAAATACAGTTTCAAGTGTAGGCTCCATTGAATGAATTGCACTAATTTGTTGCTTTTCAAAATAATGCTTAATTTGCTCACCACTTTCTGGTTGATTCTTCAATATACATGTTTCACCGTTACTTAAGAGAATTTGTATCTGTCTTTGATGATCGTATCTCTTACATATTTCCTGTGGCACACCATACTCTACTATATGTCCCTCATTTAATAACACAATGTGATCACATAATTTAGCCGCCTCCTCCATATTGTGGGTTGTCAGAAAAATAGTTGTCCCCTTTTCTTTTTCCTCTAGAATTAATTCATGAATATAAAGAGATGTTGCTGGGTCTAATGCACTAGTTGGCTCATCTAGAAATAAAATTTTAGGTTCGTGCATAATAGCCCTTGCTAGCACTAGTCTCTGTCTCATCCCCCTCGATAACTTATAAACCGGTTGCCTTACAGCCTCTTCTAGTCCAACTCTCTTTAAACTCTCCTTAATTTTGTTCTTTGAAATCCCATATATTGATGTAAAGAGTTCCAAGTTATCATAACAACTTAACCGTTCATAAAGCCCTGTTTGATCTAATACCATACCCATTTGTGCATAAATCCTACTAGTAAATTTCAAGATTGATTCTCCTAAAATTTGTGCTACTCCCTGTGTTTGTTTTAATTGCCCTGTTAGGATTTTAATCAGTGTTGTTTTTCCTGCCCCTGAAGGACCTAATAATCCGAAAATCTCGCCTTCTTCAATACATAAATTAATATGATCTAGTACTTTTTTGTCTTGAAATACCATCTCAATGTCTTTTACTTCAATACTATTTTTCATTTTCTTCCCTCCATTGTTGTTTTATCCTATCTAATCCCTCTTCCAATCTTTTATTTTCTAAATTATTTTTAACAATGGCCACTGTAATACCTACCGTCGAACAAATAGAAAAACTGGTAAAATAGGATAACCAGGATTGCCACATATGAACTGGAAACCAATTAAAAATAAAAATAAATAAACTACTGCATATGAATACAGAAACTACCATACCTATTATCCTAGTAGTAACAGATAATTCTTGAATAATCTTATGTGTAAAAAATAAATAACGTAGGCATCCAATAATAATAGATAGAAGTAAGAATTCAAACATGATAGGGATAGGAATTCCCTTATCTGCTAATGCAAAAAGTGGAGACTCACTTGCTAAGTTCCCTAAAATAATTGTAAATATCCCCATGCACACCATTGAAAAACCAAAAACACATAAAATCAAAATCATATAATCCAAAATCTTTGTTCCCTTTTTCATTATTTCACCCCTAGCCTTTCCTTTAAGACTTCTGCATACTGCCTAGATACAATAAGCTTCTCTCCATTTATTAATGTAACTTGTAGCCTTCTATTAAGATCTGCTTTTAATGAGCGAATGCTCCTAAAACTAATAATACAAGACTTACTTGCTCTAAAAAAACCATTTGCCTCTAGTTGTTCTTCTAACTTATATAATTTAACTTCACTTTCATAAATCCTATTCTGAGTATATAAAAAAGTTTTCTTATCTACAGATTCAATATAAAGAATCTCTTGGATATCAATAACATAAATCTCTCCATTATAAGTACCTATAAGCTGTTTATCCATCATTCGTAGCATTTCAATCACCTTTTCTATCTCTGGTGTCAATGCCTTACAATTAATGACAACTTCCATATCTTGTATACACTCATCTATATTAATTACTATTTTCAAATTGCCACCCCTCTTTACCCATCTATTCTAAATATATTAATTAATTAAAATTGTTTCAACACCACTTCTTCTAAGTTGCCATTTTCAACTATTAAGTTGCCTTAATGTTTTACTTTATGTTCATTTTACCAATGATTACTCCGATTTTCTTATTATACTTTTTTGCTTTTAGGGCATTCTATCTATGTAAAGTATCATGTAATCTATTAAGTAGATATATGTTACTTTATCCACTCACTTATTTATGGAGGTATTACAAAATGGGTAAAAATTCAAGTATTGGTTGTACTGTTTCTCAGTGTCAATATCATGCTGGTAATGAAAACTTTTGTACCCTTCAACAAATCATGGTAGGTACTCATGAAACTAACCCTACTCAAGTAGAATGTACAGATTGTGAATCTTTCAAAGCAAGATCATAATTTTCAAAGTAACTCACTCTTTTTGTAAAATAACTCATAAATACTACACAGTGCAGGTATAATACGAACTTCATCTTAATGAATCTCATATTATACCTGTTTCTTCTATATATCTTACAGCAGGACATAATAGAGTCTTATACAAACTAAAACCAATTTACTTGCTATAAAAAAAATACTATATAGGGCTTACGCCAACTATATAGTATTTTTCCTTTATAAATATTTAGCTAAAACATCTACTGCATGTAAATCAATCATTAATTTACCATGTTCTTTTAAGAAAAACTCATTTAACCCTGAACTTGGGCATCTACTACCAAATTCATCAAGTACCCCTACAATGCCCTCTAAATCACTGATAGCCTTCTTATTTTTACCCATGATTAAGAAATATTTATCATTATATTTATATAATGAATTATCTCCTACAAACATAGGTTGTACACGGTGTGCCGCCATACATACATTATCAAAATCATTAAATAAATAAGTTAATGCAATATCCTCATTGACAGGCTCATTTGTTACGGCGTCTGCAATATCCTTACCCATTAATGCAAGATCTGTTAAACGATCTTCTTCTGGCTCTTTAAAGGTACGATGTGTAGGTCTTTCTCCTATAGTTTCTAATTTTTGCTCTATTTGAAGTGGATCATCCACTTTCGTCACAACAATCATAATACTATCTGTTGAAAGAGGAACTGCCTCAATCATTAAAGGTACATTATCTGTTTCAAATCCAAATTCCTCATTTGCCTTTGCCATCATATCTTTAAAAAGAGCTTGTGCTTTTTGAGAACCATAAGCTAGCTCACTAAGCTTAAGATCCCTATCCATAAGATCTGAGTGATTCAGGGTTACCTTGATTTGCGTATCGCTAATCTTCTCTATCTTCATCGACCTCACATCCTTTCTAAAAGTTCTGCTTTCTTTAATACATCTTATTCATTAAGTATAAATGAGATGATAATTTGTGTAAAGAGGTTTAATAAGCTAATTTCTATGTCTTATACTAGCTTATATGCTTAGATGATATTATCTAGACAACTTTCTTTTATACTGCTTTTCTTCCTATTATAATGGTTTATTATGCTATAAATTCAAATCTATATTCATTATCATCTTAAATCCTCCTACACTTTATTATTATGCTTATATATGTCTAATTTTTATTTTATTTTTAATAAATTATTATTAATATTATTATTTAATAAATTCTTGACCTGTATACAGTATACATTGTATAATGTTTTTGTAATAAAGTCGTTTTTTAATTGATTGACGACTTTTTCAGATTAATTATTAGTATAGTTTTCTTTATTATTTCTAGGAGGATGATTATTCATGTTTGAACAATGGAATGGTTTTAAAACTGGTATTTGGTCAAAAGAAATCAACACAAGAGATTTCATTCAAAGAAACTACACACCATATGATGGTGATGACTCTTTCTTAGTAGGACCAACAGACGCTACTACGCAATTATGGGGTCAAGTTCGTGAACTTATGGATGAAGAACTTAAAAATGGTATCTTAGATGCTGAAACAAAAGTCCCTTCATCTCTTACATCTCACGATGCTGGTTATTTAAATAAAGATCTTGAAACAATCGTTGGACTTCAATCAGATAAACCTTTAAAAAGAAATATTATGCCAAACGGCGGTATCCGTACTGTAGAATTAGCACTTAATTCTTACGGCTATGAATTAGATCCACAAACAAAAGAAATCTTTACAAAGTACCACAAAACACACAATACAGCTGTATTCCAAGCTTATACAAAAGAAATGAGAGCTTGTCGTCATAGTCACATCATCACTGGTCTTCCAGATGCTTATGGTCGTGGACGTATCGTTGGTGACTACCGTCGTATTGCTTTATATGGTATTGACTTCTTAGTAGAAGAAAAAACTAAAGACAAAGAACAATTAGAAGTATCTCCAATGACAGAACAAGTTGTTCGTCAACGTGAAGAAATTGCTGAGCAAATCATTGCACTTCAAGACCTTAAGAAAATGGCTGCTAAATATGGCTATGATATTTCTAAACCAGCTAGTGATATTAAAGAAGCAATCCAATGGTTATACTTCGGTTACCTTGGTGCTGTAAAACAACAAGATGGAGCTGCTATGTCAATAGGACGTAACACAACATTCCTTGATATCTATGCTGAAAGAGATATTAAAGCTGGTAAATACACAGAAGAGCAAATCCAAGAATTCATAGACCACTTCATCATGAAGCTTCGTATGGTTCGTTTCCTTCGTATTCCAGAATACAATGAATTATTCTCTGGTGACCCTGCTTGGGTATCTGAAGCAATTGGTGGACTTGGTATTGATGGTCGTCACATGGTTACAAAAACATCTTACCGTGTACTTCATACATTATCTAACCTTGGACCTTCTCCAGAACCAAACTTAACAATCCTTTGGTCTCCAAGACTTCCAGAAAACTTCAAAAAGTTCTGTGCTGATACATCAATCAAAACATCATCTATCCAATATGAAAATGATGATTTAATGAGATATCACTATGGTGATGACTACACAATCGCTTGTTGTGTATCTGCTATGAAAGTCGGTAAAGAAATGCAATTCTTCGGTGCTCGTGCTAACCTTGCTAAAACTTTACTTTACGCTATCAACGGTGGTCGTGATGAAATAACTGGTGAACAAATTGGACCAAAATATCAACCAATCACATCAGAATATCTTGACTATGATGAAGTAATGGCTAAATTCAATGATATGATGGATTGGCTTGCAAAAGTTTACGTTGATACATTAAATGTAATTCACTTCATGCATGATAAATATCACTATGAATCACTTGAAATGGCTTTACATGATACAGATGTAGAAAGAACATTTGCTACAGGTATTGCTGGTTTCTCAGTAGTAGTAGACTCACTTTCAGCTATTAAATACGCTAAAGTTAAAGCTGTTAGAGACGAAACTGGTCTTGTAACAGATTACGAAATTGAAGGAGAATACCCAGCATACGGTAATAATGATGACCGTGTTGATAGTTTAGGTGTTGAACTTGTTCAAAACTTCATGAATAAAATTAGAAAACATCATACATACAGAGATTCAATTCCAACAACATCAATCTTAACTATTACATCAAATGTTGTATATGGTAAGAAAACAGGTAACACTCCTGATGGACGTAAATCTGGTCAACCTCTTGCTCCAGGTGCTAACCCAATGCACGGTAGAGACGTAAAAGGTGCTGTAGCTGCACTTTCTTCAGTTGCTAAACTTCCATTTAGAGATTCATTAGATGGTATCTCTAATACATTCTCAATCATACCAAGTGCTCTTGGTAAAACTGAAGAAGAACGTATCTCTAACCTCTGCGGTCTTCTTGATGGATACTTTGTTCAAGATCCACACCATGTAAATGTTAACGTTATGCAACGTGAAACATTACTTGATGCTATGGATCATCCAGAAAAATATCCACAACTTACAATCCGTGTGTCTGGATACGCTGTTCGTTTCATCCGTTTAACAAGAGAGCAACAACTTGATGTAATCAATAGAACATTCCACGAACATTTCTAAATCTTAAAATATAGATGATGTAGGTTCTGTTTTGAAATTGCATCATGCGAATACGCAATTCTAATAAAGAGGATGTTTACATCCTCTTTATTTATCCTATATAATAATAAGGTAGTTTTTTATCTTACTATATAAATATTTTTTAGGGGGACTAGGCATGAAAGGTAGAATTCACTCAATTGAAACATGCGGTGCTGTAGATGGACCAGGACTTCGTTATATCGTATTTACACAGGGATGCCCTCTAAGATGTAAATACTGTCACAATCCTGATACTTGGAAATTAAATGACGGAAAAGAAACAACTACCGAGGAACTTATTGAAGATATTGTTAAATACAAAAGCTTTATGAATGCTTCTCATGGTGGTGTTACTGTAAGTGGTGGTGAACCTTTCGTTCAAGCAGACTTCTTAAAAGATCTTTTAATGAAATGTAAAGAAGAAGGCCTTCATACCACTATAGATAGTTCTGGATATGTAGATCTTAAAGTAGCTGATCCAATATTAGATTATACAGACCTTGTTCTATTAGATATTAAATCATTTAATAAAGATGTTTTTAAATCCTTAACAGGTGTAGAACTTGATCGTACCCTTGCTTTTGCTAAGCATCTAGAAGAGCGTGGTATTCCAATTTGGATTCGCTATGTGTTTGTACCTAACTTAACAGATAATCATGAGGATATTGAACACTTAGCGCAATTTTTATCAACGCTTACTAATTTAGAACGTATTGATATTTTACCATTCCATAAAATGGGCGAATATAAATGGGAACAATTAGGTTATGAGTATACTTTAGCAGACACTAAAGAACCTTCTGTAGAAGAAACTAATGCTGCTGTAGATATCTTTAAAAAATACAATCTTCCAATTATTGGATAATTAAGCATATATAAAAAAGCGTATCTATAATAAGATACGCTTTTTTATATATGTACCGATTCATTTTCATTTTTACCTTTAAAAAGCCTACTAAATAATGATGCTTTTTCTTTCTTAGGAGCATCCTCTTTTACTTCGCTCAATTCTTTCCTCATACGCTGTACTTCTCTCATAGTCTCATCTAATTTTCTATAATATTCTTCATTCTTAGCATCCTGAGCTTCCTGAATTTCCATAACCTTTTCTTCTACTGCTGTAGAAACTTCCTGTTTAATTTCCTCTTTCAGTTCCTCTTTAGATTGCTCATGGCACTCTACTAAGGCTTGCTTCATCATTTCTTTCATTAAATAAGAAAATTGTTTAACTTTCTCATCTTCCATATCAGTTATATCCACTTCTGCTAACTGGGTTGTTTCTACCACTTTTGTTGGTGCCATTGGTGCCAGACTTATACTACTAAGCTGCTCATATGTATCCTTTATTTCTTCATTACTATCATGCATAATGTTTTCAATAGCCTTAAGCTGTAATCCTTTCTCTCTCATTTCCTGAATTTTACGGAATATGTCTACATCTTCTAGGGTATATACCCTATGTCCCTTACTGTTACGCTTAATCTCCAACTTTAGCTCTTTCTCGTAAAATCTAAGTACATAAGCTTCTGTATCTAGCATCTCTGCTACATCTTTGACTGTTAAATAGTCTTTATCCTGCACATATCTCACCCCATCATTTGTAGCTTTTATAATGATTATACCATAAATTACCATAATTTCAATAATATATTTTATTTTGATATAATTCATAATTTTATTATTCCAATTACTAGTTTTATCCTATTATCCTCAATAATTTCAATAAAAAAGGATAAATCCACTTAAATCTCGTGAATCTATCCTTTGTATCTCTTCTTTATATCTTCATCTAATGTTGCATGTTAGCGAACTTCGTATATTGCCCTAACCAAACAAGTTCTACAGTTCCTGTTGGGCCATTTCTTTGTTTAGCAATAATAACTTCACCTACATTTTTCTTTTCAGTATCTGGGTGATAGTATTCATCTCTATATAAGAACATTACCACGTCGGCATCTTGCTCAATCGCCCCCGATTCACGTAAATCGGATAACATTGGTCTGTGGTCTTGTCTTTGTTCACAAGCACGTGAGAGCTGTGACAAGGCAATCACAGGAGCATTCATTTCCCTTGCTAATGCCTTAAGTGAACGCGAGATATCTGAAATCTCTTGTTGTCTTGAACTACCATCACCTACACCACTCATAAGTTGTAAGTAGTCAATCATGATGAGATCAAGACCTTTTTCCATTTTTAATCTTCTACACTTTGCACGCATATCCATTACATTAATACCAGGTGTGTCATCAATATAAATTCGCGAATTGGTGATATTAGGAATACTTTGTGCAATTCTGTCCCAATCATCTTTTTCTAGCATTCCTGTACGTGCCTTTTGTGAATCAATCATAGCCTCTGCACAAAGCATACGGCTTACAAGTTGATCCTTAGACATTTCCAGACTAAATACTGCAACACTTTTTTTATTCTTAATACCAGCTGTTTGAATGATATTAAGTGAAAAAGCTGTTTTACCCATAGAAGGTCTTGCAGCTACTAAAATAAGGTCTGATGGTTGAAGTCCCGCTGTACGTTGATCTAGGTCAATAAACCCTGTCTCAACCCCCGTAATACCACCTTTACTTTTATGCGCTTCCTCAATCTTCTCAATAGAGGTTAAGACAATTTCATCTATCCCTGTGAAGTCTTCTGTCTTTTTATTTTGTAATACATCAAATATAGATTTCTCCGCAAAGTTCATAATATTATCTAGAGGCTCATCGCCATCAAAACTCTTTGCAGTAATATCTGAACTAACTTTTATGAGCCTTCTTAGTGTAGACTTCTCTTGTACGATTTTTGCATATTGCTTAATATGGGCTGAAGTTGGTACTGAACTAGCAAGATCTGCTAGATAAGCTAGTCCTCCTACTTGCTCTAAAACACCCTTTTGCACAAGTTTATCTTGAATAGTAATGAGGTCAATAGGATTACCTGTTGTATAAAGCTCCATAATAGCTGCAAAAATTTGCCCATGATCCGGTCTATAGAAATCACTAGCTATTAATATCTCACTGGCTACAATAACTGCATCATGATCCATAATCATCGATCCTAAAACAGATTGTTCAGCTTCTATACTATGCGGAGGAATTCTCATATTTTGTATTTCTTCCATAGACTTTTCCCTCCCTTTGCCAATTGTTTCTTTATAGATTGAAATGTATAGATTTCCTGTAGAGATTTGCACTCTACATATGGTAACCTATACATTTCAATAAAGTCTATCTATTCTTATGCACCAACTACTAAAACAGAAACTGTTGCTGATACACTTGGGTGTAATTTTACAGTTACTTTTTGTCCACCTAAACCTTTGATGGCATCTTTTAATTGGATTTTTTTCTTATCAATTTTTACACCAAATTGTTTTTGGATTTCTTCTGCAATTTCTTTTGAAGTAACAGAACCAAATACTTTTCCACCTTCACCAGTTTTTACAGTTAATTTAATTTCTTTATCATTGATTTTTTCAGCAATTTGATTTGCTTCATCTAATTCTTGTTGTTTACGTTTATCTTCAGCTTTTTGCTCTAATTTTCTATTATTAAGATTTACAGCATTCGCTTCAATAGCTAAACCTTTTGGGAATAAAGCATTACGTGCATAACCATCTTTAACTTCTAAAATATCCCCTTTTTTACCTACTTTTTTTACATCTTGTGTTAAAATTACTTTCATTTTGATTCTCCTTCCTCAAAATAAAGGGCTATCGCCTCTTTTAATTTTTGCTTTGCCATATCAATTGTAACATCTTTAAGTTGAGCACCTGCAATTCCTAAATGCCCACCTCCACCTAAAAGTTCCATGATACGTTGTACATTGGTATCTCCTAATGCTCTTGCACTAATAAAGATACAATCATCCACTTCTGAGAGAACAAAAGAAGCTTTAATCCCCTTAATATTTAAAAGCTCATCAGCAACTTGTGCTGCAATAATAGTAATGTGTTGTACTTCTCCACTTACTACTGAAACAGCAAAATCATCATGCCATACCTCTGTCATCTGAATTGCTTTTGCTCTTGCCCTATAAGTACCCATATCATTTTGGAAAAGCATTCTTACTCTTGTACTATCCGCACCACTTCTTCTTAAGAAAGCAGCTGCTTCAAAGGTTCTAACACCTGCTTTAAATACAAAGTTCTTTGTATCTATTGTAATACCTGCTAGTAAGGCATCTGCCTCAATAGGATTTAACTTAATCTTATCACTTAAGTAATTCAGAATCTCTGCAATCATTTCACAAGTAGATGAAATAAATGGTTCTGAATAAGTAAGTACTGCATCTTCAATATAATCTGTACTCTTTCTATGATGATCAAATACGACTACTTTTTCACTGATTTCTAGAAGCTCTGGTTCCTCAAGATAACTTCTTCTTTGGGTATCTACAATAACTAAAAGTGTATCCTTAGTCATAATTCTTTCAGCTTCTTCTGGTTCAATAAATAAGTCATCATATTCTTTTGAAGCAACTATTCTATCATATAAACCTTTGATTGCAAAGGTTGGTTCTCGTAAAACAATCTGTGCTTTTTTACCAAATATAGCTGCTCCACGGTAAACCCCCATCGCAGCGCCTAAACAATCCATGTCTATATTTTTATGCCCCATAATAATGACTTGATCTGCCTCATGAAGTAATTCCTTAAAAGCATAAGCTTTAATTCTTACCTTAACTCTTGCACTCTTTTCTACTTCTTTTGTCTTTCCACCATAAAAAGTATACTTATCATTATATTTAATAATGGCTTGGTCTCCACCGCGTCCCTGTGCTAAATCAAAAGCAATTCTCGCATCTTCCCTGGAGCTTGCAAGCCCACTTAAGTTGTTTCCTATCCCAATACTAATTGTAATGGGTAATTCATTTCCCACCTGAATATTACGTACTTGATCTAAAATATCAAATTTCGTTTCTTCCATTTTCTTAAGCTCTCTACAACTTAAAACTAGCATATATTTATCACGTTCTATACGTGCCACTACAACTTCTCGTTCTTTAAACCAAAGATTAATCTTACGGTCTATAATAGCAAGAAGCATAGGTCGTCTTACCTCTTCGATACTATGGGTAATCTCATCAATGTTATCGATACATAAATACCCTATAATGGTTTTCTCATCCTCAATCTGCAATTTAAGCTTTTCATTTTCTGTACAATCTACAAAATAAAAAGCATACTGTACTGATTGATTTTCACGTGTAAAGGCTTCCAGCATCACTTGGTAAGTTTTACCACCTATTACTATTTTCTTTTGAGTGTGTTGTTTTTCTAATATCCACTCGCCACTTTTTAAATCAGGCAGAAGTGTTTTGATATTCTTATCTATAATATTTTTCTCTTTAAGAAGTATTTGGAAAGCTTTATTGCACCATCTAATATTGCCTACTTCTTCAATCACTACAACAGGTAAGACTACATTGGAAAACATACTATCTTTAATAGTTGTAATATTTTCCACTTCATGTGCTACCTCTTGTTTAATAAAGTGCATAATCTGTCTTTCCCATATAATACTTACCAGTAATATAGCAAAGTAGATTCCTAACTCTACAATTGCCTCCGATGTTGAAAAAAGTTTCATACACTGAATGATCATGCCTATTATTAATAGTATTTGACAGCATCTTAAGAGGATTATGGTATAAGAAAATCTTTTTTTTGAATGTATTTTCATTTTAATTTCCTTCCTCATCTAAACCACAATACTAACTTTTCTATAGTTAAATATCGCATCAAGACATCCAAAGAACATCAATAAGTATGGTGAAATCATAAATAACATGACAATCACTACATAACCTAAAACCTTAACCCCTCCATTAAGCCCTGTACGGCTTAATAGAGCAATAAAACTTAGTGCCCCTACTATTTCAAATAAATTAGCTAAAAAACTCATTAAATTCAATGCTAAGACTAAAATAGCGCCTGAAGAAGTTGTATTCACATCTGATAACAACATACTTAATACTAATAACAATACTGCCATTTTAGAAAGACGGAATTCAAATATTTGTTTTGTATAAGGTAATGCCTTATTCTTACGTCTTACTAATGGATTTAAGATAAGCAATGTGATAACAAAACACATCACAATCTGAGAAACAACAATGGCTGGATAGAAACTTTTTAAGAGATTTAAACTTGCGCTCATCATTTCCTTTAGTTGAACAATGGAAGTCTGAAGTTCTGCTGCGCTTACACCTGATACATTTCCCATCTTACCGAGTTGATCTAATGCTACAGCAAATTCCTGATTCATTGAATCTAACATTGCTGCAAACTGAGCTTCAAAATCGAGGCCTAGATTTTTCATTAATGCAAAATAAACAAAAACGACTGCTGATAAAATCAATCCACCATACATCATTATGTTAGGTAGAGCAAGCTCTTGTTTATATAAAAACAAAATAACATATGCTGGGATCACTACACTTACTAAATAAATGAGTACCCCTAATATACTGTGCATCACTAAATAAATGGCTATACTTACTACTACATGAAAAAGAACATGTAACTTCTTAGATACAGTATTCTTCATGCAATATAAAGCAAATGGCAAACCTACTATTGGAAATAGTACAACACCCATTTGACCAAATACTCCTAGTGCACTAAGTAAAATATAAATAAGCATAATCCCAATGAGCTTAATTACATTTTTCTTATCTTCTTCCATCAAAATGTGCCTCCTTTACATTACTTAGTCACTATCATTTGACGTTGTATCATTATACCATATACTACACTTTTAATTCTAGTCCTTCCCCATCCAATTAACCTAGAATGAATACATATTTTAAGATTAAATCGTAGTTTTTTTACTTTTAAAAGTTTTAAAAATTTATTTTACCTATCCTAACTCATCTTATAAGCAACTATGAAAGTACAAATAACATACCTTTAATTATAAAATATTTAAATCAATCACCGTTATAAAATTTGCAGTCAATGAAATCACAGAAAAAACAAAAAAGCCATAAAGTGATTGAACTATTAAAGAAATAAAAAAAAACCACTGCCATGGCAGTGGTGTGTGCATATTGGTGTGTGCTTATTTCTCTCTATAAGTTTAAAACGTTCAATAAATTAGTCTTGTGTATATGGTAAAAGTGCAATATGTCTTGCACGTTTAATAGCAACTGTAAGTTTACGTTGTGCTTTAGCTGAGTTACCAGTGATTCTTCTTGGAAGAATTTTACCTCTTTCAGAGATGAATTTCTTTAAAGTATTAATATCTTTGTAATTGATTTTTTTGATATTATCACCAGCAAATTGGTTGATTTTACGTCTTCTACGGTTATGTCTTTTTTGCATTGCCATTGTGTTTTCCCTCCTTTTATTAATGATTAAATACATTCATTAAAATGGTAAATCGTCATCTTCATCAAAGTTAGTAGGTGTAAACCCACTTGCTGAATTTCCTGAAGAAGGACTTGGTGTTGGAGCACTATTTGGTGCATCCATAGGACCACGGGCTTCAAATGAAGATCTGCTTTCTGCAAAGTGCTGTTCTTCCACCACTACATCTACTGATGTGTGTTTTACTTTTTGTTGATCTTCCCAAGTATTTACTTGAAGTCTACCAACAACTGCCACCATCTGGCCTTTTTTGAAATACTTTTCTGCAAATTCACCGGCTTTACCGAATGCAACGATATTAAAAAAGTCAACATCCTGTTCACCAGGCTTTACAAAACTTCTTCTCACAGCAAGTCCATATCTTGCAACTGCAACAGGATTGGCTGATTGTGAATAACGTACTTCAGGGTCTCTTGTTAATCGTCCCATTAATATAGCTTTATTCATAATCTGACCCCTTTCTTCAGGTAATTATTATTTATCTTCAAGAGATACGATTAAATAACGAAGAACTGGTTCCATAATACGAACTCTGCTTTCAATTTCAGCTGGAGTACTTGCTTCAGCTTGGAATTGAATAAAGTAGTAGAACCCTTCTCTTTGTTTTTCGATTTCATAAGCAAGTTTTCTTTTGCCCCAATCGTCTACGTTTGTGATTTCTCCACCAAAACGTGTGATAAGTTCTTTCACTTTTTCAAGAGTAGCTACTTTTTCTTCTTCGCTTAATGTTGAGAATAACACAACTGATAATTCGTAATTTCTCATTACTTGCACCTCCTTCTGGACTTAGGCCCTATGCTAATTCATAGAGCAAGGATTATTTGTTACAGTATATAATTTTATCATACAAGCCACTAAAACACAAGTCTTTTAGTCATTATTTTTATCAAAAAAACTTGTATTTTTTCCCAATTTACCTTTATTATTTTCCTATAAATCGATAAAATAATCTCTTTTAGGAATTAAATCTAAAAGAGATTATTTTATAATTTTCTTTATCTACCTGTTTGACTCTACTCTATCAACCTGTTTCTTTGAGTCCTTTCTTCTTTGTTAGGTATATATTAAATGGTAAATCATCAACTAATATGGATTACATTTTTGCTTCTCCAGCTGCAATCTCACCTTCAATGGACTGAATCTCTTCATCCGATTGAATCTCAATATCATTTCTTTTATTATGTCCCTCTGCAAAATACTGATGTTCCACTATAACTTCATATTTCCAGTGTCTTTTATGCTCCGCATCTTCCCAAGCATCTTGATGTAATTTACCTTCTACAATAATCCTACTACCCTTTGAAAAATACTTAGCTACAAAGTCAGCATTTTTACCAAATGCAACTATATTAATAAATTCTGCATCTGCTTCATTTTCTCGAACATAGTTTTTTCTAACTGCTAATATATACTGGGCAATTGCAATAGGTGTCTCTGATTTTGAATAACGTATCTCGGGATCTTTTACTAAGCGTCCCATTAAAATGACCTTATTCATACTTTACGCCTCTCTCCTTGGTTAAAGTCAGCACACCTACTAAGCACTCTTGTAGTGATTATTTATTCCGCTTCTGCTCTGCGGAGTACCTTCTTTACACTCTTCTCAAATTTTTCACGAGGAATCATAATTAAGTGTTTACAAGCAATACAGCGCAATTTGAAGTCCGCTCCCACGCGAAGCACTTCCCATTCATTTGTTCCACATGGATGCGGCTTCTTCATTTGCACTACATCTCCAACTTGATAATTCATCATGCACCCTCCTTGTAACTTATTCCCAATTTTCAATACATTTATACATTTTAACATGTATTTTATATCTCATTATAATCTAAATTCCGTGCTACTCCAAGTCATTTTCTTTGTTACCTCTACACTTTAGATTGTTTTGCATCCTTTAACCATTTATTTTGTCTTTTTATAGATAAATAAATCTCAATATAATAAACAGCCGCTCCAATAACATAGATAATTGTAAAGGAACGCCACATGTCTTGGTATCCTCCTGGTGCAACTTCTAAGATTGGATTTAGCAAATAAAGTGTTCCTAGTATAATCGCCATAGCTAAAACATATTGAAAAATAATGAGTATAAGCGGTGGCCAATCTTCTAACATTTGATAAAGCGATAAAATAAGAACGGCTACTATTGTACAAAAGAACATGCTAAATACCTTCATATGCCCCTTTAATGTACCGTATCCGCTAAACATCTCCCATAGATGGATACCTATTGAAATAAATGTATAAGATACACAAATATCTAGTCCTATGTCTTTTAAGCTTCTTTTTTTCATTTTACTTAAGCCCCCTTTTGCTCTTTAGATAGGCTTCAAAAGTCTTTTTATAATGTCTACTAATCACCAGTTCTTCCCCATTATCTAATACGACAATCACACGCATATTAACAGCACATCTTAATTTCTCTATTTTGTAAATACAAACGATACTCGACTTATTAATTCGAATAAACCCATACTCCTTTAAATCCTCTTCTATTTGAGCTAACGTATAACTTACTTCTAAAACCTTTTTTTCTAAATATGCAAAACATTTCTTTTCTACAGCCTCAAAATAGTATACTTTTTCTATATCTATAATTTGTTTTTCTTCATTATATGTACCTATTAAATCCGGCTGATTACCTTTTACAAGTTGTATAATACTTTTTACTAAAGAGGTCTGTTGCTTACAATAGATTTCAACACGTTCTTCACTTTCCTTACATGCCTCTACTATCTTTAATCTCACTTTATCCCTCCTCACATAGGTGCTTTTATTTTATCTTAATACATGCAAGGAGAGATTCAATACCTTTTAAATATCCTTTATAAATGCCATAATATTTTTTGTATATTCATCTGGATGATCCAAATACCCCTCAACATGTTCACTATCTAAAATACAATATTTTTTATTTTGAGTTCCTATTTGATTGAAAATCGCCTCACTTTCTGCTGGTGTGCATAACTCATCCTTAGTAGCCCCTATTACAAGTGTAGCGATTTGATTTTTATGCTGACCTTCTATTAAATCAATATCTTGAAAAGTAAAGCCTTCTTTAACTTTTAAGTAAAGACTACCACATGCCACACCATAATCTTCTATAATCTTAGATTCAGGCTGCCATACCATTAATAACATATGTCGCAGACTTTTCATAGGGCATTCTAAAATAAATCCATCTACCTGTTTTTTAGCATGTTCTGTTTCTGCATAAACTCCTACTACTGTTCCACCTAATGATTGACCATGTATAATAAGCTTTCTATCTCCCATTTTAGCCCTTAAATACTCTACACAAGCTTCTAAATCCTTCTTTTCATCATATCCGTATGTAAGCTGTCCATCTTTTACTTTTCCTGTACCTCTTCTATCTACCACAAACACATTCATATCTTGTTGTAAATACATCTGGGTTATTGGTGCCATACACAATGCTTCGCCGCCCATTCCATGCACTAACAAGGCTGTATCTTTATACTTATCTCCATTCATCGTATAGTAATACCCTGGAATCTTTTGCCCATCACTTGCTATTAGTTCTACCTCTTCAGGCAGATATTGTGTTTCAAATGCTACCCAATCATATCCCCATGCCTCCAGTTGCTTGATACTATTCGTTCTAGTGTCTGCTTCTGATTCCGCTTGTAACATTCCACCGCCTATGCTTTTACCTAATATATAACTGAATATACCTATAGACCCAATAACCATGACCAATAGCGCTATTAAAATACCTTTAACTATACTCTTCTTTTTAATTCTCATTGCTGTCTCCCCTTCTTAAATTCTTTTTCTTTATAAATCTATTCTAAGAAGTTCCATTTAAACCTTCTACTTTTTGAGGCTAAGATGCACTTTTTACGGAATAAGTTACAGTAAGATTTATTTTAGATATAACAAAAAGTCCTAAATTCAAGATTTCTTGAACTTAGGACTTTTTTAATTAAGGCGGCAACCAGATTTGAACTGGTGATGAAGGTGTTGCAGACCTCTGCCTTACCACTTGGCTATGCCGCCATCTATTTTATTATATGCTTACCATATAAATCACATGACTTATCATTTTTATATTGTAAGCAATAAAAAACTCCCCGAGTAGGGTTCGAACCTACGACCCTCCGGTTAACAGCCGGATGCTCTGCCGCTGAGCTATCGAGGAATACTTCATTAAAATATCATATATAAATTAAGTTGTAAAGCCCTTAAATTAAAGATTAAATATTCAGTTTAAAACCCTATTCTTTTTCATATACTGATACCCATGTTATCTTTTACATTAAGTGGCAATATCACACCTATAATAAATAGTCTATTTTGCCCCCCAGATCTTGTCATTTTATTTATGGTTTGATGCTTTCTAATTCATTTTCCTCTTTGTCATAGAGTTTATAATCTTCATATCTACCATTTCCAAGCCCCCAAAAAATGTTATATCCTTTAAATTGAGTAGATATTAAGATTTGATCTTTATGTTTTATTGTCTTTACATCTTTATCATAAGAAACACACATTAAAATATATTTATCACTTTTATCATACCAAAAAACTAGCATCCCTGTTCTCCGACTTCCACTTTTTAACTCAGTTGGCTGTAATATTTTTAAAGAACCACTTAAATATATATCATTATAAAATAAACCTTTTTTTCGTATAATCACATTTTGTAATTTGTGTATGTCTCTCTTATTAGTATATATCACCATAGTAGTATTTTTTTCAATTTCTTCTATACAAACAACTTCTCCAACTTCAAATGGGTAATCTATTCTCCTTAATACAGTATTAATATCTTTATGTTGATTCCAAAACCAAACTAAACAAACAAAAAAACAGCCTATTAATATAGTAATCTTTTTATTTCTATTCATCGCAAAGCTTCTCCCTGTTTATAAAGTCTTGTCAAACCAATATCTACTTATCTAATATTACTATAGCATAATTCTGAAAACATCAAAATGGTGGATACATTATAAAAATAAAAGCCTAAGTCCATCTAATGAACTTAGGCTTTTCGTAAAGGCGGCAACCAGATTTGAACTGGTGATGAAGGTGTTGCAGACCTCTGCCTTACCACTTGGCTATGCCGCCATCTATTTTATTATATGCTTACCATATAAATCACATGACTTATCATTTTTATATTGTAAGCAATAAAAAACTCCCCGAGTAGGGTTCGAACCTACGACCCTCCGGTTAACAGCCGGATGCTCTGCCGCTGAGCTATCGAGGAATACTTTATTAATGTATTATATGCTTATAAGAATATTTATATTCTTATAAAGGCGGCAACCAGATTTGAACTGGTGATGAAGGTGTTGCAGACCTCTGCCTTACCACTTGGCTATGCCGCCATATGACCCATACGGGAATCGAACCCGTGTTACCGCCGTGAAAGGGCGATGTCTTAACCGCTTGACCAATGGGCCTTAACAACTGTATGTTGTTTTAACTCCCCGAGTAGGGTTCGAACCTACGACCCTTCGGTTAACAGCCGAATGCTCTGCCGCTGAGCTATCGAGGAATATTTGTCTCTTTCGAGTACTTTTGAAGTATACTATAAATGTTGACTCATGTCAACACCTTTTTTTGTACTTCCAAAACTAAACATAATCTTTATTTAACCGTTTATGGCTTTTAGCCATTTTTTTAGGTCAAACCCTCGAACCGTTAGTATTGGTCACCTGAATGTATTACTACACTTACAG
>SVDC01000038.1 GCA_015058045.1 Cellulosilyticum sp.
TACTCCTCCAACATCGCTGCAAGCTCTTCAATCCCTGCATTTACTTCCGCTTCGAGCTTCTTAATATTGGCAAGAATCTCTTTTGGATGAGCATACTCTACTTCTTCATACTCAATCTCTTTATACTTATTAATTGAAAGGTCATAGCCATTCTCTCTAATCTCCTGTACATCTACAAAGAAGCTTTGTTCAGTACGTTTTCTATCTTGCTCTTCTTCTAAATGATTAAAACGCTCAATAATATCTGGAATATCATTTTCCTCAATAGATTGTCTCTTATCATCCAATGAATAGCCATCAGCTTTCATATCATAGAACCAAACTTTATCCGTTCCACCTGCTCCAGTCTTAGTAAAGATCAGGATAGCTGTACTAACTCCTGCATAGGGTTTAAATACACCACTTGGCATAGAGATGATTGCTTCTAGCTTATTATTATCCACAATCTCTTTTCTAATGTCTTTATGAGCATTACTACTTCCAAAAAGTACCCCATCTGGAACAATCGTTGCACTTCTACCACCTATCTTAAGTACCTTTAAGATAAGTGCTAAGAATAAAAGCTCTGTCTTCTTTGTCTTAGTGACTTTCAAAAGGTCTGCTCTTACGGATTCATAATCTAATGATCCTTTAAAGGGTGGGTTCGCAAGTACTAATGTGTACTTCTCCATATCTTTGTTGTTCTCCGATAGGCTATCTCTGTACTCGATATTAGGATTATCTACACCATGAAGTAACATATTCATTGCCCCAATACGAAGCATGGTTCTATCCATATCAAAGCCATAGAACATATCATTGTTATAGTGTTGTTTAAGACCTGCATTTAAGAATAGGTCACTGTGATTATCTCTTAGATATTCACTAGCCGCTACTAAGAATCCTGCACTTCCCATTGCAGGGTCAATAATAGCATCTGTTGGTGTGGGTTTCATCAGTTCAACCATCATCTTAATAATATGTCTTGGGGTTCTAAATTGACCATTCGTTCCTGATGTCGCCACTTTAGAAAGTAGATACTCATAAATATCTCCCTTTGTATCTCTATCTTTCATATCTAGTCCATTGATTCCATCTACAACTTTTGAAAGAAGCAATGGTGTAGGTACTTTGAAGATTGCATCTCCCATATACTTTGAATAAGCTGAATCTCCATCTTGATGTAAAGTCTTAATAAAAGGAAAGACCTCATTTAATACAATGTGGTACATCTCTTCTGCTTCTTTATCCTTAAATTGACTCCATCTTAAGTGTTGTTTATCAGGTGGGAACATGCCCTCATAAGGCAGTCCTAAGATCACCGCATCACTTTCTTTAGCTGTTTCCACTTCATCTAGTTGTTTAATAAAAAGCAAATATGTAAATTGTTCAATCATCTCAAGAGGGTTCGTAAGCCCTCCTGTCCAAAAAGTCTCCCATATCTTGTCAATCTTATTTCTAATTTCTCCTGTAAGCATTCTGTCACCCCACTTTAAACATTTATAATTTCAAATTTTTTAAATAATTATATTAATTATATCATTATTTTGGATTATATTGTTGAAAACCATTGCTAATACTCCGAATTGATGATTTAGAATAACAAACAAAAAACAAATACCACCTATAATAAAGCACTTATCCATTACATACTCCTTCTTTCTATATACAGGAATATTTGCGCCTTTGCAGTAAAAAAACACCCCCAGCTTTCATTCAGTACCATTTAGCTAGGGTATTGATGTTCTACCTGAGAGTGTTCTTCCTTTTTTATTTCATTGTATTTTCTAGATACTTAACCTTATGCTTCAACTTTTTAATCAATTCATTCATCCAGTCTGGCATTTCATCAACAGGTTCACTTAATACATGCAAAATAGTAGCATATTCCTGTAAACGAACCAAACGTCTCATAAGCAAAAATGAGTGTTTTTGTTCATCTGTTAAGTCTGTTTCACTTTGATAGCCTTCCAAAAAAATACATTCAGCATTATCCACATTATCATCTTCAATGACATCATCAAGTGCGTCCAATGCTCTTACAATATCTAGTGCATACCAGCAACAGATTGCATCGTCAAAATCAATTACATTGAATATACTATCTGTTGCATCATAGAACACATTATCTGGTTCAAAATCATAATGAATAACCCCATAATTAAGGGGAGAAATTGGAAGGTGCTCTAATTCACTGCAAACAGCCCGATATTCTGCCCGAACCATTTCCGGCACATCATATTCTTTAAGCCTATCGCCAATTTCATTAAGCAAATCATTATAATTACGGTATTTTTCAGTGCTTGGGTATTCTTTCATCAATGAATGAAGTTTACCAAGTATCTGACCGTAACCTCTAACAATGTAAGGGGTTCCTTTGGTATCTTCTAGACTATCACCTGACACTCTTGCAAAACAAGACACATTATATTTTCCCCATTCTGTATGAACTTCTTTGACAAATTCCCCAGTTTTCATAGCCACCGGCTTCATTGCAGGAAATCCCTTTTCATTCAACCACTTAATTAAATCAATCTCCGAAACAACATTCATAAATTTCTTTTCTTCGGATGGGGACAGTCTTAGGAAACACACCTGATTCACATCATTTTTTAAACGAAATGGATAAATTGCATTAGATGAAATCCTAAAATAGGATAACATCTCATCAAGACTTTCTTCGTCATATTCATAAAACGCAAGACATGTTCTTGCTAAATCGTAATTTTCATATAAATATTTTAATTTAAGCATAGTACCCTTTCTGCAGGCACTTTTGCCTGCCTGTTAATGTTTAATATCCACCATTTTCATAATCTCTTTTTTAGCACGGCGTGTAGTTCTCATGCCGATCGCCTCCTTTCAATATTACAAAATATTTTTTATCTTTCGTAATTATATCATACCATATCTATTGTCCTATTCAACAATATAATTCAAAAGTCCCCTCCTCGAACCTTACAGCCCGGGGAGGGGATTCTATATTTTACTTAATTTTCAGTAACCGTTAATTAAACGATAGCTTACTTGTTATTGATACATAATGCCTCTGTCAAAATCAGTATCAGTTTATCTTTTATCTTTTTTCTTTTATCTTTAAACACGCTTCAATATGCATAATCCAATGTCTTGATAATATAATTATACAATTCTTCAACGGACAGTTTTTTTAAAAATTCTCCAGTTTCAGCTTTTACAAGTTCATTTGCAGTTGTAATAATTCGTAGCCTGTCTTACTGTGGTATTGTTGTCATTTATGTATCGCCTAATCTCCATCCCACGTTCTTCTATATATCCTTTCAAAAAAATCCCCTACAATACGCTTTCTACATTGTATGTAAGGGGGGGATAATAAAATATGACTTTTTAATAATTTGGTTGAAAAATATTCATCTTTCAATCTCTACGCAAAACTGAAAGATTCCAGTGAATTCCCCCTATTTTTATTTAAAGAAAACCATACGTTCACAGCCATAACATTATTTTTGTCTCACTGGATACCATAACTCAATATAACCATACTCTCTGTCTCCTCCGTAAATCTCAAAATTCGCTCCCTGAACTCTCTCATAATTAGCTGTCGGCAGCCATTCTGAATAGAATCTCTTTTGCAAATTTCCTAAGACTTCTCCGAAATTCTCATCCCATCTGAACTTTTGGGATGGAAAAATAGCATAGGTCTGCGATGGAATATGTTGCACTACATAACCATCTGTTTTTGAAGTATCGGACACAAAAGAACATAACATATACGGAAAAGTGTTTCCTTCTGTATCCCTATAATTCTCTACACCATGAATCTTACATAAATCCTGTGCAACAAAGTTTGGCGGATCACCGGACGCATCAAACAACTTTTCGTATGCACCATTTTGATGCGACTTTTGCCAAAGTTGGGCTGGACTTGTAAATCCTTCTTCTCCTGACAAAGATGCAATAGTCTCAATCCCAAAAATTTCAAAGGCTTCTTTAGTTTCAATTCTGTAATTCAACTGCTGCTTGTGTCAAACGTCTTCTGCGTATGTACTCAGCGAGTGGTACATCCGTAACAAACGAAAACATTCGTTGAAAATTATAAGAAGAACACCCCGCCTGTTGTGCTACACTTGAAAAATCAATCTCCGCAGTCAGATTCTTTTCAATGTAGTCAAGTGCTACATTCATTTTCATTAACATATCCATATCATCTCCTCCTTTCGATTAAAGTATAGTTCCGTTAATTAATTCTTTCGCAACTATTTGTGCACAATTTTGTTGTAACATCAAATTCAAATTTTCTATTCCCTACAAATTGGAATTGCATAATAGAAACTTATTTATATTACTTTCTTTCAATTGGAAAATATAAATCCTCAATAGATATCTTCTCCGCGTACATCTCTCCTGGCGATACTATATGAAACATAGGGTATCTTTCTTTTTTTCCTTCTCCATTTTCATAAGCCTTAAACTTATCACTTTCTGCTGCCCACTTCATAAGTTCCTCACGAGTATTTAGCCAATCTGCCGCTTGGTCAAAATCTGCATCCATGCATGAAGCAACCGCAAAAAGTCCACTTGGAAGATCCACTATTTCAAATCCTCCGCATTCTTCCACTTTTGCACCTGCCGGGAGAGCATAGAACCACTCCTGTACACCAAGACGTTCGTTATACCACATAAAGTCACGAGGATATAATTCATTTTTCAGTGATGCATGATATGCACTAAACCAATTATTAAAATTCTCGAATCTTTCTCCATCAGAAAGCGGTCCTGAATACACCGCTTTCATTTCAGGTATATTAACAATACGAATGTTCTGCATAAAACCAATCTCCTTTACAAATTCAAATAAACACATGCTTTCTAACTCATTGAAGCTTGAATGTATCTGTTTCCTATAAATAGGCTATATCATTCCTATACATTCAACAACCTTATCGTTCCACTCCTGTAAACTAAGCCCTCTTTGTGATAAATAATGCACTTTGGACATCAACTTTGGCGGAACACATTTTTCTATTTGTTGTTTATATTGTTCAGGCACGATACAAGCAAACAGATAATCAGACAATACAATTTCGTTACATCAATATTATTTTTTTCTGTGCACAGAATAAGTCCGATAGAAGGATTATCATCTTCATCATTAACCCCTGTTGCGTAGTAATTCAAATACATGTTCAATTGCCCTGCCGCTTCCGGCGAAAATAATCTCCGTTATTCACTACTAATCCTCCCGTCTCACGAATTTTCATATTTGCTTTCATTCTACCACACTCCCCCTATTTATTCCATGATATCATTTACCTAAATGTATGAAACAGAGGTGTGTCACGCCCTACTCCATAATTCCTTAAAATGCAAACTGGCAAGCAGTGCATCTGTACTACAAATGCCTCTTGTTGGGAAATTTCCCAAGCCCTTATAAACAGTTCTTTCAAAACTGGCTACGTACATAAATGTGCTATTCAATCACTTCCCAGATTTCATCAAACCAATGTAACTCTTTAACGATCCTATCCTCAGCTTTTTGACAACTTCACTGCCTGATATGAGCAAGCAATTAAGCTTTGTGAAGGTCAAATCTCCAAGGACGAATATGATGAATGGCGTTACCCAAATAATAGATAAGTTGTCCATTGAGAATAGACTTTTGAGCAAAACCCAAATAAATTCACCATTCAAAGCACGAAAAAAAGGTCCTACTGAACATTCATTCAGTAAGACCTTTTCTATTGGACTTAACTTCAAAACCTCATAAACACTAGGTTCTTTTGAAATCACATTTTATTCGAACTCAATCGTTGCTGGTGGTTTTCCTGTGCAATCGTATAGGACACGGTTAACCCCTTTAACTTCATTTACAATTCTAGTAGTAACTTTTCCAAGTACTTCCCATGGAAGATCAGCTGATTCTGCTGTCATGAAGTCACTTGTTGTTACTGCACGAAGTACTACTGCGTAGTCGTAGGTTCTTTCGTCTCCCATGACACCTACTGAGCGCATATTTGTAAGGGCTGCGAAATATTGACCTAAGTTTTTATCTACGCCTGCTTTTGCGATTTCTTCACGGTAGATCCAGTCAGCATCTTGTACGATACGTACTTTTTCTGCTGTTACTTCACCGATGATACGGATTTATTTCAGCTTGTCTTATAACAAGTGGACTTTTTAGGTTTTTATACTATGTGGCCACGAGATAGCCTTTAAAAGATTTCTTTTTAGTTTCTTATGTTATTATTGATGATATTTTCCACAAAATCATTCCTGATCATATACGCTTTAGACGTAATTATTCGGAATCCAAGTTATCAGATAGCGAAATTATAACCCTTGCTATAGTTGGTGAAATTCATAGTATTTCATCTGAAAAAGCTTGGTTTAACTACATTTGCAAGAATTTTAAAGACTTGTTTCCTAATCTAGGACATCGCACACGATTTAATAGAACAAGACGAAACCTTGAATCTGTTATAAATGCTATTAGAAAAGAAATCGGAAACTATCTAGGATATAACCAGTCTGATATTTATATTGTAGATAGTATGCCTATTCCAGTCTGCAGTTTTGGGAGGGCTCAAATAAATATATTTCAAAAATTTAATATGCCATTATATAAATTCCATCAATAACATCATATATATATCTATTTCTTATAACAAAAAAAGATAAGCTAGATTTTACTCCAACTTATCCCTATCTTTCTTATCCCCTAATCATCTCTTGTATTTCTTTTTGCTCTGGCATAACACGTAAAGCGCCCTTTCTTGTTGTTACAATAGAAGCAGCAGCATTAGCAAACTCAAGCATCTCTTCTAATTTCTTAGCATCGAAATTTTCTAATCCACTCATAAGCACCTTATGTAGCACGCAACCCATAAATGTATCACCTGCACCCGTTGTTTCTATCGTATCCTTTCTAACAAAAGCTCGCTTTTCCACCATTATATCATTATAGTATGCACGGCTTCCTTCCTTACCCATTGAAACAAGAATAAGTGGAATCGCATACCTTTCCTTTATTTTCTCTACACCCTTGTTATAATCTGTTTCCCCTGTAAGCCATTCAATCTCGTTATCTGAGATTTTTAATATATCACATTGACTTAGTCCATATTCTACTTGTTCCCTTGCCAGTTCCATTGAATCCCATAAAGGTTCTCTAATATTAGGATCAAAAGACACAATGGCACCACTTTTTTTAGCATATTCCACAGCATATTTAGTCGCTTCTCTCACTTCTTCATGCGTCATAGACAGTGTTCCAAAGTGAAATATTTTTGTCTTTTCCAATACCTTAGTATTAATGTCGGCTTTTTTCAGCATCATATCGGCACCTGGATTTCTATAGAAGGAAAACTCTCTATCTCCATCCTTTTTAGTTTCAACAAATGCAAGGGTTGTTCTACATTCTTTATCCATACAAAGATTGGATGAATCAATGCCAACTTCATTTAATACACCTTTTAATTTTCTCCCAAATAAATCATCTCCAACTTTTCCAATAAACCCAGTCTTATGACCTAACTTTATCAGCATCGCCAATACATTACATGGTGCGCCTCCTGGATTGGCTTCAAATAGGGTATTCCCCTGTCCTGACATTCCGTTATCTGTCATATCTATTAATAATTCGCCTAATGCAATCACATCAAATTGACTCATCATCCTAACATTTCCTTTCCTTTCCTTTAGCGTACTATTTATACATATAAAAATTGCTGCTGAACTTATTGATACATTCGGGGGTATCAATCCAGCAGCAAATTTTTATTCCATTTAATCTAACTTACTATTAATTTAAACTGATTTCAAACTTTTCAATATCCATCACAACATTTCCATCTGTTTCAAAGAACACACCATCTACTGATAGAGGTGTATAAATCAGCGTACTCATCGCATATTGTCCATCATTTACAAAAAGCTCAATACTATTTTTGTCCATAAGAATTCTAAAGTGCATATTCTCCATGCCTTCTTCAAGTTTAATGCTTCTTTCTGATAATAAATCTTTAAACATGCCTGATCTAGTTCGGTCCACAGAAATCGTATTTCTATCTTTGTCATATGTTATCACTGTTTCATAAGATTCACTTGCTGCTAGGTGTATGCTAAAACTCTTACATTCTGCCTGAGACAAATTCACTGATAAATCCATACATCTACCATTAAGTCCTTCTAACTCTACTATTTTGTTACTTGGTAATTGATAGTTTGAATAAGCTACTTTGTTTTTGCGATACTTTTCTAACTCTCTCACTGGTTTTTGAATCATTCTTCCATCTCGTAGGGAGATTTCTCGTGGCACCGTCATTATACCACTCCAGCGATAATGGTCTGGTAGTAAGTAATTATCCCAATTTTGAAGCCAACCAACCATGATTCTTCTTCCATCTTCATGAAGCATTGTTTGTGGCGCATAAAAATCTAATCCAAAATCGATCATGTGCGGAATTTCTCTTTTCCACTCTACGTTAGCTGCATCATACTCTCCAACAAAATAAGCTGAATTATTTCCACTGTGAAACTCTTTTCCATCTGCCATCATAAACTGCGGTGAAACAATTAATACTTGTTTTCCATCTAGTTCAAAGAAGTCCGGACACTCCCACATCTTTCCGTATTCATTTCTACAATAATCAAGAATCTTTACAAACTCCCAATCTATTACATTCTCAGAATGGAACAATGCTAACTGACCACTTCCATCTTCATTTTTACTTCCCACTAAAGACCAAAATCCATTTTCATCCTTCCAAATCTTTGGATCTCTAAAATCAACTAATGAGCTTCCAGCAGGAAGTTTGTCAGCTTCAATAACAGGATTATTATCTAGTTTTTTATAATTAACCCCATCTCCTAAAGCAATACACTGTGTTTGTCTCGTACTTTTTTCTCCATTTTCATCTACTACTTCTTTCACACCAGTATACATAAGGACATGCTGCCCATTCCATTCTAGTGCTGTACCTGAGAAACAACCATCCTTATCATATTCTGAATCTGGAGCCAATGCACATGGCTCTAATTCCCACTTAATAAAATCTGTTGTTGTATAATGTCCCCAGTGCATTGGTCCCCAATGTGTGCTATAAGGATGGTATTGGAAAAACAGATGACACTTTCCATTAAAACTAGAAAATCCATTTGGGTCATTAATCCATCCTATCGGTGAATACATATGGAATGTTGGTCTTTCACTGCTTTCAATTTTTTGGCTTTCTTCTTTTTCATATTGTCTTGCTTGACTTAATTTCTTTGATATTTCCATCTATTTTTCTCCACCATCGCATTTTTTATTTTCCAAGATTTTCATAATATGTATCTAAATTAGCTTGCATAATATCCATGTATTTGTCTAAGCCATACCCTTCTAATGTCTTTAAGTATTCATCCCATCTTTCTTCTACATCACCATTCATTACAAAGTCAGATTTCATACGATTTACATAGCTATCTAAATCTGCTGTATACTGATTGATACTATCCAAATCTTCTTGACTCATAAAGATATTAGGGAAAACATATTCTTGATTCATATCTTCCACATAAACATCCTTAATCCAATCTAAACGATACTGCGCATCATCTGGACATGTTACATGTGTTCCATAATAACTATCTAATATAGCTAATGGCCCACCTACCATTTGTTTTGTACGAATTTCCCATGGTGATTGTGATTCACCTGATAAATCTAAGTGTTTTAATGTTCCATCTTCTGCTTTTTCAAAAACATTGGCATTGCCTTCTTCTCCATATGTTCCCCAGTTGTTTTGAGCTGATTGTTGTGGTTCATACATTAAATCAATCCATGAAGCTGCTAATACAGTATCTTTACATGCACCTGTTAATACCGCGCGTCCTCTTTGTAATCCACTTGTATCACTTCTGCTTGAACGTGGCGCATTCTTTTGTCCATCTGGACCTATTAATGCTGGAAGTGGCACATAATCATTCATATTATCTACAACACCTGCTGCATCCCAAGTAAAGCAAAGACCATATCTACCCGCTTTACCTTTTGCTACATAAGTAGACCAATCATGTGTATATGCTTCTGGATCAACTAAGCCTTCTTCTACAAGTTCGTGCATCCAAATTAAACCTTCTTTATACCCTTCTTGTGTCGCTGTATAAATGACTTCTTTATCATTGCTTACTGCAATATGGTCAGGAACATCACCATAGCCTTCTCCAAATGCCCCTAAAATGAATCCCATATCTTCGTTTCCACCATTCATAATGAATGACATTGGTAAAGTCTGACCTTCTCCAGCCATATCATTTTCTTTGAAAGCTTTTAAAGCA
The DNA here is from genome assembly GCA_015058045.1 of Cellulosilyticum sp. Lineage (GTDB taxonomy): Bacteria > Bacillota > Clostridia > Lachnospirales > Cellulosilyticaceae > Cellulosilyticum. The sequence continues at coordinate 10,279 of SVDC01000038.1, forward strand.
GCTTTTAAATCCTCTGTGGTTTCAGGCATTGGAAGCCCTAACTCATCAAGCCATTTTTTATTGATGAAAGGCATGCCACCAATTGTTTGAATTGCTTCTTTTCCTGAACCTAATTGCTCAATCCATGGGAATGCGTAAATATGTCCATCTGGTGCTGTTATCATTGCTTTATACTCTGGATTTTCATCAAGTACCTTCTTTAAATTAGGCATGTGTTCTTCAATTAAATCTTCTAAAGGGATAATAATGCCTTGTTTTGCATAACGAAGTAAATCATAGTCTGACATATCTGCTGCGAATAAACCATCTGGTAAGTTTTTAGCATTTGCAAGTGCAAGATTCTTTTTATCAGCAAACTGATCAGACACAAAACATGTCCAATTAATATGTACATTTGTAGCTTCTTCTAATCTTTGGAAAATAGCTCTTTCATTTGGTTCTTGTGTTGTACCAGTTTCTGCTGATGTAATAAATGATAATTCTGCTTTTTCTTTTAATGGAAAGCTAATATCCACTGATTCACTAGATGTAGTATTCGTTGTAGTTTCCATTTCTTTGCTTGTCGTGTCAGAACTTCCACAACCACTTAATACAATTGCTGATGTTGTTAAAACTGCCATTAATTTGTTTACATTTCTCTTTTTCATTTTAAAACCTTCCCTTCTTTTTTATCCCTTTATTGATCCAACCATAATACCTTTATCAAAGTATTTCTGGAAAAATGGGTACATAATAAGTAATGGTAAACTTGACACCACTATTGTAGAATATTTTAAAACTTCTGCTAACTTAGCCATTTCAGCCATTCCTGTAATATCCGCTATCATTCCTGGTTCTGGTGTATTTTGAATCAAGATAGAACGCAGTACAAGCTGTAATGGTTGCATATCTGCATTGTTTAGATAAATCATAGGATCGAAGTATGCATTCCACATGCCAACAAACTGATATAATGCTAAAACTGCAATAATCGGTTTACAAATAGGAAGCATGATTTTGAAAAAGTGTACAACTTCAGAAGCTCCATCCATTGCTGATGCTTCTCTTAACTCTGATGGAATCGATTGATAATAAGTACGAGCTAGTATCATATTCCATACATTAAATGCATTTGGTAAAACTATAGCCCACATGCTATCTATTAAATTCAAGTCACTAATCAAAAGATACGTTGGAACTAATCCACCACCAAAAAACATCGTAATAATAAATAACGCATTAAAGAATTTTTTCCCAACCAAATCTTTTTTTGACATTGGGTAGGCTGCCAAAATGGACACACCAACTGATATAGCGGTGAATAATATTGAATATAACAAAGAATTTTTAAACCCTACCCAAATCATTCGATTCTCAAAAACTCTTTTATAGGCATCGGTACTCCATGTTGAAAAGTCAAAACTGATACCCTTATTTTGTAATACAGTAGGATCCATAAATGATGCTACTAGCACATAAACTATTGGAATAATTATTGAAAATGTAAACATCCCCAATAAGAGGTACCCAATAAGATAAAACAATCGATCTGCAAACGTTTTTTTTCTTATTTCTGATCTCATTTCTCCTCCTAAATTCCTTGCCCTTCATTTAATTTGCTAACAATCTTATTTACTACTAAAAGAAGTACTACATTTATAATTGAATTAAATAGTCCAACTGCTGTTGAGAATCCATAATCACCATTTAGAAGCCCCATTTTATATACATAGGTTGCTAAAATCTCAGAAGCAGGTATATTCATATCTGTTTGTAGTGCATAAGCTTTCTCAAATCCAATACTCATAATGTTACCTGCTTGTAAAATAAATTGAATAACAATGACATTTTTTATTGCAGGCAGATCCACATGCCAAATTTGTTGAAATATATTTGCGCCATCCATAGAAGCTGCTTCTATTAATTCTTGACTTGAATTGGCCAATGAAGCGGTATATAAAATAGATCCCCATCCTGCTCCTTGCCATATTCCACTGGCTATGTATATGGTACGAAATGCCTCTGGCATCGACATAAAGTCATTACTCGTTCCAAAAAATAAATTGATTGGTCCAACTGGTGATAATAAAATCTTTACCATACCACAAAGTACGATAACTGAAATAAAATTAGGTAGATAAATTAATAACTGTATTTTTCTTTTTATCCCCTCGTATCTCATTCTGTTTAATATTAATGCCAAAAGGATTGGCACTGGGAATCCCCACAGCAATCCATATAAACTTAACTTTAAAGTATTTAAGAGATATCTTAGAAAATCCGGTGAAGCTATAAAGCGTTGAAAGTATTTTAGGCCTACCCAGTCACTTCCCCATATTCCTTTAAATGCGCTATAATCCTTAAATGCTATTAATACGCCACCCATAGGAACATATTTAAAAAGTAAGGTCAGTGCAACTGCAGGTAATAGAAAAATTACGTAAAGTTGCCAGTTCTTTTTTATATACCTTAAACTTTCCTCCCAATTTATTCTTTCCATTCTTATACCTCCATTTATTTTTAGTAAAATAATGCAATTTGTTTTGAATGATTAAATTGATTCTATTTATAAATTTCCATATCTACATATTGAGCTTTTGAATGAATTCCAAAAATCCCCCATGGCATGCCTTGTGACATATACATTCGTGAAGTTAATACACACTGCTGGTTCACATACATACTCACAACACTATCCGCTACCAATATAGAAATATCCATTTCCTCTATATCCGAAAAATTAATGTCTATATTGGACTCAAACTCTTTCTCATTCATATGCTCTGAATTATAAAATTCAATTTTATTGTTCTTTATATTAAATAGAACATTTAAGGCACCCGTCATATCTTCTCCCATATTAAATACAAAACCAAATCCTTCACTGTCTTTGAAGTCTTTTATTTTACATTCAATACGATAACTTCCCAAAAGTTCTTTAAATGCAACTGCCTCATATTCCTTATCTGTGAATTTATAATTATTCTTTTTTCTATGTACTGTATCTGTCATGCTCACTGGTTCTAATTGAAGTTTTAAATTCATTTTTTCTTCTATAGAAGTATTTAAAATCGGTACTAGCACGCCATTATCTTTCTGCACTAATTGATGTACCACTAAATTTCCAGCCCAATTATATGGTTCACTATCTGAGTGTCTATTTTTGGTTCCATTCCAACCAAAAACATATAAATGATTACCATCTGTTTCTAATCTTCCTGCATAAAAACCATTTCCATCAATAAGTTCCTGCTCCAATTTTTCAAATGGTCCATTGATAGAATCACTAACTCTATAATGAAATTGCCTGTCTGGCCACTGATCTGAAAAAGATAGATACCACTTATTTTGATATTGAATCAATGAAGGACATTCTAAATTTGAATCTGTTCCCATATCGTTTTTAAAGAAAATCCCTTCATCTTTCCATGTTTTTAAATCTTTTGATGTATATTTTGCTAAAACGCCTTCATCACCACATCTCGTTGTAATTAACATCCAGTATTGATTTTCTTCTTCAACATATAAAACATATGGATCGCGAAAATCATCCTTAGCATAGGTTTCATCTGCATAAAAGGTATCTTCTGGAATTTTTGTCCACGTCAACCTATCTGTACTTATCGCATGCATGATTGCTTCTTTGGGTTGATAGGTATCATTATGTCCTGTATAAAACGCATGATATACACCCTCTTTATCTTTAATCACACTTCCTGTTCCCAATGCAATATCTTGTTTTTCAATAGAATCTGCATAAGGTATGACTTCTCCTTTATGTTCATATTCATAAAAATTTTTTGTTTCATAAAGACTCCATGGATGGTAACCTACTTTTCCATCTCTTAAATCTTCTAAATAGAAAATATAAAATACACCATCTTCATAATACGGCATAGGATCTCCAACATAGCTTGTCTCTATTGTAGGAAACAATTGATAATCCTCTGCCTCCTCCATACTTTCTCCTATATATGTCTCCAAATTTTTTTCATTCTTATTACATCCAAAAGTACTTAATATAAATATCATGCTTAAAATTGCTACTAATATCTTTTTCACCATGCCCTCCTAACCATTTCATTTGTTTCATTTGTAACATTTGTAACTTTTCTAAATTGTATCATTATACCATAGTTCAGTCAATACTTTTTTAAATTGTATTGTTTTTTATTGAGTTTTTTATATTTTTCTACTTTTATATTAGGCATTTTAACTATACGCAATTGCATATGCACCATTTCTTACTCATAATATCACTTACTCTTCTATTTATATTGTTACACTTGCAACATTCCAAAACACCCGACTTCTTGCAGAATTACATCCTCAAAATGTTACATTTGACACATTTATTTGTTTATTGTATGCTATTTATAGAATAATAAAACCAAAAGAAAGGATTCATTGTAATGACGTTAATCCATACGCTATTACAATTTGTGAGATATGAATAATAAAGTTACTTTACAAGACATTGCGGATACTTTAAACATTTCTAGAAACACTGTTTCAAGAGCACTCAACAACACTGGTAACGTCTCTGAAAAAACACGAAATAAAATTTTCCAAACAGCTACTGAAATGGGCTATAAACACTTTACTCCTATAGCTCCTGTTTCCAATACTGTTTCCGAACCTACAAACAACAGCATAAATGAAATTGCTCTTTTTACACATTCCTTTCCAGGAAATTCACATTTCGGAACAAAGTTATTAAATTCTTTCCAGGAGAAAATCGGAGAGTATGGCTATAAATTATCCATTTACATTATTAGAGATTCTGAAATAGACCAACTCTGCTTCCCTATGAATTTTAACCAAGAACATACAGCCGGTATCTTGTGCCTTGAATTGTTTTCTGAATCTTATAGCGAGTTTTTATGCAATCAGCAGATTCCTTTATTATTTGTAGATACTGTATTTAACCATTGTGATTTAAATTTACAAGCCGATTTGCTTTATATGGAAAACCAAAATAGTGTTTATATCATGCTCAAACAACTGATTAATGCTGGATATAAAAATATCTCTTTTATTGGCGATCGCTTTCATTGCCAATCATTCAATGAACGTTGGAAAGCATACTGCAGTGTATTAACCGACCACAATATTATCATTAATGCTGACAATTGTATTTTGCACCCTGATTCAAGTCCATACGGAAACATTGATTGGTTAAGCAAAGAAATTCAATCACTGCCAAAACTCCCAGATGTTTTCTTCTGCGCAAATGATTACTTAGCGATTTCTACTTTAAAAGCATTACGACAATTAAATATTTCTGTTCCTAATGATGTACTACTATGTGGCTTTGACGATGCACCCGAAACAACTATTACCGAACCGGCTCTTACCACCGTTAAAATTCCTAGTAGTTCTATGGGCTATTCAGCAGCAGAACTTTTACTTTCACGCGTTTCACATCCAGATATGCCCTACAGAACAACCTATATAAAGACAGATATCATTTATCGTGAATCAACAAAAAAGGCATTTTAAATTTTTAAATTTAAAATGCCTTTTTTTAAAATACGAAATCTTGGTGTGCAATGGAATGACGGAAAAGAACGACCTATTGTTTGCTTAATTGAGTCTTCAGAAACTAAAGGACTTTTTTGGGCTATCTCAGTTAGAAATTGGAATCATTGAGATGGACGTGGTCAACAAAGATTACAACAATTTTTAGATTTTCCAAATATATATCGAACGTGATTATTTAGGTTTTGATAAAAAATCTTTCGTTATTAAAAATAAAGGGCTAATTTCTAAACTAGAGCGAAAGTTACAACGTAAAACTAAAACAGTACATTTTTAGTACGTTCTATATAAAAAAACTCCTATATCCTTTGATATTCAAGGACTTATAGGAGTCTTTTTATTATTCAAATTCAATCGTTGCTGGTGGTTTTCCTGTACAGTCGTACATTACACGGTTAACCCCTTTAACTTCATTTACGATTCTAGTAGTAACTTTTCCAAGTACTTCCCATGGAAGGTCAGCTGATTCTGCTGTCATGAAGTCTGATGTTGTTACGGCACGAAGTGCTACTGCGTAGTCGTATGTTCTTTCGTCTCCCATAACACCTACTGAGCGCATGTTAGTAAGGGCTGCGAAGTATTGACCTAAGTTTTTATCTACGCCTGCTTTTGCGATTTCTTCACGGTAGATCCAGTCAGCATCTTGTACGATACGTACTTTTTCTGCTGTTACTTCACCGATGATACGGATTCCAAGTCCTGGACCTGGGAATGGTTGTCTAAATACTAAGTAGTCTGGAATACCTAATTCTTGACCTACTTTTCGTACTTCATCTTTAAATAATAATCTAAGTGGTTCTACAATTTCTTTGAAATCTACACAGTCTGGAAGTCCACCTACATTATGGTGTGATTTAATCACTGCTGATTTACCAAGACCACTTTCAATAACGTCTGGATAGATTGTTCCTTGTACAAGGTAATCTACTGCTCCGATTTTCTTTGCTTCTTCTTCAAATACACGGATGAATTCTTCGCCAATAATTTTTCTTTTAGCTTCTGGTTCTTCTACGCCTGCAAGTTTTGCATAGAATCGATCTTGTGCATTAACTCGGATAAAGTTAAGATCATATGGGCCTTCTGGACCAAATACTGCTTCTACTTCATCACCCTCATTTTTTCTAAGTAAACCGTGGTCTACGAATACACAAGTTAATTGTTTACCGATTGCTTTAGAAAGCATAACTGCTGCAACTGATGAATCTACGCCACCTGAAAGTGCACATAATACTTTTCCATCACCAATTTTTTCACGAAGTGCTGCAATGCTTGATTCTACGAAAGAATCCATTTTCCAGTCACCTTGACATTCACAGATATTGCGAACAAAGTTACCGAGCATAGTCATACCTTCTTGTGTATGCATAACTTCTGGATGGAATTGTACAGCATAGACGCCTTTTTCTGCATTTTCCATTGCTGCTACTGGGCATACTGGTGTATGTGCTGTTATTTTGAAGCCTTCTGGTGCTTTTTCAATATAATCTGTATGGCTCATCCAACAAATAGTAGATGGTGATACACCTTCAAATAATCTTGTTGTTGTGTCTACATTTACTTCTGTTTTTCCATATTCACTTACAGGTGCTGTTGCTACTTTTCCCCCTAAAAGGTGTGCTGTAAGCTGAGAACCGTAGCAAATACCTAAAATAGGAATACCCATTTCAAAGATTTCTTTACTACAAAGTGGAGAATCTTCAGCATATACACTATTTGGTCCTCCTGTAAAGATAATTCCTTTTGGATTCATTTCTTTAATTTTTTCTAAACTTATATTATAAGGATGTACTTCACAATAAACATTGTTTTCTCTAACACGTCTTGCGATGAGTTGATTGTATTGCCCACCGAAATCAAGTACAATAACTAATTCATGATTCATGATTTTTTCTCCTCCACTTTTATTGGCTCTGATATTACTTCACCCTCTATTATACCTTAAAAGTCTACACTATAGTTTGGTGCTTCTTTAGTAATATGGATATCATGTGGATGACTTTCTTTAAGGCCAGCACTTGTAATTTTTACAAAAGTAGCTTTTTCTTTTAGTTCATCAATGGTTTTTGCCCCTGCATATCCCATTCCTGCACGAAGACCTCCAACCATTTGATAAACTGTATCTGCTAAGTGCCCTTTGTAAGCTACACGACCTTCTATACCTTCTGGTACTAATTTCTTAGCATCCTGTTGGAAGTAACGGTCTTTGCTTCCTTTTTCCATAGCTGCAATAGAACCCATACCTCTATATACTTTGTATTTTCTTCCTTGATAAAGTTCTACTTCTCCTGGGCTTTCTTCACAACCTGCAAGCATTGATCCCATCATACAAACGCTGGCACCCATTCCGATAGCTTTTACTATATCACCTGAGTATTTAATACCACCATCTGCAATAACTGGTACACCGTATGGTTTAGCAGCATTCGCACATTCTTCAATGGCAGTAACTTGTGGTACACCTACACCTGCTACCACGCGAGTTGTACAAATAGAACCTGGTCCAATACCTACTTTTACGCAGTCAGCACCTGCTTCAATTAAAGCAACAGTTGCCTCAGCAGTTGCTACGTTCCCTGCAATAATTTGAAGATCTGGATATTTTGCTTTTACTTTTTTCACAGTATCTAACACACCTTGTGAATGCCCATGGGCTGTGTCAATTGTAATCACATCTACTTTAGCTTGTACTAAAGCATCTACACGGTCTAATATATCCGTTGTTACTCCTACTGCAGCTCCTGCTAAAAGACGTCCTTGTGCATCTTTTGCTGCTTGTGGGTACATAATTGCTTTTTCAATATCTTTTATTGTAATAAGGCCTTTTAAATTACCTTCACCATCTACAAGTGGTAACTTCTCAATGCGGTTTGCTGCTAAAATTTCTTTAGCTGCTGCAAGATCTGTACCCTCTGGTGCCGTAATTAGATTTTTACTTGTCATAACCTCTTTAATTTTACGGTTATAATCTGTTTCAAAACGAAGATCGCGGTTTGTTAAAATCCCAACTAATTTTGTTCCTTCTGTAATAGGCACACCTGAAATACGATATTTAGCCATAAGTTCATTGGCTTCATACACATAGTGTTCTGGTGAAAGCGAAAATGGATCTGTAATAACACCATTTTCTGAACGTTTTACTTTATCTACTTCTTCAGCTTGCTCTTCAATAGACATATTTTTATGGATAATACCAATTCCACCTTGACGCGCAATTGCAACTGCCATTCTAGCTTCTGTTACTGTATCCATTCCTGCACTCATCAGCGGAACATTGAGTTTGATTTTCTTTGTTAAATATGTGCTTAAGTCTACTTCCTTTGGTAGTACATTAGAATAGTTTGGGATTAAGAGAATATCATCAAATGTGATTCCATCTTTTACAATCTTCGACATAATTGGCCTCCTATAAAAATTTATTTTTTTCTAAATAATACTTTCTTTTTTCGAACATTAGAAAGTTTTTTTGACATTTTGTACACTTTATCACATCCTTAAAGAGCCTGTCAAGTTTAAAGCTGAAGTCTTTTTTTTCACTTTATATTAATATATAAATATTTTGTCATTATTCAAAACAAAGCTAGTTATATATTGCGTGTAGATGCTGTTATTTATATTTATATATCTATGTATTTTTATGCAATGATCTACTTCTAGCAGTTTATTGGTTGATGTAATCTCCATTTCACACTCGGCTAAAACATTATCACTCTTACATAGTGCCAATACTTCACTATGATTGTTTAAAATCTCACTGCTTTGCATAATTGCTTCATTTCTATTTTCTTCAAAAGGATCTTGACTTAGCCATATAGAAACTGATCTAGTTAAGCAAAATCATCAAAAAAAGAGTGTAGCAAAACGATGAATCGTTTTACTACACTCTTCTATTTTACTCTTATTCCATGATAACGAATAAGTCTTCTGGTTTAGATGCCATAATACTTCTAGCAAGTTCTTGTCTTAATTCTAATAATCTTGCTTGATCTTCTTCTGTCATTGCCACACCCTCCATCTTACATTTATATGCAAGTTTTGAGTATGTCATAAACTCTTCTGGAATAATGCCTTCTTTAAGATATAACTTTATTAATTGCTCTTTATATCCAATTTCAAAGTAGTATCTACCACCATTTGGTGCTACTTGTCCTAGCTTATCATCTGAATATTCAAGGTCAGTTCTTAACTGATTATTTGTTTTAACGTGCATTACCATTTCAGTTGCATCAATAATCCCTCTACCATTTTGACCAATACCACTATAAAAACTAAAATGTCCTCTTTGTGGTACTTCATTAGATAGTTTTGGGAATGTCATCAGCATAATTTTAAAGGCAAGTGCTGCGCCGCCTATCATTTGTCTACCATGGTATTTTAAAATATCATCATAAGTGATTTCAATAAGATCATCATGATCTTTTACTCTAACTACTTCTGCCATTACTATAAGCTCCTATTATTTAATGAAAAGTTCCTCTGTGTTAAATGGTGCATCAATCATTTCTGTTTCATACATGAAATCTGCTACGTTTTGGAATGCTTTGTAATCCTCTTCTGTTACTTCAATATTAAAGTCATATTGAGCAAACATTTCTTCAACAGCTGCTTTATCTAAGTCTAATTCCTTTGCAACGATTTCCATTGTTTCATCGTGATTTTCATTGATGAACTCAATAACACTTTCTTCCGCATTCATAAATGCTTGTAATTCTTCTTTGTGTTCATTGTAGAAATCTTCTCTAACTGCTACAGCGATAACTGCATCTGTTAAACCTTTACCGTTTGTTACTAAGTGGTAACCTTGTTGTTTTGATTTATAAGCTGTAGGACCTGCAACTAATGCCGCATCAACACTTCCACCATCTAATGCAGCTTTTGCATCTGCGATAGACATATTTACATAGTTGATATCATCAAGTGTCATATTTGCTTCTTTAAGATATGCTACTAATAATTGGTGTAAGTTTGTTCCAACTGGACCTGCAACTGTTTTTCCTCTTAAGTCCTCTGCTGATTTGATGTTTTCATCTTTTGAATATAAGCAGAATGCTTCTGGAGATCTACTGTACATATTTAAGATTTTAATATCTGCACCATTTGCTGCTGCTAAAATAACAGAAGTTCCTCCAACAGCGTATAAGACATCTACATCACCTGATGCTAATGCTTGAGTTTGGTCTGCTCCAGATGTAATTTCAGCATATTTTACTTCAATTGTTTTACCATTTTTGCTGAACTCATCTACAATGACATTGTTATTTTTTTGAATAATACTTGGTACGTTAAGTGGTGATGTTACATGTGTAATTGTTAATTCATCTAATGTTGAATCTGATAAGTCTGTAGCTGTTTCACTTTCATTTGTGTCATTTTCAGCTGCTCCATTTTCTACTGTAGTACTTGCTGTATTTTCTGCACTGTTTGCTGAGCCACATCCTACCATAGATGATGCCATAACACCTGCTGCTAATGTTGTTGCTAATATTCTTTGTGATAATTTCATATTGTCTGTCTCCTATTATCCTTCTCTTGTTATATCACTTTTAAATCATCAATGATTTGTTTCTTTAACTGTAAAAACTGATCATCTAGTAAATCTCTATTTTCAGTTGTTCTTTCAATCTCATATTCCGATTTAACAAGTCCTTTTTCTAATATGACTATTTTATCGCCTAAAATCAAAGCTTCATCAATGCTATGTGTTACAAATAAAATAGAACATTTCGTTTTGTTGTGTATTTTTAATAATTCCTTTTGCATTTGCTCTCTGGTAAAAAAGTCTAATGCTGAAAAAGGTTCATCCATCATAATAAAATCTGGTTTGTAAGCAAATGCTCTTGCAATAGACGCTCTTTGCTTCATCCCACCTGATAACTGACTTGGGTAAGCATTTTCAAATGCACCAAGCCCTACCATCTCGATAATCTCTTGAATTCTTTTTTCATCTATTTCTTCTTTTTTAAGACCAAATGTAATGTTTTTCTTTACACTAAGCCATGGCATTAATCGATCTTCTTGAAAAACATAAGCTTTTCTCATTACATCAGTTCCTAGAATCTCGCCTTGTTCAAAGTTCTCTAACCCAGCTACAAGTCTTAGTAATGTGGTCTTCCCACATCCACTTCTTCCTAAAATAACTGTAATTTTATTAGCCGATATATTTAAATTGATACCATTTAGAACTTTAACTGGTTCCTTTTCAACGGTATAAACTTTACTTACATTTACTACTTTAATCCCATCCATTTTTCTCTGATCCTCTCAAAGCCTTATCAATGATCCACGCAAATAGTCGGTCTGTAACATAGCCTACTACACCAATAACTAAGATCCCGACAATGACTTTATCTGTTCTAGACATTTGCTGTGCAAATAAAATCATATGGCCAAGTCCTGCTGAGGCTGCAATCATTTCTGCACTGATAATGGCACGCCAGCTATATCCTAATCCAATACGCATACCTACTAATATATCTGATATAGCATATGGTAATCTGATTTTGAAAAAGCTACTTACTTTGGAGTAACCATAAACTTCCCCAACTTCTAAGAGCTTCTTATCACAGCTCACAAATCCTTTAACTGTGTTTAAGTAAATTGGAAAGAATGCAGTTAAGACGATAATTCCAATTTTAGTTGTTTCTCCTATACCAAACCATAGAATGAGTAATGATATTAAGCTTAATGGTGGTACATTTTTTAGAAACTGCAGAATGCCTTCATAGTAGTCGCTACACTTAGGTAAAATAATTCTAATCATAGCTAATGCAAATGCTACTAAGGTAGAAATGAAAAATCCTTTTAATACTCTTATATAGCTAATATAGATATCTTCAAAGATTTCTCCACTCTTAACCATTTTTATAAAGCTATCCAAAACCTTAGCCGGAGTTGGTAGTATATAGGAACTTACTATACCCATCTCTGATACAATCGTCCAAATTAAGATGACTATGGCTACTGAGATAGACGTTTTAATTACTTTACTCTTGTTCATCTATCAATACTCCATCTCCATTGTTACAACCTTGGTGACAATATAGCATTTCTACTAATTGATCTTCTTTATATAGACCATCTCTAAAATAAGCTTCTATGTTTTCTTTTCCAGAAACACTACCCACTTTTGCATCTAGTTCTGTAAAGTAACCTGGTGGAATTGGACTTTTGGCAAGGCATCTACCTTGGAGTTTTTGATTTCCTTTCAAGCATTTCAAAAATTCCTTCCAACTCACAAACTCTGTATCTTCTAGATTCAGCTTATTTCCATGGTCTGCTAAACTCTTACATGGTGTAGTGATAATTTTCTTTTGATTTTTTAAGTCTTCTCTATTTGCTATTTCTATCGCACAATGTATTAAAATTGGCTCAATAGGTGGTTCTATCATTTGCTCATGATTTAAATAAGAACCTATTACCTCTTTTATCTTCGGACAACGTCTGTCTAAAATGGTTAATGAGGTTTGTTTTAGCGCATTTACATATTTTTCTTTTACGATTTTATGCCAATCTGTTTCTACCTCTACTCTTACGTAACCATTTTCTATTAATACATTGTCTAATTCTTCTTTTACATACATATTGGCTACGACAGGATTTATAAAAATATACTTCATAGTTTCCTCTTCATATAAACCTAAATTTTGTCCTTCTTTAATCATATCTATCACTCTATAGAATACTTTTTGAAAGACATTACCCATTATATCTTATGGATTATTGACATTCAATATCATTTTCGGCAAAATAGCTTTTCCGAAAAATTATAATAATTCATTCTTACCCTTAAATCACAAAAAAAACACCCTAAAACTCAATATTTAAGGTGTTTTTTTATATTTATATAACGCATCAATCAGTTCTATTATTGGTTTTTATTCCCAGCATTTCCATAGGTATTTTTTCTCATTACCTTATTAGGTGCTTGTTTATAAAGTTCATTCAAAAGGGTACTATTTGGTGTAATCAGAATTTTGCACATACCACTTTTTTCAGTATCTGTAATAATTGCATATGTAGCTTCTTCATTTTTGTTATCACTTGCATTAATAACCTTTAATCCCTGCTTATTAATTGCACTTGTATGTCTTTCATCTTTAATACTTGCCATAACTTCTATTTTTTTCATATCAACTGTAAGAACTCTTTTACGAGTATTTCTATTATAAATTACATCAATATCTAACTCATTATTTGTTAAGATATACTCATATTCTCTACTAAACTTATTAAATAGAAAACCTGTCCCAAAAATAATCCCTACAATAAGTACTGGACCAATAAAATCTCCACCAATTATAAAAACAATAATTGAAAGAATAACTGCTCCTAATACTAAACCTGTTTGCGCCATAACATCTTTAGATGATTTCTTTTGTTTAATAAGATACTCTTTAAATACTTCTGACATGCTCCACAATCCTTCCTTTATCCTATGGTCTATATATAATAAAATACTATAAAATACCTAACTTTTCAATATTTACAGTTACTTTTGCAGTATTTTTATTATACATAACAACTTTTTAAAAGCTTGTTCTTTTACTTCATCATACAGAATAAATATATAAATATTATAAATTTTATAGAACAAGGAGTGAATTTCATTGGATATTGCATTCTATTTAAAAGCAGTCATTCTTGGAATTGTAGAAGGTCTCACAGAGTTCTTACCTGTCTCTTCAACTGGACACCTTATCATCTTTCAAAATCTGATTCATTTCTCTACTAACTCAGATTTTGCTAATATGTTTGCAATGGTTATTCAGCTAGGTGCTATTTTAGCTGTAGTCGTTGTATACTGGCAAAAAATTTGGGAAAGTATTATTCATTTACTTCCCTCTAAGACAAGACCCTTAGAACAAACTGGTCTATACTTTTGGCTTATGATACTCATCTCCTGCATTCCTGCTGCCGCTATTGGGATTCCATTTGATGATGTTATTGAAACCAAACTCTTTAATCCTCTTGTAGTCGCTTGTGCCCTCTTTATTGGCGGTCTATGGATGCTCTATGCTGAAAGTAAACTAAGAGGTAGTCATACCACTACCTTAGATGAAACCTGTATTACACCTAAAATGGCACTGATTGTTGGATTATTTCAAGTTTTATCCATAGTCCCAGGCATGTCTCGTTCTGCATCAACGATCATTGGCGGATGGGTCGCTGGCTTTTCTACCGTTGCAGGGGCAGAGTATTCTTTCTTCCTCGCTATTCCTGTTATGTTTGGTCAAGCACTACTAAATATCTTAGATGCACAAGGATGTCTTACTTCGGCTGAATGGATAGGTCTTGGTATTGGCTTTATAGTCTCTTTCCTTGTTGCACTAGCTGTTATTGGCTCCTTCATTGCATACCTTCAAAAGAAACCTATGAAAGTATTTGCTATCTATCGTATCCTATTTGCTTTCGTTGTGTTAGGTTGTGGCATGCTTGGATTATTTTAATACATAAAACATAAAATGGAGGCATACGCATTGGCGAATCCTCCATTTTACATTTCTTACTAATTTGCAACTAATCTTTTGATCGATATCTCTTATATTCTATGGTATTATTCTTGAACTTCCTTTTTTAAGATATAATATGCTGGGTCTCTTCCATTATCCGTATAATCACCTGATTTCCATTCCATAAACATATAGGTATCCCCATCAATTTCTTTAAGTATACAGTTCATTACAGTTGAATCATTCAAATTAATAATTTTAGTATCTGACCATCTCCATAAATCAATATATGTCTCTCCTTGACCTTTTGTATTAACCATTTCATTTTCTTTAATTTCTAGCTCTTGCAAAGGTAAATCAGGCGTTACCTTCCCTACTTGCCAATCTTCTATTTTCCATTCACAAGCAACTGCTTTCCACTTCCCAATCATCTCTTCATTGTATACAAAAGGAATATTCGTATCATCTATTCTCATCTCAGGAATTTCTATATCTTCTAATAAACCATCTGTTTTTTTGAGAATAAAGTAGTAAGGTTCATCTACTCTTCCATAAACATAATCTCCATTTTTTTGCTCTAAAAACATATACTCTTCACCATCAATATTCTTAATTTCATAGTGCTGAGCAATATATCCACCAAATTCCTCAATCCAAACTACCCCTTTCGACCAGGTTGAACTACTCGCTTGAATGAATTGCTTCTTCTCGCCCTCTTTTATAACATATTTTACGTCCCCATCATCTTCAAATATGCACTGTAAAAGCCAGAACTCATCCTCATCACTTATCCTATTATGAACATCATACTGCTCGATGTCATCCACTATGTCTATGACTTCCCAGTAGCCTACTACATTACTGTCATATTCAAATACACTTTTTGAATTTTCAACTCTCTTTACAAAACTAATGGCCGCAATAGAACTTACAGAAATAGTGGCTAGACATGCTGCTACAAGAATTGCCTTCCAGCGTTTTTTATTGCTTTTTCTACTCATATTTTCTTGTTTACTATTGTATGTGTCCCATACTCTTTCAAAATTTGAAGGGATTTCGGCATTTTTTAATTCTTCTCTTATGACTCTTCTTATATCATCATTTAATTCACTCATATGCTTCTCCCTCCTAGTAAATATGTAATCTCCTGAACACCCTTATCATTTCTTAATTTATTAAGTGCTGCATTTAGCCTTGATTTACAAGTTCCTACAGGAATTTTCAATATCTTAGCCACTTCCTCTAACTTCATATCTAGATAAAAATGAAGTATTATGACTTCTTTAAGCTTTAAACTAAGCTTATTAATGCCTTCCCATAACTCTTTATCTTCTTCATTTTTAACGACTTCACATTCTACCAGTGAATAGTCATCACTAAGCATTTCACATATATCATCTATACCGATATAATCTTTTTTCTTTTTATATTGTGAGCGAATTAAATTAAGCATAATTTGATAAAGCCAAGGTCTAATGGACCTAGTTTGATCAAATGTCCCATATTTTTCAAAAGCCTTAACAAATACTTCTTGGGAGATATCTTCTGCCAAGATTTTAGATCTCGTTAAAAATAAAGAGGCTTTATAAATATACGCTATATTTTCTTCATAAAGGCGCTGTGCTTCTACTTTTGTTATTTTTTTATTCATAAGAGTTCTTCCCTCCCTTACCCTATATACGCCTTTTTATAAAATAAGTTCGATAAATATTTAAACTTTTTATACTTTTTATTATACTTTAAAATCTAAATAAATGAAAAAGCACAATATAACTTGCCTCTTCAGTTATATTGTGCTTTTTCATTTATAGTAATAAACTCTCATTAGTTTTGTTTTTCAAATACGCAATACCATGGTTCCATTCCTCTATAAACATAGTCCCCTGACTTCCATTCCATAAACATATATGTTTTTCCATCCAGCTCTTTAATTGTGCAGTTCATAACTACCTCATCTGCTGTGTTAATAAGCTTTGTTCCTGTCCAAGTTAATGCATTCTCTGCCCTCTTGCCTTCACATGTCCATTCTACTGCTCCGTTAGGTAAAATATTAAGCTCATCTACAAATAAGTCCCCTTCAAATTCTACATTCCCAAAATCTTCGATTTGTTCTACATAAGAAACGGATTTCCACTCACCTTGAATTTCTCCATTATCTTCAAATGGAATATTAATATCATCATGTCTTTCATCAGCCGTATTTGTAGTTGCATCATTAACTACTCCTTCGGCTAACCCAACTAACGGTGTATCACCTTTTTTAAGCACATAGTAATATGGATTTTCTATTTTACCACTTGTATAATCTCCTGACTTCCATTCCATAAACATGTATTCCTCACCATTAATGGTCTTAATTTCATATTGACTTGCCGTTTCATCTACTGGATCAATAATAACACCATCTGTCCAAGTAAATACACACCCAGCTGCTAAAAGTGTATTATTCTCGCGTATTACCATGCTTGTCTTTCCACCTTCAGTAAATGTTAATTGTGCAAGATATAAATCCTCTTGCTTCCATTGTGGCTTATTCACATCAAAGTCTTCCATTTTCTCTACAAAATCAACTGATTGCCAGCTTCCCAAAATAGCCGTATCCTCTTTGAATTCAATAGAAATGTTATCTACTCTTTTTCCTGTACCTACTGTTGCCATAACTGATGCTGACATTAATACTGTACTAAATGCTACTAATAACCCCTTATAAAGTTTTCCCATCTTCATATTCTATTCCTCCTTATTATTTATAAACTTATAGCTTATGCTTTAACTAGATCATCTTTCTCTCCTTTTGTTTCTCCTTTCCATTCTATATACACTCATTTAGAGATTAAGTTCGGTTTTAAGTTATTTTTTTATAACAAAAAAAAGCCTCTACTCATCTAAACAAGATGCATAGAGGCATAAACCCTAGCCAGTAATATTAAATTATATTGTATTCCACCATTCTTCTGGTATTGTTTCTCTATCTATTAAACAATTAATTTCCTGTGAAAGTATTTTACTTGTTACCTCGAAAACAGCTTTAGCATCACATAGAATACACTCAGCATCTCCTAATTTCACTTTTTTAATATATGTATTACGAATATGTGTAACCCCAACTAATAAGATCTTTGCATTAATTGTTCGAAGTCTATCCCAACACCCTCCTGGCGCACATGGAGAACTGCAGTTTTCTTCTCCTTGTGTATAAAGACTTGCTTCCTTTCCATAAGCAGCAATACTGTGGGTCGGATGTAACGAACGTACAACACCTCTTCGTTTCATAAAAAGATTAGGAGAAATATTCCATCAATACATCTATAACAGTATCTGCTCCGCCATCTACACTATTACTATTTAGCTATAATTCCTTCACCTACTTTATAAGTGATTGTTTTTTCTTTGCCTTCTACTTCACTATAATATTTAAAAACAATAGCATCTTCTTGCAACCATACTACTTCAATAGCATCTTTGGAATACACTAAATCTTCCATGGCTACACTTTTTTTATCCTGAGCATTTGTAATACCATCAATTATATTGGTTTTTTTATCAGTTATTAAATCTATAATACATGTTTTATTACCTATCACACCAACTAAGTACTGTTCAGAAATATGTGAAAATACAAAGCTATCTACATTAAGTTCTTTTATACAATTTCCTGTTGTATCATCATAAACTCTAATGCTTCCATTACTACTAAATGCTACTCTATCCTTCTCTACAATAGCATCTTCATAACTCATAACACTGGTATCTGTTGGGATAATCTTATCAATAACTTTTCCTGATTTAATATAATAAATAGTCGATGCACTACTTGTTAAAGCACCTTCTTCATATTGATAAACCGTAATAAACTCACTTCCTGAACTTGTTTTCTTTACAGCTAAACTTGGTGTACTTGCCATTTCACTACTACTAAGAAAGACCGGACCTAGAACTTGTTTACCACTAGCTGTTTTCATCATTAATTTTTTATTTTCTTTGTCTAAGATATATTTACCCTCTAATTCAACTTTTCTAAGTGCACTATTCCATTCAACTTCAATATTCATTGCCTCACTAACAAATCGTAATGGTATATAAGTAGTCCCATTAATGAGCTGTGGAGGAACCTCTAAAATAGTTTCCCTTCCATTAATGGAAGCATTCTTCTGCCCAATAAATAAAGTAACTATATCACTCCCATCCTTTATTTCAATGATTCCTTCTGATTTCTTCCATTCTACAACATATCCTAAGCTCTCAGATAAAGCTCTTAATGGCAACATAACACTCTGATTAATAACCTTAGGCTCTTCAATAAGCTCCATTACCTCACCATTATATGTAATTTCTAAATCATTTGTAGTAGCCATAACATTCGCCCCCATCATCATAGCTAATGCTACTGGTACTACTTTCTTCATATAATTTTTCATTATTCTCCCCTTTAGAACTCATCAACATATCTTGTCAGAAAACTACCAGGTTGTTTTAATTGATTTATAATATATTTTATTTATTATAGCTCCTAAATCTATTAACCTTATCATCATTATATTTTTTTAATGATTAAAAAGCTCCCTCTGAAACTTTCAGAAGGAGCTTTTTGTATCTTCATTTTTATACTAAATAAAATAAGTGTTGGGTAGGATTACATCATTCCCATTCCGCCCATTCCACCCATGCCACCTGCTGGCATAGCTGGTTCATCTTTCTTAATATCTGCTACGATACATTCTGTTGTTAAGAATGTAGATGCAACTGATGTTGCATTTTGAAGTGCACTTCTTGTAACTTTAGTTGGATCAATGATTCCACCTTCAACCATATTTACATATTCTTCAGTAAGGGCATTGAAACCTACACCGTTTTCAAGTTCTCTTACTTTATTGATAACTACTGCTGGTTCTAAACCTGCATTAGTTACGATTTGGCGAAGTGGTGATTCAAGAGCAGCAAGGATAATTTTTACACCTGTTTTTTCATCGCCTGTAGTTGTATCTAATAATTTAGCTACATCTTTAGCAACGTGGATATATGTGCTACCACCACCACCGATGATTCCTTCTTCTACAGCTGCACGTGTAGCTGCAAGAGCATCTTCGATACGAAGTTTCTTTTCTTTCATTTCTGTTTCTGTAGCTGCACCAACTTTAATTACGGCTACACCACCAGCAAGTTTAGCAACTCTTTCTTGCATTTTTTCTTTATCGAAATCTGATGTAGATTGTTCGATTTGGTTACGAATTAATGCAACTCTTTCTTTGATTGCTGCTTTATCTCCAGCACCATCAACGATTACTGTATTTTCTTTTGTTACTTTAATGCTAGATGCACGACCAAGCATTTCTAAAGTAGCATCTTTAAGTTCAAGACCAACTTCTTCAGAGATTACTGTACCACCTGTAAGGATCGCAATATCTTGAAGCATATCTTTTCTTCTATCACCGAAACCTGGAGCTTTAACAGCTACACAGTTGAATGTTCCACGGATTTTATTTACTACTAATGTAGCAAGTGCTTCACCTTCTACATCTTCTGCAATGATAAGAAGTTTAGCACCTGTTTGAACGATTTGTTCAAGAACTGGTAAGATTTCTTGGATATTAGTGATTTTTTTATCTGTGATTAAGATATATGGATTGTCATATACACATTCCATTTTTTCTGTATCTGTAACCATGTATGCTGATAAGTATCCACGGTCAAATTGCATACCTTCTACTACATCAAGTTCTGTAGACATAGTTTTTGATTCTTCTACTGTGATTACACCATCGTTAGATACTTTTTCCATAGCATCTGCGATTAATGTACCAACTTCATCATCACCAGCTGAAATAGCTGCAACTCTAGCAATGTGATTTTTGCTATTTACTGTTTGGCTCATACCTTTGATAGATTCTACAGCTGCATCTGTAGCTGCTTTCATACCACGACGAACGATGATTGGATTTGCACCAGCTGCAATATTTTTAAGTCCTTCTGTAATCATTGCTTGAGCAAGTACTGTAGCTGTAGTAGTACCATCACCAGCAACATCATTTGTTTTTGTTGCAACTTCTTTTACAAGTTGTGCACCAATGTTTTCAAATGGATCTTCAAGTTCAATTTCTTTTGCAATAGATACACCATCATTTGTAATAAGTGGTGTTCCAAAAGATTTATCTAAAACAACATTACGACCTTTTGGTCCTAATGTTACTTTTACTGCATTTGCTAATTGATCTACTCCTGATTGAAGTGATTGTCTTGCTTCTAAACCAAAACGAATTTGTTTTGCCATGTTTATAGCCTCCCTATACGAATATCTTTTGGAGTATGTACTCCATTTATTTGTAATTAATAAACTCTATCTTATATGCTTATTCAACGATTGCTAAGATATCACTTTGTTTTACGATAACATATTCTTCTTTATCTATAGTTACTTCTGTTCCCGCGTATTTAGAACAAATTACTTTATCTCCAACTTTTACTTCCATTTTTATTTCTTTGCCATCGATTACGCCACCTGGACCTACAGCAATAACTTCTGCTTCTTGTGGTTTTTCTTTAGCAGCACCTGTTAAGATAATACCTGATTGAGTTTTTTCCTCAGCTTCAAGATGTCTAAGTACGACTCTGTCTCCTAATGGTTTTAACATAATAAAAGACCTCCCTTAATCTATTTATACTTTATATATTTTTCGTCTTATTAGCACTCTATTTAATCGAGTGCTAATTGATATTTATAATATTATGGCATTCATTACTTTAATGCAAATTTAATTTTTAACTTTTTTAATGATTTTTAATCATATATAATATATTTTCTTTGATTTACTTTATTTTCCTTTGATTTTCTTTATTTTTATCTGTATTTCTTTATTTTTTATCTTTAATTTAGAATCAAAACGAAATGCTTACTAACAACCTCGCGCTAAATTAAAAGCATTTATTTTTCATTTATTTAAATAGGGCATTTTCTCTTCCATAATAAAAAAGGTACTGTTGAGCATAACCAGCTAATTTACCAAAATAACTTTTTGCAAATGCCTGGATTTCTGCCGGTTTAACCTCCTTACCTTCAAAATAAAGTCCTTCTACAACGCGTTTAATCCATACGTCTGTAGGAAATACCTCGCCCTTTCCATAAGCAAATAGCAAGATACAATCTGCGATCTTAGGTCCTACTCCTTTTATTGTCATTAAACGCTCTCTAGCTTCCTCTACTGATAAGATAAAAAGTTCATTAAGAATAACTTCTCCATTTAATACTTTCTGACAAGCATCCATAATATATGGGGCTCTAAAGCCTACCTTACAGTCTCTAAGCTCTTCTTCTGTAGCCTTAGATAACTGCTCTGGTGTTGGAAAGGCATAGTAATGCTGGTCATCACCATTTATCTGCTCTAAGCAATCTCCAAATCCTTTAGAAATATTACTAATACACTGCTTAATATGTGGAATCGACTTATTTTGCGAAATAATAAAAGAAATCAGCATCTCCCATGGATCTTGGTGCAAAATACGGATTCCTTTTCCAAAATCTATTGCTTTGGCCATATGACTATCTTTTTGAGCAAGTTTACTGGCAATCTTATCATAATCTGTATCAATATCAAAATAGGGTATCCAGACTTCATCTAACTCACTAATGTTGGTGTTGTAAATAATTGCACTACTTGAATCTGGCTGCTGTGTAATCTTAATCAACTTTTGCTTAGCATTTAAAAGATAGCTATGATCTGATATCTTTTCAAATCTGAAGACCTGTCCACTTTCTAAAATCTGCGTAATATCAAAATGATTTAAATGGTCTAGCATTACTATATTACTCATGCTCCCACACCCTTTTCTTATTCATTCTTATTTATTATCTCCACTTTTTTAATTATTAACCATCTAAATTATACTATTATTTAAAGCCTCTCCCCTATAGAATCCCATATTTCTATATATTTTTGTATATTTATATAGTTTTTAAACGAATTGCATGTAAGATTTGTTCATTTATGTTATCCTATAAGTGAGTTTTACAATTGCAACTAACTGAAAGGAGTAAATTATGAAAGATACAATCTATACCATCCCTGTCACCGATGCCTTTAAAGCTGGAGATGAATGTCCTTTTTGCTATATAAAAAGAAAACTAGAGCAAGATGCTATTTCTTTTATTTTGGGTTGTGCTTATATGGAAGATGATATACGTGCTAATACTGACCAAGTTGGTTTTTGTAGTGAACATTATAAAAAAATGTATGACTACGGTAATCGCTTAGGTAATGCCCTTATGCTACATACTCACCTCATTCGATTACAAAGGGAACTTAAAGAAAAAATTGAAGCTTTTGCCCCTAGTAAAACCAGTATGTTTTCTAAATTTAAAAAGCCTAAAACTGTAGAAGATACTGAAGGTAATAGTATCAGTCAATGGGCTAAGGAAAAAACACATTCTTGCTACATTTGTGACTCCTATAATAAGAACTTTACACGCTATATGGGTACTTTCTTCTATTTAATAGAGTCTAATGAAGAATTTAGAGACCTCTTTAAAAACTCCAAAGGTTTTTGTGTCCCCCACTTTGGAGAACTAATGGCTTTAGCTGATACACAGATAAGTGAAAAATATAAACCTGAATTCTACAACACCTTATTTACAATCATGCAAAATAATTTAAAACGTGTCGAAGAAGACGTATCATGGTTTATTGATAAATTTGATTACCGAAATAAAGATGCAGATTGGAAAACTTCTAAAGATGCTATTCCTCGTGCCATGCAAAAGCTTGGAAGTATCTATGTAGAAGATGCTCCATTTAAAGAAAAGTAGCAACAGATAACTATAAAATAAAAGGGAGAAAATACTATATGTATTTTCTCCCTTTTATTTTAAGCCGATGATCGGACTCGAACCGATAACCTGCTGATTACAAATCAGCTGCTCTGCCAATTGAGCCACATCGGCATATATCTACTCAAATATTATTATAACTTCCTCTGTGCATCTCAATTGGCAGCCTCTTAGCACTATCGTGCTTCGCATAAATTGAGCCACATCGGCATATATCTACTCAAATGTATTATGTATAAGCGTGGGTGAGAAGATTCGAACTCCCGACCTTCTGATCCGTAGTCAGACGCTCTATCCAGCTGAGCTACACCCAC
Source organism: Cellulosilyticum sp. (assembly GCA_015058045.1). GTDB lineage: Bacteria > Bacillota > Clostridia > Lachnospirales > Cellulosilyticaceae > Cellulosilyticum. The sequence continues at coordinate 34,377 of SVDC01000038.1, forward strand.
ATATTCAATAACTTATTTTAATAATCATTATAACTTCATGATTCATTAAAAGCGTGGGCGAGAAGATTCGAACTCCCGACCTTCTGATCCGTAGTCAGACGCTCTATCCAGCTGAGCTACGCCCACATATATGATTTTAATGATATGCCCGAGACCGGAATCGAACCGGTACGAGGGATTAGCTCGCAGGATTTTAAGTCCTGTGCGTCTGCCAGTTCCGCCACTCGGGCATATAATGGTCGCTATAGGGCTCGAACCTATGACCCCCTGCTTGTAAGGCAGGTGCTCTCCCAGCTGAGCTAAGCGACCATATTGCCAAGAATAGTATAACCTATTCTAATTTATTTAATACATTCACTTATTCGTTAATGTATTAAAACGACCCAGAAGGGACTCGAACCCTCGACCTCCGCCGTGACAGGGCGGCGTGCTAACCAACTGTACCACTGGGCCTTAAACTTTGTAATTTAAAACTTAAATGGACCCTCGGGGACTCGAACCCAGGACCGTCCGGTTATGAGCCGGATGCTCTAACCAACTGAGCTAAGGGTCCATATACTACTTATGTAGTAAGCCGACGATCGGACTCGAACCGATAACCTGCTGATTACAAATCAGCTGCTCTGCCAATTGAGCCACGTCGGCATATTAATAATCCTTAAGCTTTTACTTGGTTTTAATATCAAATTACTAATGACCCATACGGGAATCGAACCCGTGTTACCGCCGTGAAAGGGCGATGTCTTAACCGCTTGACCAATGGGCCTTAACAACTGTATGTTGTTTTAACTCCCCGAGTAGGGTTCGAACCTACGACCCTTCGGTTAACAGCCGAATGCTCTGCCGCTGAGCTATCGAGGAATATGTACTTTATTTTTAAGAACTTCCGTCCCTCAAGTACTTTGTTAGTATAGCATAGCAATTGACTTATGTCAAACACATTCTTAATATTTAAATCCACTATACAAATCTCTAAATGTCTATATTTCTTACCAAAATTTAGTTACAAAATTAGAGTATGCTAATATCCTACGGCCCTCACTCAAGATTTATAGTGTTATGAAAAATACGCCTTATTTCAAATTGTATCCCACATACTTTCTTGTTATTATTGTATTAATGCTAGATACCTTAATTAAGTTAGGAGATGGATACTATGCAAAAAACATATTCAATTAGTGATGTAGCTAAAATGAGTGGCTTGTCCACAAGAACGATTAGAAATTATATTAAGACGGGTATTTTAAATGGAGAAAAGGTATCTGGAATATGGCAATTTACTTCTCAGGATTTCTGTGAATTTATCTCAAACTCTAGTGTAAAACCTAGTATCCAAGCTCATAGAAATGGAATTGTATATGACTTCATGAGAGATGATAAAAAAGAAACTCAAAAGATATGTATCATTTTAGATGATATTCTTGATGAAGCATGCAGTCAAAAAACTATTGAACAAATATGTCAGATGATCAATTCGTATGATGAAATGAAAGAAGATATAAGATTTAACCTTGAAAAGCATAATGATAACACTAGAATACTCATTTCAGAAAACCTAAATACAATTTATGATTTTCTTAAAAAATACCAAAACCTTGAGTCTCTATAAGCATAATTGCAATCCGATTCATTCTGTTTTATAATCGACACTATTCTTACAAAGTACTTGCTAAATTGGTTTATACCTAAAGACAAAAAAAGAGAGAGAAAAGGATAACCCGTTCTCTCTCTACTCTTTTATTTAAGCCGATGATCGGACTCGAACCGATAACCTGCTGATTACAAATCAGCTGCTCTGCCAATTGAGCCACATCGGCATATATCTGCTTAAATATTATTTTCATAAAAAAAGCGTGGGCGAGAAGATTCGAACTCCCGACCTTCTGATCCGTAGTCAGACGCTCTATCCAGCTGAGCTACGCCCACATATTACTTTTTATTATGCTTCTATGTTTATCATAGAAAAGCGTGGGCGAGAAGATTCGAACTCCCGACCTTCTGATCCGTAGTCAGACGCTCTATCCAGCTGAGCTACGCCCACATGTATTATATTTTAAGATATGCCCGAGACCGGAATCGAACCGGTACGAGGGGTTAGCTCGCAGGATTTTAAGTCCTGTGCGTCTGCCAGTTC
>SVDC01000134.1 GCA_015058045.1 Cellulosilyticum sp.
GTTACTATTCACAGTCTGCAGAGCCTTATCCTTATCACATAACTAGTTTTAGCCATTGCCAACACACCAAGAACCCCTTTATTTTACTGGATTTCTTGGTGTTTCTTGTTGCCTTAAGACTCTTTATGTGATATACTATACACATAAAGATAAAGGAGGTTTTCCTATGGGAATTATCTATCAAACAGATAAAAGATCAGGTATTACATATGCCTATGAAAATCAATCATTTTGGGATCCAGAACTGAAGCGTTCTCGTTCTAAAAGAAAACTTATTGGTCGTGTTGACCCTGAGACTAGAGAAATTGTTCCAACAGATGGCAGATGTAAAAAGCGCAGCCCTTCGTATGTCCCAGGTACTGATGATTACGAAATGCCTAAGACTATGAAAGAGCTTAAAGCTGAAGTCTTACGATTATTAAAGGAAAACAAAGCATTAAAGGAACAACTTGAAAAACTGACATCTAAGTAATCAGGAGATTTGTGTAATGGATATCTACGAAGCTTTTTATAAACAAAAGGATGAGCTACATGCAGCGCAGCGCGAAATTAAGAAACTGGTAAAGCAGCTAGACAAATACATTAAGGGGACTGCCTCTGATGAAAAGTATCAGAAGCTTCTTAGCAAGATCCAATATCTGACAAATCAGGTTACTCACTTTACCAGAGAAAGCGAGCATTATAAGGAACTTTGGGAGAAATCCAAGAAAAAAGTAAAAGAATTAGATCTTGAAAATGATACTCTTAAGACTGAAATCCTGCATTTAGAGGATCGAATAGAGTTATTAGGCGCAGATTCATCATCAGGTTCCGCTAATGATATGGAAGATGCAGAAGCACAAATTAAGGCTTTAAAAGATGAAGTTGCACGTCTAACTGCAAGACTAGAAACCAATGGTACCAATGCAGGTATCCCAACATCTAAGACCGCTATCGGTCAGAAAAAAGTTATCCCAAATGCAAGAGAAAAATCAGGAAAGAATAAAGGTGGTCAGCCAGGTCATGAAAAACATGAAATGGCTCCTTTTTCTGACGAAGAAATCAATGACTGGATTGACCATGAAGCGACCGAGTGCCCTAATTGTGGCAGTCACAACCTCGAAGAAATCTCCACTACAACTAAAGATGAATACGATTATGAAGTTAAGGTAATAAAGAGAAGACATACATTTCATGAGTATGTCTGCGCGGACTGTGGAAAGTCATTTAAAGTTCCAGTAGGTAAGCTTGTAGCTCCAAATCAGTACGGAAATGTAATACAGTCAATGGCTCTATCACTTATGAACCTTGGCTTTGTTAGTGTTAATCGCACACGAAAACTTATTGCTGGATTCTCACCTGAACCTGTTTCATTATCTGAAGGTTATCTTATAAAACTTCAAAAAAGATACTCTGATAGACTTCAGGATTTTGTAAGTGAGGTAAAGAATTATTTATTAGGTCTACCACTGCTTTATTGGGATGATACAGTTGTATTTATAATGACAGAAAGAGCCTGTCTCAGGTTCTATGGAAATGAAAATCTAGCACTTTATACGGCTCACATGCATAAAGATTTAGAAGGCATTATGGATGACAATATCCTGCCGGCTTTAAGTGAGGCAACTACTGTAATGCATGACCACAATACAATTAACTATCATCAAGGATTTATCTTTAGAAATGTGGAATGCCAACAGCACCTTATTCGAGATTTGCAGAAAATCTACGATGCGTCCGGTCACTCTTGGGCTAAAGATTTGCAAGAGTTAATCAAATCAAAAATACACGAAAGGAAGCTTCTGATAGCCGGTGGTCAATCTAGCTTTTCCAAGAAAGACGTATGCGACTTTATAAGCAAAGTCAAAAGTCTTCTTGCTTCAGGCTACAAGGAATATTTCAAAGACCTAGGTCATTATTACGAGAAGGAAGAAAACGCTCTACTCAAACGATTGGAAGCCTATAGCGATAATTATTTTGAGTGGGTTAAGAACTTTGATATTCCAACAACTAATAATCTTAGCGAACGTTCTCTTAGATTCGTAAAAACGAAGGACAAAGTCTCTGGGCAGTTCCAAAGTGTGGAATACGCTTCGTACTTTGCTGATATCAGAACTTACCTTGAAACCTGTGCAAGAAATGGAGTCAATGAATTTCAGGCGCTTCTAAGACTTACAAGCGGAAATCCATATACCCTGAACGAACTGCTAGGCAGAGCATAAAGCCCTGCCTAGTTATAGTGTCATTATCCTTCATGAATGTCTCATTAATAAAAATAAACCATGTTATAAATGTAATGAGTAATTATTGGAATTAATACATTATGAGTCTTATTATACTGGATACCACACACCAAGCCAAGAACTAGCAGAATCACCACTTGTGACATAGATAACAACTCTCCGAGTACTAGATAAGGTGGATAATGTGAAAGCATGAATAAAAATGAAGCTATGATTAATACTACCCTTTCATTCTCAATAAATCCGCGCAATCTAGACTGCATGTATGCTCTTCCAGATATTTCTTCTTCAATAACTCCTGTTAACATACTAAGCGCTATAAATCCATTCGAAAAATTAGATGATATGTGCGTTTTTCCTTTGGGAACATAACAAAATAATCCTTCAAAACCAACCATCACAATAGTCCCAACGATACATATCACAATTGGTCTGATTGATTTTATTGGGGTAAATCCAATTGTCCTAAAACTTCTTTTTTCAGTCTTTACCAAAAACAAACAAACCACAATAGCTATTATCGGTAGTACCCATTGAGAAGTTTCAATCAATACATCATTTTGAATTGAATATGGGAGTATAACTGATGAAACTACGGGATAAAAACAAGAAATCAAATACAGAAATATAGCTCTAACTCCATCTTTTTTAGTATATGTTGTCTCTTCCATTGTTTGCCCCTCCTATACAAAATTTCCAGACTGTGTAATTGTACTCTTTATACAAAATAAAATAAAGCCCACTACTGTGAGCTTTATCGAACACTTTATTCAACTGTGAATAGTAAC
>SVDC01000039.1 GCA_015058045.1 Cellulosilyticum sp.
CTTTAACACCCTAAGCTTCCTTCCTTTTTGATCTACTTTTATGACTCAGGCATTTCTTTCAGCTCTAATTTAAACATTCTAGCTTCCCCTTGCCTAATCGCTTTTACTTCAACTAAATCGCCAACACGTTTTTCAGCAATCAGTGCCTTTAACTGATCCATAGTCGTAATCGTTATTCCATCAAATTGAATTAGAATATCGCCTGATTTAATCCCTGCTAAATCTGCGCTTCCACCAATCATTACACTTTGAATATAAATACCAATAGGTAACTCATATGTAGCTGACTGACTTGCTGTTACTTCAATTCCTGTAATCCCTAAAGCTGGACGCTCAATACTTCCATTTGCCATGAGCTCTGTCACAACTGTTTTTACTTGATTAATAGGAATAGCAAAACCAATCCCTTCTGTATCTACTGTTTTTGCCACATTAATACCAATAACCGTTCCTGTTGGTCCAACTAACGCCCCTCCACTATTTCCAGAATTAATAGCTGCACTTGTTTGAATGAGATTCATTTTATGACCTGAAAGGGTTATTTCACGTGCTATTCCACTAATAATTCCTGTTGTCACCGTATTACTTAGTGCATCTGTAGCAGGTGTGCCTATTGCTACTGCTAATTGTCCCACCTCTAATCGATCACTATCCCCTAAAGGTGCAATAGCTAATGTTTCCATCATGCTATCTGTTAATCTGATTTTTTCTACTCTAACGACTGCAATATCATTCACATCATCTTTTCCAACAATCTTAGCTTCAGCTTTAATGTCTCCAACAAAATTGACAGCCAAACTATCTGCCCCATCTACGACATGATTGTTCGTAATAATATAATAATTTTCATCATCCTCATCAAAAATAACACCTGAACCTAAACCTGTTACCATACCCTCTGTAGGTAAATCTGAATAAATAATACCCATATCCCCGAAGTTAATCTTTTTATTACTATAAATAGAAACTACGCATGGACCTATATTTTTTGCAATACTTACAATGCTACCATCTAACTCTGGTGGCATTATACCATTTTCATAAGGTTCTATTTTTCTTTTTCCCTCTACATCAATAGCCCCTTCTAGCACATTGTGTACTTGTTGCTGCCCCATCTTACTTTGCCCTTGCCGTGCTTTATAAAAAGACTGCATACTATAAGGGACTATAAAGGCTAAGCTCCCACCTATCCCTACTCCCAAGCATAAACTTGCTACTGCAAGACCTGCAACCCACTGCTTAAAAGGTCTTTTAACTTTTCTTTTTTCTACTTTTTGTAAGTCCTGTTCTAATCCTTCTTCATCTTTTCTTTCTATAATACCATATACTTTTCTAGATGGATTTTCTTTATTTGCCTCTTTCTTATGCGCCTCGCCATTCATATAAAACTCCCCTATTCCTTTCATATTTAGAATAATCGTAACAAATACGCTTATAAATTTCAACTGCTCTCTTAACTACTTCTACTATTTTACGTTTATAATTAAAAAAATGATAGAATTTCTCCTATCATTTCTTTTAATCTTTCCATCTAGCCATTAAGGTATCAATGTCATCGAAAAGCAAAACTCAACCATTTCACCTTCTGTTGAACGAACTGTAATGGATTCATTATGTTGTTTGATAATTTCTTTTACAATGACTAAGCCAAGGCCAACACCTTTTTTATCTTCACCTCTAGAACAGTCTGCTTTATAGAATCTCTCCCATATAAATTTCTGTTGTTCCGGTGAGATGGCAGGACCATCATTTAAAATACTTACCCATAACTTATCCTGGACTGCTTTGCTTCTTACTATTATATGACCATTTTCACCTACAAATTTAAAAGCATTATCTAATAAATTCTGAATGACACGGCTAAGACCATCTGCATCTGCTAATACTAAATAATTGTGCAGGTCTAACTGCTTAATCACTTGAACATTTTTTCTCTTTAGTCTACTCTCTAAACTTATAGTAGCTTCCTCAATCATCTCATTAATATTAAGGCAGACCTTATTACTTGCTTTTTTGCCCTCTTGAATTTGATTGAGCTCCAAAATGGTATTGGTCATATTAATTAAGCGCTTTGATTCACTTAATACAATCTTAAGATAACGTTCCTGATGTCCTGCATCAATCGTTCCATCTAAAATAGCAGTTACAAAACCTTGTATCGAAGTCAGTGGTGAACGCAAGTCATGAGAAATATTGGCAATAAAGCTTCTTCGATTTTCTTCTATCTTATCTAATGCTTCTGCCATATGATTTAAAGATAGTCCAAGTTGCGCAATCTCGTCATTTCCATTTACTTCAATACGCTGACTAAACTCACCACTTGCTATATTTTTTGCAGCATAACTCATTTCCTTAAGAGGTTTTGTCATCTGTCTAGAAATTGTATAAATCCATACAAACACAATACTTCCTACAAACCCAACAACATTTAAAATTAGATTACGTACTTCATCAACTGTTTGTAAAATGTATGGCATTGGCATATGAATTAATAAAGCATAATGAATCTCTTCACCTATGGTGATAGGATAGCCAATAGTTAATACGGGTATAGAAAAATACTCTTTAAAACCATTTTCTAGACTAATTACTTGCCCTGAAAAAACCTCATTCATATCTTCCCTAAGGATTATTTCATTACTTATATGAGACATTTTATTTTTTTCTACTATATAACCATTTCCACTAGGATCTATAACCCATGCAGTTGCATCCAAACACTTACTCATCATCTGAATATGCTCTAAAACATCTTGCATCGCATCCTCTTTAGAGGTACTATAAGTCCCAGCTTTATAGTATTCCGCTGCAATCCCTTTAGCTTGATTGATCATAATTTCCTGTGTATATTTTACAAAATAGGATTGAAAAGAATTTGTAAATGTTATAAAGAGTACAATCAGCATCAAAACTAAAATACTAATATAAATGGATACTAATCGACTAAATAACGAAGGAAATCGTAAGCTATTTCTTATCTTTCGAATTTGTAGCCTACACCCCAAACGGTCTTGATGCTCCATGAATGTTCTCCTTCAAACTTATCCCTTAATCTTTTAATATGCACATCAACAGTTCTTGTATCTCCTACAAAATCATAGCCCCATATCTTATCTAGAAGTTGCTCTCTTGTAAATACCTGTTTTGGATGGCTTGCTAAGAAATAAAGCACTTCAAGCTCTTTAGGTGGTAATTCTACTAAATTCCCTTCATAGGTTACAGAATAATTATCTTTATCTATAATTAAATTATCTAACACAATTCTATTTTTTGTTTTCTCTTCTTCACTTGGTAAAATATTACGTCTTAAAACCGCTTTGACCCTGGCCATTAATTCTTTTGGATCAAATGGTTTTACCATATAATCATCTGCACCAAGTTCTAGTCCTAATACTTTATCAAATACTTCCCCTTTAGCTGTTAGCATAATAATCGGTGTGCGACTTGTTTTTCTAATCTCTTTGCACACGTCATAGCCATCTGCACCCGGTAACATGATGTCTAAAAGGACTAAGTCTGGTTTATATTCCTCAAAAACTTCAAGGGCTAACTTCCCATTAGCTACCTCTTTCGTTTCATATCCCTCTTTATTTAAGTATAGGGAAATTAATTCAGAAATATTTGTGTCATCATCTACTACTAATATCTTTGGCATACTCGTCCTCTTTCTTGTCTTTACCTTCTCGTTTCATTCTACCTATTTTATTGTTACCACCGTTACACCCATTTCACCTTCACCAAATGTACCTGGTCTTTGTGCTTCTACATGTGGATGTCGTTTCAAACGTTGCATAATAGCTGTTCTAAGTGCACCTGTTCCTTTTCCGTGAATAATGGTTACTTGTTTTAATCCTGCTAAGTATGCATCATCTAAATATTTATCTACAACAGGCCATGCTTCGTCTACCATTAAACCTCTTACATCTACCTCTGTAGAAATACTTTGTGTTTTTCTTACATTATAACTAATTTGCCCTTTTTGTTTGGTTTTATTTACCTTGGTTTGGGCTGCTACCGCTTCTTCTTTAATAGGCTGTAAGTCCGCTAATTTAACTTTCATTGGCATAATACCCATACGTACTTCAACCATACCATTTTTATCAGCTTCTTTAGTTACAACGCCTTTTTGCATCAAGCTTATTACCATAACTTCTTCACCTACAGAAACACTGGTTAAAGCTTTTATTTTATGAGTACCTGTCACTTTACTTGCACGTTTATATTGCTTTTTAAGGGTTTCACTCATGCCCTGTTTAGCAACTTGTAAACTTTGTTCATCAATCATGACTTGTGCTTTTCTTGCAGCAGCACGCACTTCTTTTAATGCACGATCCGCTTCTTCCTCTGCTTCTTTTAAAAGCTCTTTTGCTTTAAGCTCTGCACGTTCCATGATTTTTTTCTTTGCTTTATCTATCTTACTACGTTCTTTTTGAATTTCTTCTTTTAGACGTTCTGCTTCCGCTCTAAAGACTTGAGCACGTTCACTTTCAATTTCAGCCATACGCTTACTTTGCTCTAAGTCAACTAAAATATCTTCCATTTTTACATTTTCTTTTTCAAGATATACTTTTGCATCTTCAATTAAATACTCCGGAAGCCCTAATTTCATAGATATAGCAAAGGCATTACTCTTTCCTGGTACACCAATCAGTAAGCGATAGGTTGGTCTTAAAGATTTAACATCAAATTCACAACTTGCATTCTCTACACCTTCTGTAGATAGGGCATAAAGCTTTAATTCACTATAGTGTGTTGTTGCTACTGTACGAATTTGTTGTTTTCTTAAGTGCTCTAAAATAGACATAGCAAGAGCTGCCCCTTCAATTGGATCTGTTCCAGAACCTAACTCATCCAAAAGAATCAGTGAGTTTAAACTCATATCATTTAAGATAGAAATAACATTAGTCATATGGGATGAGAATGTACTTAAGCTTTGTTCAATACTTTGTTCATCCCCTAAATCTGCATAAATCCCATCAAATACTGCTACTTCACTACCTTCTGCTGCTGGGATTTGAAGTCCTACAGCTGCCATAAGCGAAAAGAGTCCTAATGTTTTTAAAGTAACGGTTTTACCACCTGTGTTAGGTCCTGTGATTAGTAAGCTTGTGAAGTCTCTTCCTAATCTTACATCAATGGGTACCACATGCTCTTTTGGTAAAAGTGGATGGCGTGCACGTTTTAACTCAATATGTCCCTTATCATTCAGCTTAGGCTCACGACAATCATAACGAAGTGAAAATTCACTACGTGCAAAAATACTGTCCAGCAAAATAAGCTCCTGATAACTTCTTGCAATGTCTTCTGTATAAGGCATTACCATATTGGTTAGCTCTGTTAAAATTTTTTCAATTTCTTCGTGTTCTTTCGTTTCTAATCCTTTTAATTCATTTCCAATTTCCACAACACTCATTGGTTCAATAAATACAGTTGCACCTGTTGAAGACTGGTCGTGAACAATCCCTTTAAATTGACTTTTATACTCTACTTTAATCGGTATACAATAACGATCTTGCCTTAAAGTTATAACAGGATCTTGAATCATATCTTGATACGCATTGGAACGAATAATTTGTTGCAAACTTTCTTTAATACGATTACCTAGTGTTAACTTTTGGCGACGAAGACGCGCTAGTTCTGGTGTCGCTTCATCTGCCACCTCTTCTGGTGAGATAATACATCTTGCAATCTCACGCTCTACTTGGTTTTGTGGCGCTAAGCTTTCAAAGTACGGTCCGATAATAGGATAAGTCTCGCCATTACTAGTGGCATCTTGATAGTAGTTTTTAGCTTGTCTTGTGATTCTTAAAGCATCACGTACAACTAATAATTCACCCCCACTTAAAACCGCACCAATTTCAACACGTTTTAATACAGGTGTAACAGGCTTCACATTACTAAGTGGAAGTCTTCCCTTCTTAACGCTCATCATAAGGGCCTGAGCTGTTTCCTCTTGTAATAATTTAACCTCATCCAAAGTTGTTTTTGGCATGAGCTGATCTATCCTTAATTTACCATCTTCAGTAATGGCATATGCTTTAACTAATTCTTTAACTTTATGAAATTCTAACTTATAAAGTGTTTTATCATTCATTGCTTAAAACCTCATATCTATTATTTAACGCTATTCCTATTATTACATAACTTTTCTTTTTTGGAAACACCCAATACATTTTAAAACTAAAATAAGGCGTAAAGAACCTGTGTTCATTACGCCTTACTTCCCTTTTTATAGAACAACCATATCCTTATATTTCATTTAAAATACGGCTACTTGTTACATAATTTTTTTTGTAATAGGTATTGGATAAACTACTTAGGGTGACACCTTTTGTACAGTCAGCATGTAAAAACATACCTTGTCCTGCATAAATCCCTACATGAGAAATATTTCCTGTATTGGCACCACTGGTATCAAAGAAAACCAAATCACCAGGTCTCAGTTCAGATTTATCTACTTCTTTTCCATCATTTACCTGTGTATAGGATAAACGACTAATATTAATATCAAATCCTTCAAAAACTTTCTTGGTAAGTCCTGAACAGTCCACACCTCTTTTTAAATCATTGCCACCCCATACATAAGGTGTGCCAATAAAAAGTTTACCATATTCTACAACCTCTTCTCCTAGCACCTTGCTATAAGGAACAATGGCATGATCTGAAACCTGAATGTCTGTCTTCTCAACCCATCCTTCTTGATTTCCTATCCTTATACGATACCAGTCATGATTCATACCTAAAATATAAATATCCTGATTCTCTATTGTAGCCAGTTGATTACTATACTTATTAGGGTAATTGCGTACTTTAATAGAAGAGTCTACCACCTTTGTTCGAATACCTGTATAACTTGGAAAAATACTTTCCTTATGCGTACTGGCACATAGTGGCACAGCTAATGCTCCCATCAAAATAAGGCCCGCTATACCTCGGCCTACTAGTCTTCCTTTTATATATTTCATGATTTCCTCCAATAAACACCCTTGGGTGATAATTCAAAATAAATCATTGACTAGTATAGCCTTATTTCAAATCTTTTATACAACTTATAGTTATTCTCTCTTCTACCAATGATAGTGATGAAGCTCTCCTTCTTTTAATAAGTGGTTAAATTCATGTTGTCTAAGGGCTTCATAAAGTACAATCGCTACTGAGTTTGATAGGTTGAGTGAACGTGCTTCACCTATCATAGGAATACGAATACATGTCTCTTTACTTTCTAATAAAATTTCTTCTGGAATCCCTTTTGATTCTCTTCCAAACATAATATAGCAGTCTTCTTCATAATTAACATCTGCATAAGTTTGTCTTGATTTTGTAGTAGCAAAATACACTTTGGGATGATTATTTTTCTCTAAGAACTCCTCATAGTTGGCATAACGGCGAACATCTACTAAATGCCAATAATCCATCCCCGCTCTTTTAACGTGTTTTTCATCTAATGAAAAACCTAATGGCTCAATAAGGTGAAGAGCAGCCCCTGTTGCAGCGCAAGTTCTTGCAATATTCCCTGTATTTTGTGGAATTTCTGGTTCATGTAAAACAATGTGCATCATATGCTTTTAATCCTCTTTTCTTTTTACCTTGACTTTATTCTAACATGTCACTTTTTATCTGACAATCAACGCCTTATTAATCCTTTTTAAATAAATTACCAAAGGCTTCTGCTAAAGCAAAGTTCCCTTCATCTTCTTTTTGTTGTTGTTTTAAGTAACGTTGCACAGATTTCTTATCTACTTTTTGATTATTGTTTCTATACTTTTTATTGAAGGAAACGAGTTTTTCTCTAAAGGTACAAGTTGTACAAACATAGATTTGTCCTTCACCTTCTCCACGTAACTCTAACTTTTTATGGCAGTTTGGACAACGTGTGTTGGTAAATTTACTAATGGTTTCTTTATAGCCACACTCACGGTCTTGGCAGACATACATTTTACCATGCTTACCTTTTACTTCTAATAAAAATTTACCACATTCTGGACAACGTTTACCTGTCATATTATCATGCACGTATTTAGAAGAAGCCCCCTTAACATCTTGTACAAGTTCCTTACTGTAATCGCGAATACGTTCCATAAAGGCTTTTGGATTTTGTTTTCCTGTACTAATACGCTCTAATTCACTTTCCCATTGTGCTGTTAAAAGAGGTGATTTTAATTCTTGTGGTACCAGTTCAATAAGCTGCTTTCCTTTTGAAGTTGGTAGAATTTCTTTCCCATTCTTTTCAATGTAAAACATATTATAAAGCTTCTCGATAATATCTGCTCTTGTTGCTACTGTACCAATGCCACCTGTTTCGCCTAAGGTTTTAGCTGCTTTTTGATCTACTTGCACATATTGCTGTGGTCTTTCCATAGCCGAAAGTAAAGTAGCTTCTGTAAAACGTGCTGGCGCCTTGGTTTGACGTTTATTCTTAATGACGCTAACTAATTTAACCTGGTCACCTTTTTTAAGCTGAGGAAGATTTTGGTCTTTTTCTTCTCCATCCTCTTCTTCGTCAAACTCCTGTTCATAAAGTGCCTTCCAGCCTTTTTCAATGATATTTTTCCCTTTAGCTGTCAGTTCTTCTTCTCCTACTGCTACCGTTAATTGCATTTGGGTATATAGGCAAGGTGCCATGAGTACACTTAAGAAGCGTTTTACAACTAAATCATAAATTTTACGCTCTTCTAAGCTTAAACGTTGAAGCTGAGCACTTTCTTCTGTTGGGATAATAGCATGGTGATCTGAAACCTTACTATCATCTACAAAACTTTTACTTACTTTAAAGCCTTTAGCAAGAATCTCACTAGCAAATGGGCGATATGGTCCAATCGCCACTGCTTTTAGGCGCTCTTTTAAGGTTGGCACAATATCCTGTGATAAATAACGTGAATCTGTTCTTGGATAAGTTAACACTTTATAATTTTCATATAATCTTTGCATAATTGATAAAGTTTGTTTTGGACTATAACCAAAGAATTTATTAGCATCTCTTTGAAGCTCTGTTAGATCATATAATGAAGGTGCATATTGTTTCTTTTGGCTTTCTTTAAGTTCTGTTACTGTACCTACCTGACCAGTTAACTTACCTACAATAGCATCCACTGCTTTTTCATCCGTTAACATTTTGGAGGTTTTATAAGCTAAAGTAAAGCCATTTGCTTTTGCTGCAATGGTAAAGTATGGCTTTGGTACAAAGTTTTTAATAGCTTCTTCTCTTGCTACAATCATAGCTAGCGTTGCTGATTGTACACGCCCTGCTGAAAGTTGGGCATTGTATTTACAAGTTAAAGCTCTTGTGACATTAAGTCCTACTAACCAGTCACTTTCTGCTCGGCAAACTGCTGCACGATAAAGATTTTCATATTGTTTACCTGGCTTAAGATTTTTAAAGCCTTCTAAGATGGCTTTATCTGTAACAGAAGAAATCCAAAGACGTTGTACAGGCTTATTAACGCCTACTTTATCTAGAATCCAACGTGCAACTAATTCCCCTTCACGCCCTGCATCCGTTGCAATAATAATCTCTGTAATATCCTTACGAAGTAGTAAACCCTTAACAGCTTGAAACTGCTTACCTGTTCCCTTTAACACTGTTAATTTCATACGTTCTGGTAACATTGGCAGGGTATCCATAGACCAAGTTTTATACTCATTTCCATAGGCTTCCGGATCTGCAAGCCCTACTAAATGTCCCATCGCCCAAGTCACTACATAATCATTTCCCTCTATATAACTACCATTTTGCTTCTGGCATTTTAAAACACGAGCAATATCTCTACCTACGCTAGGCTTTTCCGCTAAAACTAATTTTTTTCCCATTTCTTTCTCCTTACGTACTTTAATGAACGCCTTATTATAACATAAGCCTTTATCAACTTAAAGGATGCTCTATCTCTACCTTTATTTCATCACTGCCTCTAAAATACTCATACATTTTTCGTTAATCATCTTAGTAATAGATTATATCTATTTCACTAGCATCAAAATATACCACCTCTTTATCTGGATACACCTTGATACTTCTCACACTTTGAGGAATCTTTAAATGATCAACCATCTCATATTGATCTATCTCACAACGCCATCCAATTCTTGACTTAACCCCATTAATCATTTCAATCTGTCTCTCATCACTATAGAACTCTGTCATTGCTCCATCTTGTGCAATCGTAAAAATACCTGTTCCTGTAATACCATTATAGGTAATTGTTGCCTTTACGTGACTTCTATCCATTTCTTCAAATTTTAAGTATGGCGATAAAATAAAAGAAGGGCTTAATATAATACCTTCTACCATCCATGAAATAAGCCCCGCTCGATACGTTTCCGTATCACAGGTTTCAAAAATCTTTATTGATCTTCCCAAATAACCTTTCATTCCTCCAGTTCCATTATCTGTACAATAATCCTGCCCTTCAAAAGGTATTCCATACATAGTAGCCATACAAAATGCACTACGATACCAGGGGGTTGCAAATAACCATAAATCATAATTCATATCTAATACTTTTTCCTTTTGGTCATCAAATATGAATTTTGTATTTTTGAAAGTAGCACGAACAGCATTTATTTTTTTAGTGCCTTCTAAACCAACATACTTGCAAAATCTCTGCATAGCTTCTGGAAGCTTATCAATCTCTTCTGATGAGCAAACTGCTGATGTCATCTTTGTATGTATAAGTCTTTTCTCCATACTATCTAAGAAAATTTTTTTGTGGATAGAATAGGGTATTTTCCAGTATACAATTACACCAATTATCAAGATTACTAATAGTATTGTCATAGTTATCACTTCCCTTTTTCTTTACGAATAAATATCCATATCCTCTTTCCTCTAATTCAAACGTGCATCCAATCAGACTAGTGTACGAATCATTATCAGTAATATATTCCCTTTCTATCCGTTTTGTCAATAATATTCTAATAAATATCTACTTTCAATCCAATTGAACAATTACTTTCAACCACTCCCTGTTAAAAGAAAAAAGAAGCATTCTTTTTCTTCAAAAATGCTTCTTTTTTCTCTACGCTTTATTCTACTTATAAGATATAATTTTGTTCCTCAAATAACATTCTAATTTTTTCTGCGTCTTGTGTTTTCCCTAATGCAAGCATTAATTTTAAACGTGCTTTAGGCCCACGCATGTCACCACCCATGATTACCCCCATATCTGATAGTTCTTTTCCACCTCCAGCATAACCATAGCTTACATAAACGCGTCCTGAGTAACATCTTGAAACAACAACTACAATAACGCCTTTACTCATGGCATAACGAATCCCTTCCATGACTTTAGGGGATACATTTCCACGTCCCATTGCTTCAATAACAATCCCTACTGCACCTGAATCTACTGAACAACGGATTAAGCGATCATCCATATCCACTACTGTTTTGATTAGATCCACTCTTCTCTCTACCTTGTCCGTTTCTACATATTGACGATAGGCAATTTGTCTATAAACGATAAAATCATTGGTATCAATAATCCCTAGTGGTCCATAAGGAGATTGAAATGTATCTAAAGAAAGGGTATTGGTTTTAGTCACCTCAGCTGCTGCATTGACCATGTTATTTAGTACAACTAGTACCCCTTTATCTCTTGCTTTTGGAGAAACTGCCGTACATACAGCTGCGGCTAAGTTACTTGAACCATCATAGCCTAGCTCTGAACTATTACGCATTGCCCCTACTACAATAACAGGCTTACTGTGCTTAATGGTTAAATCCAAGAAATAAGCTGTTTCTTCTAATGTATCTGTTCCATGTGTCACAATGACACCTGTAATGCTTTCATCTTCTAATTTAGTTTGAATTAGTTTTTTTAGTTCTAATAGTTTCTCAATGGTCATATGAGGTCCCGGAATCTCTGCAAAGTTGTTAACTTCAATATCTGCCATCTTATCGATATTAGATACCATGGATAAAATTTGTTCTCCGGACAAAGTTGGAATAGCTGCACCGACCTCTTCATCTACTGTCATAGAAATTGTTCCACCAGTAAAAATAATACATACTTTAGGTTTATTCATGATGTCCTCCTTGTGATGTAATGATAAAGTACTTTTTTATCATTATAGCACATTCGTTGATTAAATAAATATAGATTAAAAGACCTATGAAGAAAGCAAGTACTTTCCTCATAGGTCTTTTAATCATCAAACTCTATTTTCTTTGTTGTAATTCAATGGCTACATCATCCCAACTAATTCCTTTTACAGCCATCATAACCGTTAAGTGATACATTAAATCTGCTACTTCAAATACCAATTCTTTATTGTCATTATCTTTTGCAGCAATAATGACTTCTGTACACTCTTCTCCCACTTTCTTTAGGATCTTATTTAGTCCTTTATCCATTAAGTAGTTGGTATAGGAGCCTTCTTGAGGATTTTCTTTACGTTCCATAATGGTTGTAAAAAGTTCAGCTAACATTTGGTTATTTTCCATTTTCATCACTTCTTGCTTAGCCTTTGGTAAATCTTCTTTTAACTCTGTATAGAAACAACTTGAGTTTCCTGTATGGCAAGAAATCCCACCTGCTTGTTCAATCTGCATCAGTAGTGTATCTCCGTCACAGTCTACTGCAATACCTTTTAAATATTGGTAGTGTGAAGAAGTTTCTCCTTTGAGCCATAATTCCTGACGACTTCTACTATAATAATGTACTTTACCTGTTTCTAAAGTTTTTGTAAGTGCCTCCTCATTCATATAAGCAAGCATTCTTACTTTTTTAGAATGATAATCTTGTGCGATAACAGGCACAAGCCCTTTTTCATCATATTTAACAGCTTGTAAAAATTCTTCTTTATTCATTTTATATTCCTCCCAGTCTTACTTATAGTCTTACAGGAACGCCTTGCGTTCTTAAGTAATTCTTTAAATCTTTAATCTCAAGCTCTTTAAAATGGAATAACGAAGCAGCTAAAGCTGCATCTGCTTTCCCTTCATTAAAAGCTTCTAAAAAATGAGCTTTTGTGCCTGCCCCTCCTGATGCAATAACAGGAATATGAACTGCTTCACTAATAGCCCTTGTCAGTTCTAAATCATAACCTTGTTTTGTACCATCACAATCCATACTGGTGAGCAGTATCTCTCCAGCACCTCTTTGCTCTGCTTCTTTTGCCCAGCTAATTGCATCGATTCCTGTTGGAATTCGTCCGCCGTGAATATATACTTCAAAGCCACCTTCTGCTTTACGTTTTGCATCAATAGCCACTACAATACATTGGTTACCAAAACGTTCTGCCCCCTGATTAATGAGGTTTGGATCTTTAATTGCCGCTGAGTTCATAGAGATTTTATCTGCACCTGCATTTAAAATATTACGAATATCCTCTATGCTACGAATACCTCCACCTACTGTTAATGGAATAAAAACTTCACTTGCAGTTCGCTCTACCACATCTAAAATAATATTCCGTTCATCTGAAGAAGCAGTGATATCTAAGAAAACCACCTCATCTGCACCTGCATCACTATAGGCCTTTGCTACTTTAACGGGATCTCCTGCATCAATTAAATTGACAAAGTTAACACCTTTAACGACTCTTCCTCCCTTAACGTCTAAACAAGGGATAATACGTTTATTTAGCATGCTCTACCTCCTTTTACGTTTAGAAAGTCTCCTAGGCTTTAAATAAAGCAACGGCTTCCTCCAATTGAATGGCACCTGTATAAATGGCTTTACCAATAATGGCCCCATGTACACCAATTTCTTCAAGAGCTTTTAAGTCTTCTAACGAAGAAACACCACCCGATGCCACAATTTGCAAATTTGTTTCATCTACTAATTTCTTTGTTTCTTCAATATTAGGCCCTTGCATCATGCCATCTTTTGCAATATCCGTATAAATAACTGTTTCAACCCCTATTTTTTCAAGCTCTTTGCAAAAGCTTAATGCTGTAGTATCTGTTACTTCAAGCCAGCCTTCTACGGCTACCTTTCCACCTTTTGCATCTACCCCTACTACAATCTTCTTAGCGCCAAAGGTATCAATAGCTTCTTTAACTAGGTCTTTATTTTTAATAGCTGCACTCCCTAAAATAACACGATTAACCCCACGCTCAAGTTGCACTTTAATATCTTC
Organism: Cellulosilyticum sp.; assembly: GCA_015058045.1. Lineage (GTDB taxonomy): Bacteria > Bacillota > Clostridia > Lachnospirales > Cellulosilyticaceae > Cellulosilyticum. Next base: position 14,080 of record SVDC01000039.1, read on the forward strand.
AATAGAACGAATACCACCACCTAATTCAATAGGGATTTTAACCGCTTCTACAATTTGACAGATTGCTTCACCATTAATACCTTTTCCTGCTTTAGCGCCATCTAAGTCTACAATATGTAAAAAGTCACCGCCTAAGCTCTCCCATTTCTTAGCCATCTCGCCTGGATTATTACCATAAACTGTGACCTCATTATAGTCTCCTTGTAAGAGCCTCACACATTTGCCATCTTTTAAGTCAATTGCTGGATATAATTTCATTTTTATAACCCTCCAAAATTCTTTAAAATCTGTAAACCTACTGGTCCACTTTTCTCTGGATGGAACTGCGTTGCAAAAATATTATTCTTTTGTGCTGCTACTGCTATACGACTACCATAATCTGTATAACAACTTACCACATCAGCAGAGGTTTCTAGATAATAAGAGTGCACAAAATACACAGAGCTTTGTTCCTTAATACCCCTAAACAATGGTTCTGGTTTAACAATCTCCAAGGTATTCCATCCCATATGCGGCACCTTTAAACTTTCACCAGTAGGAAGTAACATGTTTTCTGGTTTAAAATGGACAATTTCTCCTGGTAATAAGCCTAATCCTTCATATTCACCATACTCGTAGCTCTTTTCAAATACAAGCTGCATTCCTAAGCAAATCCCCAAAAAAGGTGTCCCCCTTTTAACGACTTCATGAATGGCATCACTCATGCCAGAGGTATTTAAGGTGGCTATGGCATCCCTAAACGCACCTACTCCTGGAAGAACAACCTTATCAGCCTTTAAAATTAGTTCTGGATCATTGGTCACTTCTGCTTCTAAGTCCAATGCCGTAAAAGCTTTTTTAACACTTTTCAAGTTCCCCATTCCATAGTCTATAATCGCAATCTTCATATCTACACCTCCAACATTCCTTTAGTAGATGGTACCCCTTTAATACGAGGATTTAAGGTAACGGCCATAAGAAGCGCTTTTGCAAATGCTTTACACATACCTTCAATAATATGATGATTGTTTTTACCTCTCAGCACTTGAATATGCAAATTCATTCCTGCATTTACACCAACTGCTCTAAAAAATTCTTCTACCATTTCCGTATCAAATTCTCCCACACGATCTACTGTAAAGGGAGTATCCACATCTATATAAGGTCTCCCTGATAAATCGATAGCACATAAAATCAATGCTTCATCCATTGGAATAATGGCCTGACCATAGCGATTAATCCCTTCTTTATTTCCAATAGCCTCTTTAATCGCCTGCCCGAATACAATGCCTGTATCTTCTACTGTATGGTGACAGTCCACTTCTAAGTCACCTACTACTTCCACCACTAAGTCACTTAAGCTATGTTTTCCAATATGGGTAAGCATATGATCAAAAAAACCAATGCCTGTTTGAATGCTTGTTTTTCCTTCACCATCTAAATTTAAACTGAGTTTAATTTTTGTTTCAGCTGTATCTCTTTGAATACTTGATATTCTCATTTTTTCAGCTCCTTTAAAGCAGACAGTAAAATTTCATTTTCTTCTGGCGTACCAATGGTAATACGATAATAATTTCTTTCTCCTACTAACATCTTACGAATATAAATCTTTCTTTCTCTTAAGGCATCAAAATAATCATCTGGAAGCTCTACCCAAATAAAATTGGCTTCCGATGGATAGGTTTTAAAACCAAGTGCCTTAAGTCCTTCATCCACATAGGCTCTTTGACTTATAATCTTCTTTGCATTGTCTTTAAAAACTTCCCTATGTTCCATAGCCCATGTTGCTACAAGCTGTGAAAATAGATTGAGATTATAAGGTGGTTTAACAGCATTAATCAGATCTACCAAATCTGCACAAGCAATACCATAACCTACGCGTGCACCTGCTAAAGCATAAGCTTTAGAAAAGGTACGTAGTACCATTAAATTATCATATTGATGAATAAGAGGAATGACAGAAATACTTTCACTTGCAAAATCTTCATAAGCTTCATCTACAATCACTAAACCCTTAGATAGCTTTAAAATTTCCTCTATGTCTTTTCTCGCCATAGTACATCCTGTAGGGTTATTAGGATTACAAATAAAAACCACTTTAGGCTGTTGTCTTTCAATTACCTCTTTCATCGCCTCTACATCATATGTAAAATCCGATTTTAGAGGTACTTTAATCCCTATACCATTATTTAAAAGGGTAAATTGACCGTACATACTAAATGAAGGATACGGTATAAGTACCTGATTATCTTCATCTAAAATACTTGCTAAAATACAATCAATGAGTTCATCTGAGCCTACACCACATACCACATTTTCTGGTTTAACCTCATAGGCCTTACTAATAGCACCTATTAATTCTGAGCTATCTGTATCTGGATAACGATTTACTAAAAGTTCCCCTACATGCTCCTTCATATAATCCTTTAATGCCTCTGGGACATCATAAGGACTTTCATTAGAGTTTAAAATAACACCCTCTGTTAAATACGCTGAGTGATAAGGCTTAAGACTACTAAATCTTTCTCTTAAAAAACGCATTATTTTGCCTCCTCATCTAAGCGTACTTGAATCGATAACGCATGGGCATGTAAATCTTCACTTTTTGCAAATTTAACGATATCTTCTCCTAATGGAAGAAGTGCTTCTTTTGTAAAAGATAAGATACTACTTTTCTTTACAAAGTCATCTACTCCAAGCGGTGAAAAGAAACGTGCTGTACCATTAGTTGGTAAAACATGATTAGGTCCTGCCATATAATCTCCTACTGGCTCTGGTGTATAGTGTCCAAGGAAAATAGCTCCTGCATTTTTAATTTCAGTGAGTACTTCAAAAGGTGCTGCTACAGCTAACTCTAAGTGCTCTGGTGCAATTTCGTTTGCAAGATCGCAAGCTGCATGCAAATCTTCCACAATCACAATTTTAGAAAAACGAGTTAAAGATTCTTTTAAAATGTTTTGGCGTGGCATCATTTCATAGAAACGAGCCACTTCTTTTTGAACTTCTTTTGCTAAATTCTTGTCTGGTGTAATTAAAATACTAGAAGCTAATTGATCATGCTCTGCTTGTGATAATAAATCTGCTGCTAAGAAAGTTGGATTAGCACTTTCATCGGCTACAATTAAAATTTCACTAGGACCTGCAATGGAATCAATGCTGACGTAGCCAAAAACTTCACGTTTTGCCAGCGCCACATAAATATTTCCTGGTCCAACAATTTTATCTACTTTAGGAATAGTTTCTGTTCCAAAAGCTAGGGCTGCAATAGCTTGTGCACCACCTACTTTATAGACTTCTGTAACACCTGCAATATAAGCCGCTGCCAATACCTCTTGACTCAATTTTCCTTCCTTATTAGCTGGTGTTGTCATAACAATTTCCTTTACACCTGCTACCTTAGCAGGAATCACATTCATTAGTACTGAAGAAGGATAAGCTGCTTTACCACCAGGTACATAAACCCCTGCTTTTTCAAGCGGCATCACACGTTGTCCTAAAATCTCCCCATTTTCCTTAATGTCTATCCAGGTATTTTGTTTTTGCTTTACATGAAAAGCTTCAATACGCTGAGCTGAAAGTTGCATAGCTTTTTGTAAATCTGGATTCAAAGCATCAAAAGCTGCTTTCATTTCTTCTACTGGTACCTTTACTTTAAAAGCATCCATATCTGGATAGTCAAATTTTCTTGTATATTCAAATAGTGCCTGATCTCCTTCATTTTTAACACGTCTTACAATTTCTTTAGCTGTTTGGGCAGCCTCACCTGTGTCCATATTGCCACGTTCTTTTAAATTCATCTTTAAAGCTTCTAAAGCTTCTTTACTTTCTATCATTTCAATCATGAATTACTCCCCCAATCTTGCTTCAATCGCTTTAATCAGTGTATTAATCTCTTGATGTTTTACTTTAAAACTTGCACTATTTACAATACATCTTGCTGAAAGTGGTTCAATCTCCTCTAACACGACTAACCCATTTTCTTTCAGTGTCTTACCACTTTCTACAATATCTACAATCACATCTGAAAGTCCTACAATAGGTCCCAGTTCAACCGAACCATGTAGTTTAATGATTTCCACACTTCTTCCTGTTTGATCAAAATATTTCTTTGCAATCATTGGATATTTAGTAGCTACACGAATTAATTGTCCGCTTTCTAATAACACGCTTTTACTTGGCTCTCCTGCCACTGTCATCATACATTTTCCGAAACCTAAATCTAATACTTCATAAACCTCTCTATTTTCCTCTAAGATTGTATCTTTTCCTACAATCCCAATATCTGCCACACCATGATCTACATAGGTTGGTACATCCGACGCCTTAGATAAAAAGAAACGATAATTGCCATCATCACTAGTAAACAATAGTTTCCTCGTATCGCCTTCCATTTCCTTACATGTAATACCTAAATCTTTTAAAATCCCCATTGCTTTCTCAGCAAGTCTTCCCTTTGCCAGTGCAAATGTAATCTGTTTCATAGGTCCCCTCCTATAATTGATTAATAGTCGTTTCTTCCACTGTGCCATATTCTAAATGATAAACATCCACCTTATCTCCATGTTTAAAATGAAGTACTTCACTTAAACCTGCTTTTTTTGCATAATCTACAGAAGCGTCAATATCATCTAGTAAACTATTTTCAATCATGTGATTCTCTTCTCTTAATCCATCACATACTTCTTGACATACCTTACGCGTAATAGGTGTACTAACAGCTAATGTTTTCTTAGATTGACGTTTCTTTAAATCTCTTTGTTTAAGTAGTCGTTGCATCACAAAATTAATATTGACCCCAAACCCTACTGCCGGTAAGTCTTTACCAAACTTACAAAGAAGTTTATCATAACGTCCACCTTCAACTAAGGCAGTTCCCACATCTAATGTAAAAATTTGAAACATCATACCTGTATAATATTTTCCATAGCTCATTAAGCTAAAATCAAAAATAATATATTCATTAATACCATAGTCCTCAAGTATCTCATATAATGTCTCCATCTCTTCTACAGCTGCCTTACTTCTACTAGATGGCATCTTAGCTTTTATGGTACGTAAAAGCTCTATCTGACCAGAACATTGAATAAGTTCTAATAAAAGCTCTAATGTTTCTACTTCCATTTGACTTGCTTTTAAAATACTTTTTACTTTAACAGCATCTTTTGCCTCAATTGCTTTAAAAACTTCTTCTTGTTTTGCTTTTTCAACTTCAAAGTCCTCTAGTATGTATTCTAATAATGGGCTACTCCCTACATGAACATTAAACTCTGTTACACCTACTTCTTTTAAACACTTTACAGCAATTCGAATCACTTCCGCATCTGCTGCAATGCTTTTATTTCCAATCAATTCTACCCCTGCTTGGGTAAATTCATGTAATTTTCCTTGATAGCGCTCAGGATAACGAAAACTATTGGCTAGGTAAGCAAAACGCTGAGGATACGATCCTTCATTTTTCTGTGTACCAATTAGCCTTGCAATAGCTCTGGTCATATCACTTCTTAGCGCCATAAGTTCACCTTGTCTACTCACTAAATGATATAAACTAGATTGTTGAAAACTTTCTTCTCCCAATGTAAAAACATCTAAATACTCAAAACTAGGTGTTTCTACTAAATGATACGCATTAGTTCTAAAAACTTTTTTAATCTTATTTTGAATGAGCTCTTTTAATGCTGCTTCTTCTCCAATATAGTCTTTTACACCTTCTGGAATATGTAATGCAAAGTTTTTCATAAAGCACCTCACTTTACTTAGATAAAGTATTAAATCAATAAAGTAAGTATACTTTTATTTTTCAGAAAAATCAAGTTATTGTTTTATTTTATAAATTATAAAACTTACTTATAATAATTATACCTCGTTTTATATTTTGTAACATCATATTTGGCGTTTATTTTAGCTTCTTCACTCTCCCCTACTTATCTATTTATAAGTTCAATTTATATGAAAGATAGGGCTTAATAAAAAAACGATCACTTATTATCCTATAAGCAATCGTTTCTTTATATCTATTCTTTTTATATCTATCTCTCTGTATATTATAATCTGCTTACATGCCATCATCTTGTAATAATTTAAGGCATATATTAGGACAATTATCTCCAGTTTTTAAATCCATATGTTCTAATTCTACTTCACTTTCTGGACTGTAAGATACCCAATAAGCTGGCACAATATGTACAAATCCACATGTACTACACTTATAAAAATAATTTTCCATACTAATCCTCCTCTTATCTCTTTCTTCATCTATCTTTTTCTCTATTATATCACTATTATTTTTCTTTTTCTTTATTAGCCCCTAACATAGCGCCAATCTTATCAATAAGCTTAAGTGGAATATCTTCACTATATCCTGCTACAAAACATACTAAAATCATGGTTACAGAATCATTGCCTAATTCACCTAATAGGAGATTGGATTTTAATACACAATAAACCACAAACCCACTCACCACAGAACCCAAAAAGTAAATATACGCAGCAATACTAGGTAAAAAAGTAGCAATACCTGAATTCGTTTCTTTTCTTACATGTACTAGTAAACTTCCTACACTACTGGCTGTCATACAGTAAATCATATGATGAATGGTAGTTTCTCCCTTTGCAAAATAGAGTGTGAAACTAATGATCGTTAATAATCCACATAAAACAGCATATGTAGTAAACCACCATGCATAAGCTCTATAATTAAGCTTTTTACTTAATACCTCAAGTTCTCCAATGGCAACCTCATTATATCCATTTAACGCATTATAATAAGCAGAAGCAATCTCACTACGCACAAATTCACTTTGTTTATCATTTTTAATATTAAGATAACGAATTTCTGCTAGCTTCTTTTGGAAAGCTTCACTAAAAGGGGCAAAGAATTCATAAGCATCTATATAATAAGGTTTTAAATAATCTCCTTCTATATAGTAAATTATATATTTATCAGGCTCTAAATAAACAATTTGTTCTATCTTTCTACCACTACCATCTACTCCCCCTATTTGATAGTGATTAAACTGACAACTTGTTCCACTATTACCACCACATGATTCTGTGTCCAACATAGTTACACCCTACTTTCCATGCACTTTATATCCTCTTTATAAAGTGTTCCCTTTCCTTATAGCATATTAAGTAAATAGTGCAATCATGTATAAAATCTCTAGACTTATCACTTCACTTCCATTCAATCATAAAAAATTACGTCTTACTTACAGAACTTCCTCATGCTCCTTAATAGAAATAGATGCAGTACTTTTTAATATTGGTATCGTCAAAATACGTATAATCAAAGGAATAACCATTAATGACCAAACTATAGGTTCTGCTAAAATAATACCCATATAGGCTAGTCTAGGTGTTAAGAAAAAGACTACCATCACTTTTCCTATTAATTCAATTCCACTTGAAAAAATAGGTGTGGTATGATCTCCTAATCCTTGTAGTGCATTTCTTAAAATAGAAATTAAGGCAGGAACAAAATATAACAAGGTATCAACTTTTAAATACAAAGTGGCTGTTTGAATGACCTCTTTAATTTGGGTTGCAGTCACCATCTGAATTAAAAATGGTGCAATAGTATAACTTGCAATAATTACTATAGCACACCAAATCCAAGCTGCTAAGATAACTTGCTTTAGCCCTTTCTTAATGCGATCCACCTTTCCAGCACCCAGGTTTTGACTGCAATAAGTTGCCATAGTCATACCTAATACACTAAATGGTAGCATAAAGATTTCTGTAATCTTACGCGCAGCCGTATGCGCAACAATAGTATGAGTACCAAAGGTATTAATGGCACCTTGAAGTGCTACTGTCCCTAATGAAACTAAAGATTGCATAAGCCCCATAGAAAGTCCAGAAGTCAATAAAGTTTTGATAAGCTGATTATCTCGCTTAAAGTCTTCTTTAGAAAGATGCAACATCGGATACCGTTTCCAAATATAAACAAAACACATAAGTGCTGCAAAACTTTGTGAAATAACGGTTGCATAAGCTGCTCCTTCTACCCCCGTCCCTAGACCTAATATAAAGAGATAATCTAATCCTATATTCAGGATTGTAGATAAAATCAAAAAACACAAAGGTGTAAATGTATCGCCTATTGCTCTTAATACACTGGCACATACGTTATAGAGCATAGCCGCACTCATTCCTAATAAAATAACACGTATGTATGCCATTCCACTTGTCATTAGTTCTTCGGGCATATTTAGTAACCTAAGAATTTGTGGTAAAAATCCTACACTTAGTAATGTTAATACGATAGAGATTAGTATTCCTAACTTTAAAGTTCCTGCCACATCTTTTCGCATTCCTATCTCATTACCTGCTCCAAAATCTCTTGCTACCCATATAGCAAATCCATTAGTTAAACCAATTAAAAAACCTATGATTAATTGATTCATGGTACTTGTTGCACCAACTGCAGCTAGTGCATTATTTCCTAATGTACTCCCAACAATCCTTGTATCTACAAGACTATAAAATAACTGAAAAATATTGCCTACAAAAATGGGAAAGGCAAACTGAATAATCAGTTTACCTGGACTTCCTTTGGTTAAATCCTTCATTTCTCCCTCGCTCCTAACCCCAAATTTTCATTTCAAAACGACATCAAAATTAACTCATTACTCCTGTTCATCACTTTCATGGCTTAAGCAATCATAATCAAAAGTAATTTCCTCTTCATAACACTCATTCGTTTTAACTATATCCTCTATTGGCTCTATGTCCTCATCTGATGCAAGTAAAGCTTGTAAATCTATATGCCCCACATATGATTCTTCTTCCTTATCTTTATTTTCTATTAAGCCACTCTCTTGTGTCATCCCATTATACACTTCTTGGTTCTCATGATTTTTGCATCCTCCCAAAAGTTTCTCCTCTATGGGTTTTTGAATAATTTTAATAGCACTTTCATCTACCGAAAGTATTTCTAATGCCATTTTTGTAACCTCATCTATAGGTTCTTCTATTACTTCTTCTGGATGATTTTCCATTAAGGCAACCAAGCGCTCTTGTATCCATCTTTTTAGAATATTATTTTCTTTTGTACATTCAATGGGTTTTCCATAACGTAGTTGTAACTCATAGCGCTTATAATCTTGCATATTAAAGAGTTTTGGTGTATCTTCTTTTCCTGAAAAAACAGTCTCTTCACCTTCTAAATAAGCTGGAATAATTGGAACACTTGCAATCCTTGCTAGTTCAATGACCTCATCTGTAAATGAGGCATTAATTGCATCCTTAGGAGCTTTTATAATTAAACTCCATCCTTTATCTAATTGATCCAGACAAATGTTTCTCGTTTCCTCATCCAAGGTTTCTCCTGAAAAATGAATCTTTCCAAATGCCTCATCTTCCAATTTTAACTTTTCTTTAGGTGCCTCTTCTGTTAGGTAACCAAATTTAAAGAATCTTTCTTTTGAATAGCCTACTGTTAGTCCTAAATACCCCTTAGTCGTTTCTAATGGTGTATAAATAATACATCCACGATTTTCAGGTATATATTCTTCGTGACTAGTCGTTATTTTATAAAGGCCCTTTGCTGCTTTTTTCCAGGCGACAAACCAATAATAAGCACTTTGAGTTTTGTTCGGAAGCCCGGTTGAATCTTTAATAAGCTGACTCTCTGCTTTAGGACATAGCTTTCTTGTTTCTTCATTAAGTGAAGCTATAATCTTTACATAGCCATCTCCAACAAGTTTTGCTATCGTCCCTGTTTTAAACCATTCTTCTTCATAATTATTTTTATATTTTTCCACTTCTCTAAAATAGCCTGCCATTCCATAAGGCGCCTTAATATACATTTCACCTTCACCTTGTAAATTAGGATTCATTAGTTTTATTTCTACACCTGGATAAGGTCTACCATACGTATCTAAGGTTAACTCTTCATCCCTATTTCCAAGTACGGGCATATTAGTCTCAAGTCGACCATACTGCAACAATATATCTAATCCTAAAGCATAATAAAATTGTAAGACTTTCTCTTCTATATCCCCATAGCACCAAATAAGTTCTAATTTACCACCTAACTCATTAAGAAGTTGTTTAAACATCATATTACCTAACTTAACCTTTGTTTTTTGGCGTGCTTTCTCACAGTGAGCCAAATAGGTTTGGTCAAATCTTTGTCCTTCTAATAGCTCTATTAACTTTTCTTTTAGTTGTTTTAAAACACCTTTAGGAGCTGAAAAAATAGTCGGTTTAAATCCTTTAAATGCTCTATTTAAACTTTCATAATCTAATGCTTCTATATAATGAAGAGATGCACCTACTAACATAGCTGATAATACACAACCTACCATTCCTTCTATTTGACTATTAGGTACAACTGATAAAATCCGTTCATTTCTAGAAAGTTCATTCTCTTGTGCCACTATCTGAACCTGTTTAATCATAGCTTCATGGGTATACATAACACCATAAGCCTGTCCATTCTGATCCATTTCAAAAAAGATTATCGCTATATCTAGCATAGGATCTTCTGTATTAGGAATAAATGGTGAAAGTATGTTATAACTATCAGGAAAAGCTTCTCCCTCCTTAGACAGATTAAACATAGGTATACGATAATTTTTAGCATCTCCTAACTTTTCTTTTACGCTATTGGAAGCAAAAATACACCTTGCATCAGCCTTGTCAATACATTCCTTTAAATCTTCCGCTACTAAATTGGAATCAATCAAAACAGCAGTTGCTTCTACTTGCATAATCGCTAAAAAAGCTATTTGCCAAGCAGGGCTATTTTCTGCTACTAAAACAATACGATCACCTTTGGAAATACCACTAGCTATAAGTCGTTGGGCATAAGCATCTGCTTCATCCAATAGTACCTCATATGTATATTTTCTTACTTCACCACTGGCCATTGTTATAGAAATAGCTGATCGATACTGATGATTTTGATTGACCTTTAAAATACGATTATATATATCCATCTTAACTCCTTACATGCTTCTTACTTTATATCTATCCTTCTTATCATTATAAGGAGACATTAGGTTTCTGGCAACTTTTATCAATTGGTGTAATGTCATAAAATTTGATGACAATTCATTAATTTTTATATAATAAAAGGCATGTTTTTGTATACAAAACACACCTCATTTTAACAAATAGATTCTATCTTTTTTCTGTCTAATACACACTACAACTTCCCCTATTTATTAATAAGCTTTCTAATCTGCCTTCGCTTATTTTTGTAAGCCATTTAATTATTGCATTTTAACTATTGAATGAATAGACTCTATTGAACTCCCAAAACTTCTTAGTGGCATCATTAAAAAACTCAATATAATAATTAATAAAAAGGTTAAACTTTTTCTAATTGCCATCTTCTACTCCTTTAACACAAATGATTTTTATTATAAGACATGATTAAATTCCCTTGCAACATACTTCACCATTTTACCACCCATTCCCATGGAATTTTTATTCCGTTATTACCCATATCTCATTTTTTATAATCATGCTATACTTATACTATATTACATACTTGAAGGAGCTATTATGTTATCTATACTTGAATTTACTCCCCCTGTCCCTATTCTTCCTATCATGCGTATTCAAGATTTTGAGCTAGCATGTCAAATGGTAATTGGACAATCTCCTCAAACTAATGGGATTGGTACTTTAAAAGAAAAAACAGTTCATGCAGTTTTAAAAAATTACTATAGTCCTAATGTTATTTATCAAGAACAACGCATTGAAGGATTTGTAGCAGATATTTTTACCGATGAACAGATTATTGAAATCCAGACGCGAAACTTCAATACGATGCGAAAAAAATTAGAGACTTTTTTACCACTATATGATGTTACCATCGTTTACCCTATTGCCGCCACTAAATGGCTAAGCTGGATTAATGAAGAAACAGGAGAAATGACTTCCAAACGCAAATCTCCAAAACGTGGCCATATCTATCAAATTATTCCTGAACTCTACCGGATTAAATCCTTTTTAGGACATCCAAACTTACACTTTATGCTCACGTTTTTAGACATTGAGGAATATCGACTTTTAAACGGTTGGAATCATACTAAAAAAAGAGGCTCTACAAGACATGATGGCATTCCTACCAAGCTTGTAAACGAAATCTATCTACACGTACCTAAAGATTTTACGTGCTTCTTACCAGATACACTCCCCCCTATCTTTACAACCAAAGATTTCCAAAAAGCTGCTAAAATCACGACTTCCTGTGCCACGACAGGTCTTCATATCCTTTACCATATAGGTGTGATTGAACGAATTGGTAAACAAGGACGAGCCTATCTTTATAAACGTTCCTATTGATAAAACCTTCAAAGTAAAAGCACTAAAAATGTAGATTAAATACATTTTTAGTGCTTTTACTCTTGTACAACATCAAATCTCATCTTTTAGTTCCTTTAGCTTACACATACCTAATTCCACACTTATTAACCCTTACTTTAATTCGAGTAGCAATCATCACTGCTACCCCTGCTAAAATAATATCTTTTATTAAAAAAGGATAGAATACTGTTAATGCTCTACTAAAATCCATATTCCCTATAAAGGCTAAATACATAGCTCCTATCATATATTGCGCAGCTAGTCCCATATAAACCCCAATCCATAAAACAAATTTATTTCCTACCTGTGATGCCCGCCCAATAATAAAAGCCATTACCATAAAGCTCATAATAAATCCCCCACTAGGTCCAAGTACTCGTTGTAACCCACCAGAGAAGTTAGAAAATACAGGTAGCCCTAGACATCCTAAAAAAGTATAAATCCCCATTGTAGCAGTCGCTAACTCCGCTTCTAAAACAATAGCTATGATGATTACTACAAAGGTCTGAAGTGTTATGGGTACCCCTATAGGTAATGGAATTGCAATCTGAGAAAAAATAATCATTAATGCGGTAGATAGACCCACTAAAGTCTGCTTCTTTACTGAAAAATTTGATGTCATATGTACAGCCTCCCCAACCCATTTTTTATTATTATAGTATTCTAAACATTTAGCGTCAACTTATTATGCTCACACTGTTTACATTAATTTTAGAAATAATTTAATGTATAGAACTAATAAAATATTCATCTTATCTAATTCACCATTCTAACTTTTAAACAATATAAAAGAGACCATTGGTCCCTTTTACATTTACATGCCTAATTGTCCTATTCGTGCGCTGTAAAAATTGTTTCCGTTACTTCTACATGACCTTCCTTAACAGGTATCACCTTAGTAAATTTGTCCATATTGGTTACTACAATTGGTGTAATTGTTGGATAGCCTGCTTTTTCAATACCTTCAATATCAAAGGTTCCTAATACATCACCCTTTTTTACTTCTTGGCCAGCAGTAGCTATGATTTCAAAATGTTCACCATTTAATTTGACTGTATCTAGACCAATGTGAATTAATAATTCAAGACCTTCCTTAGTCACTAAAGCAAGCGCATGCTTGGTTGTATATACCATAGCTATTGTCCCATCAACTGGTGCTACAACTTGGCCTTTACTTGGTTTAATAGCTACACCTTGACCTAGCATACCTTCTGAGAATACACCGTCACCTACCTCTTTAAGTGGTACAACTTCACCTTCAATTGGTGCACCTACTATAATGGCCTCTTCACTGCTAACTGCTGATCCATCTTCTTGAGTTGTGTCCTCTTTTATAGGCGCATCCATAACTTCTTCTACTATCTCTGCTACTGGCTCCATTGGCACATCACTAGCTGCACTGTGCAAATAATCTTCTAGATTAGATTTAATAACAGAAACTCTTGGTCCATAGATGACTTGAACCCCTGTTCCCTTACAAATAACCCCTGATGCTCCTGTCGCTTTTAAGGTATCTTGACTCACAAGATCTGCATTAAAGACTGTCATACGTAACCTTGTTGCACAGCAATCTACATCACTAATATTGGCTTTGCCGCCTAACCCTTGAATAATTTGTGCTGAGAGTATATCATCAGCCGATAATGCTGCCTTGCCCTGTTCTTTTCTCGCATTGACATCTGCTCTTGTATACAGTTTTACTTCTTCATCGCCCTCTTCACGACCTGGTGTTTTATAGTCAAATTTTAAAATTAAGAATTTGAATAAGAAGTAGTAAACAAAGAAGTATACAATACCTACCACAACAATATAAATCCAATTTGTTTTTGCATTACCTTGTAAAACACCAAATAAAATTAAGTCAATTAGACCCCCTGAGAAAGTCATTCCCACTCCAACATTTAACATGTGCATTAACATATAACTTAGACCAGCCAATACACAGTGAATAGCATATAAAAGTGGTGCAACAAAAATAAAAGTAAACTCTATAGGCTCTGTAATACCTGTTATCATAGAAGTTAAAGCTGCAGATAAAAGTAATCCACCTGCCACTTTTCTTTTTTCTGGCTTAGCACATTTGTACATGGCATAAGCTGCACCTGGTAATCCAAAAATCATAAACGGGAACTTACCTGACATAAATCTTGTTGCTGCTACACTAAAATGTGTAATACCTGGTGTTGCAAGCTCCGCAAAGAAAATATTTTGAGCCCCTTCAATGAGTTGTCCAGCAACTATTTCAGTTCCACCAACAGCTGTTTGCCAGAATGGTAAATAAAATACATGGTGAAGTCCAAATGGAATAAGTGCCCTTTCCATAATACCATAAATCCAAGTTCCTAAATAACCAGACCTTAATACTAAGTCACCTACTTTGTAGATAACGCCTTGTATTGGCGGCCAGATAAAAAACATAGCAATACCAACTACTAAATAAGTAATCGCTGAAATAATTGGAACAAATCTTGTCCCACCAAAGAATGATAAAACTTGTGGTAATTCAATTTTGTAGAATCTATTATGAAGTGCGGCTACACCAAGACCTACAATAATACCACCAAATACCCCCATCTGTAATGATTCAATACCTACTACTGAAGCTACTGCGCCTTCTAACATAGCTTCTGGACCACCATTAAGATTAATCATGGCATTAATAGAAGCATGCATAACAAAGAATGCTACTGCTGCTGCAAGTGCTGCAACTTCTTTTTCTTTTTTAGCCATACCAATAGCTACACCCATGGCAAATAAAATCGGTAAATTAGCAAATACAATATCACCTGCTGCATTCATTACTGTAAGAATGGCATTAATAATCGTTCCTGGCCCCATCAGATTCATTAAACCATACGCTTCTAATGTTGTCGTATTTGTAAACGAGCTACCAATGCCAAGGAATAAACCTGCTACTGGTAAAAGAGCAATCGGTAGCATAAATGATCTACCAACTCTTTGTAACACACCAAAAATCTTATCCTTCATATTGTCCTCCTTGTTGTTATTTTTTCATCAAAAAAGACCAAGGTTTATCTCATCGCTCATCCCAAAACTGGGTCTAATCACTTTATATAGTATCCTAAAATACCATATTTATAACATAAGCTTTATATGAGATTAAACTTTGGTCTTACCTACTAAAACAACAATGAAGTCCTAGTCTTCTAATCTATAGCCGATTTTAAATACTGTTTTGATAGCATCTTTTAACTCTAACTTTTCACGAATTCTTTGTACATGAATATCTACTGTTCGTGTCATACCTATATAATCAAATCCCCATACACGTTCTAAAATCTGTTCCCTATTAAGGGCCCTATTTTTATTTTGTAAAAAAAGCTCTAATAAATCATATTCTTTTGCCGTTAGAGAAACTTCTTTTCCATGACTTTTTACTACTCTTTTCTGAGTATACACTTCAAGATGTTTAAACCTAATAACATGACTATGCTTTTGATATCTTCTAAGTGCTGTTTCTACCCGTGCAATAAGCTCAATAGATTCAAAAGGCTTTACAATGTAATCATCTGCACCTAATCTTAGTCCTTTTACACGATCTAATACCGATTCTTTGGCTGTTACAAAAATGACAGGTATTTCCTCTGTGTTGATTTCCCTAATCAAACTAAACCCATCAATTCCAGGCATCATTACATCTAATAAAATTAAATCTACTTCCTCCTGCTTTAGTAGCTCTTTAGCCACTATGCCATCACTTGCAGTTAAAACTTCATAGTCTGCCATCTCTAAATTAATTGCTATTAAATCTCTAATAGCTGCTTCATCTTCCACTACAAGTATTCTCATTACTACCTCACATCTCTGTTCTCTCTTTGTAAGTATACTCGTTTAAGCATAAAGTTTGTGCATCTATCTCTACAATAAAGCTTTCCTTAGATGATGTTTGATTTCTAAAACAAAATAATTGATATCTTGAGTCTGTACTTTGATAATCAGCGCGCCACATTTGATCTAAAACATACTCTTCCATTGCTATATTATTCGCTATTGCAAAGGGTTCTAAAATCTCACGTACCTGCTGCTCATCTAATCGATTAAAATAAGATTCTTTTTGGGCACTGTTCATATCAGTCCCTTTGTAAAGATAAACGATTTTGCCTGTGTTACAATCCACATTACAAGTATATATTTGTGTCAGTTCTTTATTATTCCAATGCATACTCCATCTATACCTATTTTTATTTTGTGCATCCTTATACAAATTAATATGCATCTCTAAACTAGGATCACCTAAGTCAATATCTAATCCTTCCAGAAAAATAGTTTTTACAGTTTCAATAGCTTTACTTCTAGTCATCATCTCATATTGATCCTGTGCTACATCTTCAGCTAATTTTAAATGGATTTGATGATATAAAACATTTTCTTTTAAAGTATAGATTTCTTGTATTTTTAAAAATCCCACTACCATAAGTAGGCCGGTTAAAACAATGAGTCCAATATTTTTCACTGCTCTTGACCTCCTACCTGAAAAATGAGTATGACTAAAGTTCCCTCTCCTTCTTGACTTTGTATATCTAGTGTGATGCCATTACTTTGACATATTTCATTACAAATGGTTAGGCCTAAACCAATGCCATTATATTTTCTTGTTCTTGCCTTATCTACCATATAAAAAGGTTCTAAAATCTTGTCTAAGTCTATCTTTGGAATCCCAATGCCATAATCTCTTATTTTTAAAATATATGATCTACTTGTTTCATCAAGATTTCCCTCTATCCTAATTGTTCCACCATTAGCTGAAGCTTTAATCCCGTTATCTAGTAGATTAATTAATAAAATCTCTAGTTGATTGGGATCCACTAAAACCTGTGCTTCCTCAATTTGTTTAATTAAATCAATCTCTTGATTTTCTAACTTATATTTTAAAATACCTTCTACCCCTTGAATACAAGTAGCCATATTAACATTTACTCGCACCGCTTTTTCTTCTCTTAATAAAATGAGCTTTAACATCGTAGAATTTAGCATTTCTAGTCTTTTTGCTTCTGAATGAATATAGGATAATGCTTTAATTTTAGTAGTCTCATTCACTTTTCCTTTTAATAAAAGTTCCGAATATCCAACGATAGATGTAATAGGTGTTTTAATTTCATGATTTAAACTATCTATAAAACGTTGCTTAGCCTGACTTAAAGCTTGAAGCTCGTTTATATTATTTTCAATCTGATTAATCATCATATTAAAATTTTCCTCTAAAATACCTATCTCATCATTGTTTTTACGTTCAATGACCCTGCGATCATAGTTCCCCATGGCAATTTCCTGAGTAATTTGACTCAGTTCTACAATGGGCTTTGTTAAGCGTTTGGAAATAATAAACATCCCTACCGCCAAAATACAACTCATACCAATATCAATCATAAAAAGGAACTGATAATCCCTGGCTCTTTTCTCATAAACAAAAGATATATCCTTAGACAGAACTAATTTTAAATCTGTATTTTTTATATTAATAATAGAACTTACAAACACATATTTTTTACCCTTAATTTCTCTAATAATAAACTGCTTTTCACCAGCTGTAGCATTACTTAACTCGGGGCGCTTATCTTCTATCTCATGCTTACCATGAGACATAATCTGTACATTATTCATAGTATACACTTCTATCCCAACGGGTTCGCTATCTCCATTAGTTGCATAACCATTGATAATAACTTCTAACCAATTTTTCATACCATTCATATCATCAATATCGATAGATGAAATATAGTCCGTATTTAAATAAATAGTGTATTCTACATCTATATATTTATTAATGGTTCGATTTACAGCTGCCTGTAAGTTTTCACCATATCCTTTTTCCACAAGTAAAGCACCTGTACCACTTAATAACACCAAAAATAGCGTGACAGAATATAAAAAAATCTTTTTCCAGAATTTCATTTTATGCCCATATTCCTTTTGTTTAGTATGCTTCTCTCTTCCTACTATTTGCTTTTTCTTTAAACTTTTCCACATACTTATACTAAAGTTTTAAACTCATAGCCATTTGCTTTAAAATACTCAATAATTTCAGGTAGTGCCTTTGCTGTCTCCTCTTTACCATAAGTATCATGCATAAGTAAAACAACGATTTCCTTACCTTCAGCTGTCTCTTTAGCCTGCTCTACTAACTCAGCTGCATTTTTCTTTGGTCCTTCAGCATCCTTGGTTAAAGCATTCCAATCTATAGAAAATTTATTCTCATTTAATAAATAAGCATCTAAAGGTTCCATATTATCCCAAGACATATGACCACCTGGACATCTAAAAACTCTTGTTTTAAAGTTTACCCCTAAAATATCCTTAATAAGCGCTTCATTTTTATCATACTCTGCAACAAAATTGTCTAGATTTAAACTTCTACCTGGATAAAGATTTCTATAATTATGAGTATAAGAGTGATTTGCTATTGCGTGCCCTTTATCAAAAATCTGTTTAACTAATGCTTTAGCTCGCTCTCCCCCATCTTCAATATTACTTCCTACTAAGAAAAAGGTAGCTTTGACACCATAATCATCTAATACCTTTAAAACGTCTGGTGTAACAGTTGTCGAAGTTCCATCATCAAATGTTAAGAACACTATCTTTTGACCATTATTACTATAGTCATAATGACTTAATTTATCTGCAATAATTTGGGCATCATAAGCATAAGCTTTTCCCTCTTCATTGGTTCCCACATAAAGTTTTTCTCTCTCTCTTTTTTCTGCTAATTCTTTTAATTTGACTTCAATCTCCGTAGCAGATTGACTTAAAAGATGTCCACTTGATGTTGAAACTGTACAGATAGGAATCTTGATACTCCCATCCTTACAGGATGTGTCCTTTATGTATGATTTTGGTATTAACTTTTCTTCACATTTTACAAGTACACCTCCACCTACTAATATCATACCTGCTATACACAACGCTATACGACGTTTTTGTTTGTTTTTTCTTTTATATTTATTACTTTTAACTTTATAACTTTTTTTCATCTTACTCTACCTCTAATTTCCTATCACTAAATCCTTTTGAATATCTCTATCTTAAAAGATAAAGATTACTGTTTTGTATGCCACTTGTTTCAAACTTGTAAATTCTTTTTCTATGGTTAAAATAAAAAGCCACCTCTAGTAAACGCTTAAACCTTTCCTTATCCGCTTCAAGGTCTTAGCCTTCACTAAAAGTGACTTTTCTTATTTTTACTTTATATAATCTGATAACTTAAGCCATGCTCTGTACAATAACTATATAAATAACCATGCCCAAACTTTGGTAACCTTAAATGAATTCCCCACTCTGGATACTGCTTAACGAGTAAAACACGTTCTCCAGTTACTAAAGCTATAAAAGCAATATGATGGTTTTTTGTCATTTCATGATCTGTGGTTACATACCACTCATCTTCTATGGTTTCTACTTGTAATTTATGGTTCTCATCAACTTTTTCTCTTATTAAGGCTTCTAATTTATGACCGCAACAGGAAAGATTAGCTTCTCCTGTACTGGTAATAATATTACCACATTTTTGGCATACATAAAACTGTGTTTTTTTCATATTTCCATTAACTAATTCACTCATTTTTAAATCTCCTTTTAGTATTTCCTCTATATTGATACCTAATAAATGGGCTAGTTCAGGTAATAAACTGACATCTGGACAGCCTAACCCTCTTTCCCATTTACTAATAGTTTTATCGCTAATATTCATAGCATCAGCTAGTTGTTTTTGTGTCAATTCCTTTTCTATTCGTCTTGATCGAATCAATTCTCCTACTTTAGTGCAATCCATATCGTTTACCTTCTTCTTACTTGGTTTGGCTTAAGTTACTTTTATTATACTGAATCTTTCTTTGCTTTGCTATCTACGTATCGTAGAGTTAAATTAAAACCACCCAGCCGGTGGTTTTAATCAGGATTTATTTTTTTATAATTTTAAGCAGTTCAATTAATATCTTATTTTTTTCGTGTTGCTTAACGGCAATTCGATAATAACCTTTATGTAGGCCTTTAAAATTACAGCAATCTCTAATAAGTATTTTGTGCTTTAATAGCTTCTTAGCTATTGAAAATTCTGTTTGCAGCAAAATGAAATTCGTTTCACTAGTATAGGCTTGAATCCCCAAATCTCTTAATTCCCTCATCAGGTATTCTCTTTCTACTTTGATCAGCTCTATACTTTTTCTTAAATACTGGATCTCTTTTGTTGCTACTACGCCTGCCATTTGTGCTAATATGGATATATTCCACTCAGGAAGTTGATTTTCTATACATTGATACAGCCCTTTATGATTACAAATGAGATACCCTAATCTTACTCCAGGCATTGCAAAACTCTTGGTAAAAGCTCTTACCACAATTACATTAGAATAATCTTTTATGAGTTCTAACCCTGTCTCTCCTTCATATTCAGTCAATTCAATAAAGCACTCATCTATGATGACCACAATATTGTTTTCCTTACATTTTCTACATATGTTACGTAAAAGTGCTGGTGAAATCATATTACCTACTGGATTGTTAGGCTGAGCAAGAAAAAGTATATCTATTTCTTTCGTCAATTGCTCCATAATATCTTCCTCTAATGCAAAATGAGTCTCTTCCCTCATATAGTAGTATTGTATATTCTTACAAACTGCTAAAAGTGCTTTCTCATATCCTAAAAATGACGGTACTGGAAGCAATGCTTTCTTCGGTCTTATTGCCTTAGTAATGGCAAGAAACAACTCCGAGGCACCATTTCCACAAAGAATACTATTAGGATTGCATCCTATCATTGTCCCAATTGCCTTTTTTAATTCTTCTACTTTTATATCTGGATATGCCTCACATAAATTAACCGCTTCATGTAATGCCTTTTTTACATTTTTAGGCATTCCAAGCGGATTAATATTGACAGAGAAATCCAAATCCACTTCATTTCTATAAATGTCTCCTCCATGCATTAATGCTCTCTCCTTCTACACTTAGATAACAGTTATCATCATTATAATTAAGCATATTCCCTCACATAGCATGGCTGCTGCATATAATAATCTGTTCACCTTTATAATATCTGCATATTCAATTTCCCTTAGTCTATCTCCTATGTAAGGCTTCTCTACAAGCTTTCCAAAATAACTGGCGTTTCCTGCAAGCTGAATCCCTAATGCCCCTGCACTTACAGCTTCTGTTTGTGCTGAGTTAGGACTTGCATGATTAAAGCGGTCTCTGTTAAAGATGAAATACGCTCTTTTTCCATCATATACTTTTCC
>SVDC01000040.1 GCA_015058045.1 Cellulosilyticum sp.
TTTATAAATAATGCATATTATTATGCATTGTTCCGATAAGAATTAATAAGAAAAATAATGTTGTCATTCATGCATGCATATGCTATAATGGAAAAAAATATATTTACCTTAGCATATTAACGCATTTTATAATGCTATCACAAAACAAGGGGTGAGTCAACCCCTTATTTTATTTTTATCCTAAAAACTAACATCTTCTCTTATTTTTAGATACAATTGATACTAGGTTATCATTATCTTTTTTGAGTTTCAAGGGAATAGCCCTGTAACTTCAAAAGTAACCTCATTTTCATTCTCAAACAAAGTAATACTTTTATATTATGTGTCCCTATTTTGTACGAGCGTTTAGAAGTATAGCACTCTAAGCTAAAAGTTGTCAATCATTCTGCACTTCCAATTTATTCATATCATTATCTCTTATTATTTTTCATTTTATCACATCTAATCTCATCACTTATTTTATATATGTGAGAATGCATCTTGCCCAATTCCAATTGCCATTTAAAATGTGAACTTCTGTCTATTTGTAAAGTCACGCTAATAAACACAATCGAGTAGGCGCTAAATAATGATAGAATTAAATCAATACTATTAGCAAAAAGAAGCTGCATACTATGAAATTAGTACACAGCTTCTTTTATTAATAGATCAACTACTCTAAATTATCTTGTTGCCTAGTATATCACAGAATTATACCAAAGTATCTACAACCATTCCCTCTAAATCTTCCATAAGTAAATTTGCTTTCTTCACCATATCTTTTACCTTTTTCATTACCTCTTCTTGATCTATATCACCAAGCGCCTCTTTAACGCCTGCTTCAACATTGTTCTCTTTCTTTTCTGTTTCTGTCTGGGTCTCTTGAGCCTGTTCTTTCTGTTCTTGTTCCTCCTCTATTTTCTCTTGTTCTTTCTTTGCTTCTTCCTCTTTTTCTTCAACGCTTTCAATTCCCTCTTTAGCTGCCATTAATACAATAGCTTGATTACCTTCTTCCATAATCTTTTCTGCCGCTTTAAAAGCATCTTCCATGGCATGAGATTTGGCATTTTCTTTACGTATTTCTGAAAGACCAGCAGCATATCCTTCTTTTGTCCTCTGTAATGTAGCGATTTTCTCTTCTTTTTCTTGAGCACCTGCATCCAAATCTAACATGGTAACTTGTGCATCTGTTAGCTTACCCATACTCTGTAATTTCTCTTTTTGTTCTGGACCTAACAATCCAGAGCGCTGTTTTTCAATTAGGGCATTTATTTCCTCTTCTTCTGGACTCCCTTCTTCAATACCATATGCAGCTTTTAATTCCTCTTTACGTTTATTTATATTGTTAAGCTCTTCATTGACACCTTCGATTTCTTTATCCAACATATCGATTTGACTCATCATTTCCTTTTCTATGTCTTGTATCTCTTTTCCTTTCTTATAGGCATCATCTATAAGCTGACGTGCCATACGCTGAACATCTTTTTTCTTTTCATCCACTGCATTTTGTGATTGTGGCGTTATTTTATTAAGAAATGCCTGTCCGTCAATTATATTACTTGATTTTTTATCTCCTGCCTCTTTAGTATTTTTATTCATTTGATTAAACGGGTTAACCCCTAAATCTGTATAGCTATTAATAACAATATTACCCATATTTTTCTCTCCCCTCTCCATTTAATATTTCATATATAAATGATATCTTATTTTATATCGGCAAAACCGTAGAGTTTTTTATATTTTCAGAAAATTTAAATCCTGTATGTATATTTTATTTCTTCTTTTATACGTTCTCATTTTTACTTTCTACCCTCAGAAGTTTATGAGTAGATACACCCCCTCAACTTTTAAGATGTACTATAATCTGATTTCCATTAGCTTACACCTATTTTGTACAAGAAAAAAGAGGTAATCCTAAGACTACCCCTTTCCGCTATTCGCATTAAACCGTTAATTATTTTAATGTAACCTTAGCGCCAACTTCTTCTAATTTAGTTTTGATTGCTTCAGCTCCTTCTTTAGCTACGCCTTCTTTAAGCATTTTTGGAGCGCCATCTACAGCTTCTTTAGCTTCTTTTAAACCAAGACCTGTGATTTCACGAACCACTTTAATAACTTTGATTTTTTCTGAACCAGCTTCTGTTAATTCAACATCGAAGTCTGTTTTTTCTTCTGCTGCTGCCGCTGGACCTGCTGCAACCATAACACCTGCTGCTGCTGATACACCAAATTCTTCTTCACAAGCTGCTACTAATTCATTTAATTCTAAAATAGTAAGTTCTTTTACTGCATCTATAATTTCTTGAATTGATAATTTTGCCATCACTATATCCTCCTTTTAATTTAAAGAAAAAGTCACTTTGCTTCAATCCGCAGGCAAAGTGACTTCTATTATTTTTAGTCGATCTATCTTTTTATCTATAAGACCTCGGTAGGTTGATTTACGTTACACTCAAAAGAGCACCTACTATCTGCGGTGTGGTATATTACTATGAACAAGCAAATAGAAGTATATCATTTACAGATTTAAAGTTCAATGTTTTGTAGCTTCCAATTTATGCATGTGTTTATATTGTCTTATTGTAAAGATATTACAATACCCCCTATCCCTTATAAATAGTAGCCAAATAACCTTTATTTTTTCTTATCCTTATGTATTATTTCCATTATTTCACTTCACCTCATAAAGCCCTCTACTCTCTGAAAAGTATTTACTCAACACTTATAATACTCTTTTTGTATTGACAGTGCACTTCACTCAAATAGTCTTCTAAGCAACTTAAATTCTACAAACTCCCAATAAACTCAAATTAATAATGGTACAATTTATGCTGGTAATCTCAATTCTATCTCTAATACTAATCAATCTCCTCTAGGTTAATACATTTAACTTTTTAACATAGCAAAAAAGGCAACCCCTAGGGATTGCCTTTTTTATACATCAATTAATCGATGAATTATTTTAAAGTTACTTTAGCGCCAACTTCTTCTAATTTAGCTTTGATTGCTTCAGCTTCTTCTTTAGCTACGCCTTCTTTAAGCATTTTTGGAGCGCCATCTACAGCTTCTTTAGCTTCTTTTAAGCCAAGACCTGTGATTTCACGTACAACTTTGATTACTTTGATTTTTTCTGAACCAGCTTCTGTTAATTCAACATCGAAGTCTGTTTTTTCTTCTGCTGCTGCACCTGCTGGACCTGCTGCAACCATAACACCTGCTGCTGCTGATACACCAAATTCTTCTTCACAAGCTGTTACTAATTCGTTTAATTCTAAGATAGTTAATTCTTTAACTGCATCGATAATTTCTTGGATTGATAATTTTGCCATTGTAAGCACCTCCATAATTTTTAATAAATAATTTGTAATTGTTTAAATACGTTATCTGCGTTGAAACGTATCTTATGCTTCTTTCTCTGCAACTTGTTTGATAACGCGTGCAAAGCTTGCAATAGGTGATTTGAAGCTTCCGAGTAAACGACCAAGTAACTCTTCTCTTGGAGCGATGTTACCGATTGCCATCATACCTTTAGCATCGTAGTAAGTACCTTCTACTACACCTGATTTGAATTCTAATTTATCGTTTTCTTTAGCTACTTTAGCAAGGATTCTTGGTCCTGCTGTTGCGTCAGCGTAAGAAATAGCGATAGCTGTTGGTCCTTCAAGATCTTTAGAAATCTCTGCGAACTCAGTACCTTCGATTGCGAAGTTAACCATAGTGTTTTTGTAAACTTTGTACTCAACACCAGCTTCACGAAGTTCTTTACGAAGTTTTGTATCTTGTTCTACTGTAAGACCACGGTAGTCTACTAATAAAACTGAAGATGCTCCGTTAAGTTTTTCTTTGATTTGGTTAACAATCACTTGTTTTTGTTCTACTTTTGCCATTGTTACACCTCCTTGATTTCTTGCAATAAAAAAATCCACTTTGCTTTTGCGCCCGCAGTCAAAGTGGTTACTTCCGTCCTAATATATAATAAGACCTCGGTAGGTTGTATACGTTATGCCACTGGCACCTACTGTCTGCGGTACAGTATTCTGCTTTCAACAAAAACAAGTATATCAGTTCATCCACAGGTTGTCAACATTTTTGTTGTGGAATATTTTGTATAATACATAATCTATGTATTGTAATTCCATATAGTAAAGTAATTAAATTATGATGTGCTTATAAAATGACTTTAGCTTTTTAAAGGTACTGATATGTAATTACTACTTTTAGGTGGAAAATCATTTGTATCAAATCTTGGTATTTTAAACTTATTATCTTTTCCCACCATCGCTATCCCTACATTAGTCGATAGTCCTAATTTACAATTTTGACTATCTATATATTTGATAACATCCTCACTATAAGAACCATACGGATAATTCATTACCCAATTTTTCGAGTCAATTAATTCACCCATGCACTCTAGTGCTTTATCAATATCCTTTACTAACTCTTCCTCAGTTAATTTATTTAGCCAATAGTGATCATAACCATGTAGCCCAAAGTGCATCCCACTATTCTTCATACATCTCATTTGATCATAGTTCATATAAAGTTCTCTAGCAAACTTCTCTTCATCTATCCCAACATATTCTTTAAATAAAGTACTTGTAATCTTGTTTCTTAAATCTTCACTTAAACCTTTCTGTAATACTCTTTTAAAGAATATTATTTCCTTAGAATCAAAACGACTTTCTCCTGTATAAGTGTTAAACAATTCTTCATTACTCATTATTTGATATTCTTGTCCTCTATAGTAATCTAGTTGCTTATATAACGCTTGAACAAGCTTCTCAATCTTAGCACTTGCTAAAATAAAGTGAATTTTATTCACATCAAGTAATTTATTTTCTACAAATACTTTTCCTGGTACAAAGAATGACCCCTGTATCTTATATAGGTTTAGTATGGGAAAAACATAGTTAAAATGATCAATATAACCATCATCAAAGGTAAGTAGCATTGCCTTCTCAGGTAGAGTATAACTTCCATTGTAGGCCTCAATTACTTCTTCCATAGATACTATATTAAAATTGTTTGCTAGAAATTCTACTTGATTTTTGAATAATTCATAGTCTAGTCCTTTAATTTCTGGATAGCGACTTTTTCTTAATTCTCTTACATAATGATACATCACAACATATAATTGATTATCCACAACTCTTCTTCCTATTCTATTACTATTTTTCTAGGCTATTCCTAAACTCTACTGTTTTTCCAATATCTTTTACCAACAAATGAAACTGTTCTATTGTCAGTTGTTGCTCACTATCACTTAGTGCTTTGCTAGGATTTGGATGAACTTCTATTTCTAACCCATCACATCCTGCCATAATGGCACTTAAAGTCATCGGATGTATGAGCTCTATTCTACCTGTTGCATGTGATGGGTCTACTACTACTGGTAAATGTGTTAAAGTCTTTGCAGCTGCAACTGCACTTAAATCTAGTGTATTTCTTGTATAGTTTTCCATTGTTCGAATACCACGCTCACATAGAATAACCTTTTCATTTCCTTCATTCATAATATACTCTGCACAATTTAACCATTCTTCAATCGTTGCATTTAATCCTCTTTTCAAAAGAACAGGTTTATTAGTACGACCTACTTCAACCAACAAACTGAAGTTTTGCATATTCCTTGCACCAATTTGTAAGACATCAGAATACTGACTAACCATTGCAACGTCTCTTGTATCCATAACCTCTGTAATAATTGGTAACCCAACTTCTCGTCCTGCTTTATATAGTAATTCAAGTCCCTCTCTACCCAGGCCCTGGAATGCATAAGGAGAAGTTCTAGGTTTATACGCTCCACCTCTAAGCATATTACCACCAGCCAATTTTACACCTAATGCTGCATCCATAATTTGCTCTTCAGATTCTACGCTACATGGTCCACCGATAATCAGGAAATCTCTTCCTATTACTAAATCCTTTACTTTGATTTCTGTTTCTCTTTTTTTACCCTGTTCATCTAATTTATTTGCTAGTTTAAGATTCTTCATTGCTACGAACTTTACCTTCAATTATTTCTATTAATTTCCCAACCACTCTAAATTCTGGCTTTGCTATTTCTTCATCTGAAAACTCAATTCCAAACTCCTCTTCAATACCCACAATAAATTGTATAATCCCTAGTGAATCTATATATCCACTTTCTACATAATTAAGTTCATCAATATGTTGCATATCTTCTATGGTATACTTTTTTTGAATTTCATTTAATACATATTCTCTTACTGTCATCTTTCTCACCTATCTCCTATTTATTAGCATTCATAATTGTTTTGTACATATGCGAGTAATTTATTTTTCATCACCTTACCCATGGCATTCTTAGGTAATTCATTTGAAAAGAAAATCTTGTGTGGTTGTTGGAAATCCGCTAGATTCTTAGCACAATGAACTTGAACCATACGTTTTTTTATTTCTTGTTCATTATTAGATACAATAATCACTGCCACAACTTCTCCCAGTTTATCATCAGGATATGCAAAGACAGCACATTCAGCTACAAGATCCATTTTTAATAAACATTGCTCAATATCTGGTGGGTATACATTAATACCTCCAGTGATAATAACTTCTTTCTTTCTTCCTGAAAAATATAAATATCCATCACAGTCAACATATCCCATGTCACCTGTTCTAAAATAACCGTTTTGTACTGCCTGATTAAATACATCTAATTTATTGTAATAACCATTGCACATTAAATTACTACTACAAGCAATTTCTCCTATCTTACCACTCTCTAATTCTTTACCTACATCATCTAAAATTTTAATTTGTGCACCTGGTAATACTCTCCCTACTGATTGCTTTTTATCCATACTCTCTGCAAAATTAATATTGGTAATCGTTGATGTCTCTGATGTTCCATACATCTCATGAAAATCACATTTTAATAAATCAATCAAATGATTTTTAACCTGCTCATCTAGTAATGCAGAAGAAGATACCAAACATCTTAAACTTTCTATATTAAATTCATTTTCATTATCTAGTACAACTGCAATCTGGCTAAGTTGAGCTGATACTGCTATAGTAAAAGACACTTTCTTCTCTTCTACACATTGTAACCATAAACTTGGTGTAAAACGTGGTAAAACCACCGCTGTTGCACCAATTAATAACGGCATAATCACTAGTCTTTCTGCTAAAGAATGATATAGTGGGGTCGCTGCTAAAACTACATCTTCTTTGCTTATATCATATAATTTAATATGCGTCATTGCTCTTTGATACTTACTTTGCTGCGTTAAATCTATTGGTTTAGGATTACCCGTTGAACCTGAGGTCATTGTAATAATCAAAGTTTCATTTCCTTTAACTTGATTAATTATAGGTCGTTCTCCACATATATTTAGTGCATCTTGTAAACATGGATAACCATTATACTGTTCATCCAAGCATATACTTATACCTTCTATTTCTAGATTACCTTCTACTAAGTATTGCTCAAGAAAATGTTTTCTTGCTATAATATGCTTTACATCTCCACATTCAAAAGCGTTTTTTATAGATTCTATGGGCAGAGTAGGATTAATAGGTACTAAGCCAATACCTAAATTAGCAGCAGCAAAGATAAGACCCACAGACTCTATACTATTATTCATAGGTAAACCTATTTTGTCATTATATTGAATACCATTTTCCAACAAAAAGTTTGAATACTGGCTAACACGTTTTGAAAACTGTTCATAGGTCAAACTATGATTTTCACACCATATTGCTATCTTATCCGGAAATTTTCCCGCAGTCTCATAAAATAAATCAGCTAACTTCTTCATTGTTTTCTCCTATAATATCTCTTGTACTAGTCTACTCGCACTCTCTGTCCCAATTCAGCAGACATATAAGCTGCATATGTTACCTTTATTGTGTCATATGCTAATTTAAAACCTGACTTTGGTTCTCTATTATAGTAAATAGCTTCCATAAAATCTTGCATTTCATCTGTATATCCTCTAATGATTTCATCTGCTATAAATGGTTTATTCCAACCTAGTTTACCTGGAAGCATTTCTGAAAGATATACATTATCCAACCCATGTTCATCTAAAAAATATGTACTCATTAAATCATTCATAGTCAATGTGCAGTTAATAGCTGCATCATTACAATACAATTCAACATAATTTTTACTTCCACCTAGACATGTATCTGTAGCAATTACAACGGCTCTTGACTGATCTGAAAATTTAATAATAACTGTACCTGTATCTTCTACATCTTGCGGTCTTGCCATAATATGTCTATGCTCATAATCAGATAATAGTGGGGTAACTGTTCCCATATCGGCCATTACACTTTCGATTGTAATTTTAACCCCATGAGCCTCCGCTTCTTGTTGCTTTAACCATAATATAGCCGATAAAGGATGAGTTCCTGTACGAATAAAAGTTCCTCCACCTGTTTTACTCCACTCACCTGCTACATGCGAACTTGAACCTTTTAAACTCTCTTCACCCTTCATATATAAAATCTTACTTTTCTTTGCTTTAATAATTTCTGCAGCTTTTACAACAGCAGGCGCATAAACAAAATTTTCAGCATACATAAATTTTTTATCTGATTTTTCTAATACTATTTTAAGATTTTCTATTGAACTCAATACCTTTTCGTACATAGCTCTCTTGGATACATTCTTACCTATAGGTGCTCTATCTCCTTCTTGTCCAAAATAGCCCATTAGAGGTTTTTCACAAATCACATGTTTTCCTGCTTTAATAGCCTTAATAATCATGTCCTCATGTACATAAGGCGGTGTGCATATATCAATTACATCAATTTCTGGATCTTTTAATAAGTCCTCAAAATCATATGATATCCTTTCAAATCCATATTTCTTTTGAGCTTCTATAAGTTGTTCTGTTCTACGCGCAACAATCGTCTTAAACCTTAATTTTATACCACTCACTCTATGTAGGGCATTCATATGTAACTCTGTTGCGCGCCCTGCTCCTACCATTCCTATACAAATATGTTCCATGTAACCCCTCGCAATTCATTATTCTTGATTAATTATTATTTCTTAATTGATTAGGTCTATCTTGATCCCCATCAGCTTTAAAAAACAAGGTTTCCTCATCCTTATAATGACACCAAATATCAACATTCTCTCTCAAGAAAGGTTCAAAATAATTCGGTATTATATTTATATCCTGATCATCTTTAAGTTTAAATCCTGCTTCTAAGATATACTCTTCTTTAAATCCTAAAGTGTACATATCTATATATTCATAATTTCCTTCTATCATTTCCTGATATAATGTAGAACTTATCTTAGAAAACAATTCTTGTTTTCCAATATAATCCATAATTCTAATCACTTTACTTCCACCATATTCAACATGACGTGTAACTAATAAAGCGCCCACCTTATAATCTTCTTCTCGTATTCCATATACATTATACTTATAATATGGATGTTTAAAAAATCTCTTTTCAACATACCAACTATCTTTATATGGAATTGCATCAACAGCTTCCACTTTAAATTCCTTTTTCACTTCCTCCATAGAATTAAACTTAATTACATACTTGTTCTTTTCCACTTTAGGAACACCAAATATTTCTTGTTTTTCAATCTTTGCTATTTTATATTCACTCATACTGGTATTTAAATAGTAATACTGTTTCATTTTGGCAACTTTTTCGCCAAAAAATAACCGTCTTAATGGAATAGTAGTATTTGAATTGGCCCCATTTCCAATATGTCTCTTACAATGAGTTAAATCATGTACTCTTCTAGCTAATTCAATACCTAATAATGGAATATTATCATGTTTATCATTTACTTTCCACATACTACCCCATATATATTTTTTATCATATTCCTCTGTATAAGAAGTATTGATGAAACCAAAAATGCCTTCTATACATTTTGTTTCTTTATCAATAGCTAATACAAAATTAACATTATCCTTATCTACATATTCATATTCAAATAATATTCTATCTTTTGCCATAATATGACCTTCACACCAATACTCATTGATAAATTGCATAATAGATTGTATATCCCCCCTATTAGCTAATCTAATGTCATACTTCTCGTCATATTTATTCATTATTTTCTCTTGACCCCTATCATTATTTTTAATATAAACAAGCCCTCAATAACCTCTAAACAGGTTGCTTACTCTTGATACATAATCACTTCTCATTCAACATTTTACCACATTCTTTTTTTCATCTAAACACTTTCCAAAATAGCCAGAAGATTCCTATTTAGGATTCCTCTCTATTATACGATTTTTAGGAATTGCATAACATACTGTTTCTGAATCTATCATTTCCATATAATGGCGTACATATAGACTATATTCATCATTTAATGTCTTCATTATTAACGGTAACTTATAAAAATGTTCTAAATCATGATACAGACAAATAGCTAATATCGGTTTTTGCTTTCTAATTATTTCAGCAGCTCCTATTAATGCTTTTTCCTCTGCTCCTTCAATATCCATTTTAATAAATGTAATTTCTTCACCTTTTAAAACATTATCCAAAGAATCTGCATTAATACTAACACCGCCATCGCTTGTTATATGCCCCGCCGTTAACTGTGATTGGAATTTCAACACATCCTTTTTATCCCAACACGCCATATTATATGTATCTACATTAGTAAGTTGATTTCTCTTTATATTCTCATTTAACTCTATATATGTATTACTATCCGCTTCAATTGCTATATACTTTTTATATTTACCATTAGTTATTTTTTTGAAAATTTCTAATGTATCTCCATTAAAGCTTCCACAATCACAGAATACTTCTGTTTCACTTAGTTTTACTATATCTTTAGCAAAATATTGGTTTACTGTCAGATCTTCAATTCCTTTTAAATAATCATTATTTAAAGATATCTTATAGTTTAAAATACCTAGATAAATTTCTTTAGAACGTTCATCTGCTAAATATGAATATACTTTTTCATATTCATCAATATTTTTTTCAATAATACTATACGCCGTTTCTTCCCTATATGTCGCATACGCTTTTGCTATACCTATCCCCTTAACATCAATATTACTTTCACTGATTCCTAGTGAAAGTAGTTGTCTTTTAATCTCCATATACTGGCTTGCAATAATAATATAAATACTTTTACTACTTTCATTCATTTCTACAATTTGATCAGGTGATAATATCTTGATTCCATTAAGATTAGTACCCCATTTAGCTTTTGAATTATCTGCAAAACACTTTATACAATGATTTACATTATATTCTTTCAAAAAGTCGTATACCATTATAGCACCACTACCAGTTCCCCATATAACAACTTCTCCAATATCTCGTATATTTTGCACATATTCTCTTGCATTAGTTTCAAACAGTCCTTTATCTACCAGTTTTTCTCTGAATTCACTCTGACATCTCATTATATTTTCTCCTTAACCCTTTTTAAGTATTCTCTATTTCTACAACCATCGACTACACTTAATACATTATATAATACTTGTATAATACCATAGTATATATCGACAATTTATTTTTTTCTGTGATAGTTAAGTTTCATCGTTAACATAAAACTTAACTTTTAAATTTCACTAAATGCCATTTATCCCTTACACCATAGTCAACTTTTATCTTGTGAATCTAATACGCATTTTCTGTCTCATGATTAATTAAAAACTATATTTCATAGATCTACTACCTCATATTTTAGAATATCTCAATAGCGGCTCGATTGTTATATACTTACCTTTAAACTGCAAATAATATATAGTCACTATTTACCCCAAATCCTTTAAACACTAAACGTGTGTACCTTAATAAGCTCTCTTACTTTATATCACTTATCTAAAGCTCGTTACTTACCTCATACTCTAAAATTAATTTAAGTACCTCTAAATCAAATGGTTCATCTATATCTAGAGAGTATTTCTCTTCCATTACATAAGCAAGTTTATTATCATTTAAACTTACGGTTGTATCAAAGTTCTGATCTAATTTGTTAATATAGATACATCCATTTACCTTATAATACATTTTAAAATCCTGTCTTCTTACTGTACTATTTTCATTTAATAGTGCATTTAAATTTCCCTCTGTATCTATTGTTCTCATAAGAATAGGATGCTCTTTTACTTGACAAACACTTACAAGGGAATCTTGACTACTTTTACTGATTTTTTCTATAGCTTCATCAATATGCCAACTTTTTCTTAAAGGTTGAGTAGGCTGTAAAACTACTACATAATCATACTCTTCTCCTATTGCTTTATAATAATCAACCATATGTACAATTGCATCAATGGTTTTTGCATGATCTTCAGCCAGATAAGCTGGTCTTAATATTGGGACCTCTGCCCCTAACTCTTTAGATACATCCGCTATCTTTTGACTATCTGTAGATACCACAACTTTAGATATATATTTTGACTGTAATGCCTGCTCAATGGTATAAGCAATGAGTGGTTTTCCTAAAACTTCAATAATATTCTTATTC
This sequence comes from Cellulosilyticum sp., assembly GCA_015058045.1. Taxonomy (GTDB): domain Bacteria; phylum Bacillota; class Clostridia; order Lachnospirales; family Cellulosilyticaceae; genus Cellulosilyticum. Next base: position 12,443 of record SVDC01000040.1, read on the forward strand.
GGAATTCCTTTGCTACCACCTCTCGCAGGAATAATTGCTAACACTTTCATTCTATATAGCCTCCTAAAATCAAAATTGATATGTCTATGCTCTTTTTAATGAATCCATATCTATAAAATATTTTTGGCATTCTATATTCCAAACTTCTTCACCCGATATTATTCTATTGAAGATTTCTGCACTATTACCTGCACCATAATGTGATATAGTCTCATTATGCATAAAAGCTGTCTTTTTAATCGCTTCTAGTATAGCTTCTTTTTCTTCAGGTACCCAGATGATATTACTTTGTACCAAACTATCATACCTTCCTTTTTGGCGTAGTCCTATATCTATAGCTGGTATGCCATATACCGAAGTCTCTCTGATACCTGCACTAGAGTTTCCTATCATAAATTGAGCATTTTTTAATATCGTCAAGAAATATTCAAATTTAATAGATGGAAATATCCTGTATCTTTCTCCTTTTAATCGTTTTAACTCTCTTAAAATAAGATCTGTCCCCTTATCATTATTAGGATATACTACAATATAATTTTTTTCTGATTCTATTATAGCGTCTATTACTTGTTTTATATGTTCTTCTAAGTATTCAACTTGTGTCGTAACTGGATGATACATCAAGATACCATACTCATCAAACTCTATATCATATTTTTCTTTGGCTTCCGTCATATTAGGAAGATCATCTGAAAACATAATATCTATATCTGGTGACCCAATAATATAAATACTCTCTTCCTTTTCTCCTAATTGAATAATTCTTCTTTTTGCTTCCTCATTAGCTACAAAGTGTAAGTGAGCTAGTTTAGTAACAGCATGCCTTATGGATTCATCTATCGTTCCTGATACCTCTCCACCTTCTATATGGGCTACCCTTATATTATTAAATGCCCCTACTATAGCACCTGCTAATGCTTCTAGTCTATCTCCATGTACTACAATTAGATCGGGTTGATATTCTTTTACATAATTGCTAAATCCAAGTATAGTATTACTTAATGTAATATCCATACTTGAATTTTCTTGCTGATTAACAAATTTAAAGGTATCTTGAAAACCATCTTTTTCTATTTCCTTGTATGTAGCCCCATATTTCGATAACATATGCATACCTGTTACAAATATTTGTAATTCATATTGTGGATTATGCTTTATCTGATACATTAGTGATTTCATTTTCCCATAATCTGCTCTTGTTCCAGTTAAAAAAACAATTTTCTTTGGCATATTACTCAATGTCCTCCCATTTCAGATGACAGTCAGCTTCCATATTTACTTTTATCTTTTTGCCTAATAAAGAATTATAATGCTCAGCCTTAATTTCACCTGTACCTGGTCTTTTTACCCATATATTATTTTCTGTTAGCACATCTCCTACCTTTAAATCTTTGGTGGTTACCACTGTAGCAAATGCAAAATCAATCGTTACTTGTTCCTCTTTCAGCGCTTCTTTTTTACCCCCTCGCATTTTATAAATCTCTTTACTTCCCTTAATCAGTTCCGCTAAAGCATTCTTGTCCATAGAACAAATAATATCAGGACCTGGTCTATCCATGTTATCTGTGAAATGTCTCTCTAAAATAGAAGCTCCTAAAGCTGAAGCTGCAAGACAGGCATTATTATTTAAAGAGTGGTCCGATAATCCAATTACAGCATTAGGAAATGCTTCTTGAAGCTCTGTCATTGCCCCTAGTCTAACCCACTCTGGTTTTGTAGGATAGAGATTTGTACAGTGAAGGAGGGCATACTGTATATTATACTTTTCCAATATATCTACAGTCTTTTGAATGCTTTCTATATCATTCATACCAGTAGATACAATCATCGGTTTTCCACACTTAGCGATTTTCTCTATGAGAGGGTAGTTATTACATTCCCCTGAGCCAATTTTATAAGCTTTTACATTCATTCTTTCTAATCTTTCCGCCGCAGCTCTTGAGAAAGGAGTGCTAATAAAAATCATACCTTTTGATTCAACATATTCCTTTAGTTTAATTTCATCTTCTTCACTTAACGCACACCTTGCCATAATATCATATATAGATACATCTGCATTCCCAGGTATAACCTCTTTTGCAGCTTTGGACATTTCATCCTCCACTACATGTGTTTGATGTTTAATAATCTCTGCTCCACTTTCATAAGCAGCATCTACCATCTCACAAGCCACTTGTAAACTTCCCTCATGATTAATACCTATCTCAGCTATAACAACTGGTGGGTAATCTTCTCCTATTCTTCGATTACCGATTTCTATAAATGGTTTCATTTTATTCTTCTCCTTTGTTCCTTGCACAAATATATGTATAAATTTTTCTAATAAATAAACTACTAAAAATGGTGTTTATTATTTATTCTAGTATGAGTTAATTGTTGCAGAACTGCAATACTTAATAGTTTATCTTATTTTCTACAGATTATCTAAAGATAATATAACACATTATGTTTATCGACCTTTTACCCTTTAATGGTAAGTGTCAATTGAAATGTCAATTCAAGGCCGCATATAAAAAATACACCACTGATATTTAATCATCTCATTCCAATAATAATAAATCCACTTATTATTATGATTATCGTGGCACCATTGTGAAACGGTAAGGCCACTAGATTTACATGCTCGAAATTTTTCTTTCTAAAGTCCTAGCTTATTGCTATTCATGTACTTACCTCCTTTTATAGTAGCATACTACTTATATAAGGCTTACACACAACGCTTTTTTATGAATCGCTTACAATATGCTTATGCCATTATCTTGTTTTGTTATCATTGTCACAAGAATACACCCCCCTTATATCATTCGTGTATAGATGTATCATGACCTGAAGTTAATCTTACAAGAAGGTGAGGTGTTATTTTATGCTTAAGTTCTCCATATATTTTTCTGTTCTTAGCTTAAGCAACTGCTTTACCTACGCTTGAGCCATAGATCGGTTAAAGTTTATTTCCCCCTCACCCAAACACCTCTATCCGTAACATGAGTAATAGTTGATAATGATGCAAGATTATGTTTTGAAACAGGTACTGATATAGGTGCTTTTTAATGATAGTTTCACTATCTCTTTTATACTTAAAACATGTATAGACATAACATACATAATTAATAACTGGAAGCTAAGTTAAAATAACCTTTACACAAGATGATGATTTAATAGAGTTTGTTTGTACTCAATGTAATTATAACTTATGGACCACGATTTATTGTGGAAGAACTTGAAGAAGATAATATCTTTAATTGATTACCTAAATCTGTACCACCTACACCATTTTGTCAACAATGTAATGGTACTATGATACCCGTTTCTTATACCGCATTATAAGGCATGACATATTAATATAAAAAATAATTTACCCTTTATAAGGATTATTTACTATGCCCACTTAGAGTTTGCTTATATTTCAGTATTTATTTTCTCATTTAATAGAAACGTAAAACTTTACTATAAAAAAATACCTAGGAGTAAGTCTTACGACCTACCTCTAGGTATTTTAAATCTATCTACTATTCACCAGCTTTTAATGGGTTAACTTTGATACCAGGACCCATTGTTGTTGAAACAGAAATGCTACGTAAGTATTGACCTTTAGCAGCAGCTGGTTTAGCTTTTATAATTGCACTCATTAATGTGTGGAAGTTGTCTTGTAATTTTTCAGCTCCGAATGATACTTTACCGATTGGAACGTGAATAATGTTTGTTTTATCAAGACGGTATTCGATTTTACCAGCTTTGATATCGTTGATAGCTTTAGTTACATCCATAGTAACTGTACCAGCTTTAGGGTTTGGCATTAAGCCTTTTGGTCCAAGTACACGACCAAGACGACCAACAACACCCATCATGTCTGGAGTTGCAACTACAACGTCAAATTCAAACCAACCTTCACCTTGGATTTTTGGAATTAATTCTTCGCCACCTACGAAGTCTGCACCTGCAGCTTTAGCTTCGTCAGCTTTAACACCTTTAGCGAATACTAATACTCTTTGAGTTTTACCTGTACCGTGTGGTAATACGATAGCACCACGAACTTGTTGATCTGCGTGACGGCTATCTACACCTAATTTTACGTGTGCTTCAACTGTTTCATCAAATTTAGCAGTTGATGTTTTTGTTACTAATTCGAATAATTCTGCTGGATCATAAACCTTTGTACGGTCTACAAGTTTAGCAGCTTCAATATATTTTTTTCCTCTTTTCATCACTGTACCTCCTTGTGGTAATATCGGGGTCTATGCCCTCCCACGTAATAATATTTACGCGCCTAATTTAAATTTTTATAAATAAAAATTCTTGTTTTTAATAAATTACGAACGATTCTAGAATAAAATTATTCTTAAATATTATTCTTGAACTGTGATACCCATTGAACGAGCTGTACCAGCGATCATGCTGATAGCTGCTTCAAGGCTACCTGCGTTTAAGTCAGGCATTTTCATTTCAGCAATTTTAGTAATTTCTTCTTTAGAAATTGTAGCTACTTTTTGTTTTACTGAGTTTGGAGAACCTGATTCAATTTTACAAGCTTTCTTTAAAAGAACTGCTGCTGGTGGAGTTTTTGTAATGAAAGAGAAAGATCTGTCTTGATATACAGTAATTACTACTGGAATAATAAGACCTGCATCTTTAGCTGTTCTTTCATTGAACTCTTTTGTAAATTGAACGATGTTTACACCGTGTTGACCAAGAGCTGGACCAACTGGTGGAGCTGGAGTTGCCTTACCAGCTGCAATTTGTAATTTAATCATACCTGTAACTTTTTTTGCCATTACCGTTACCTCCTAAAAAAATGTGGTGATCGCGGGGAATTCCCTCCCACTCGCGCGCTTTGTAATTTAATGATTACTCATATATTGAAGTCTACATCAAATTAGGTGTAGCTTTCTACTGGAAAATACCACTACCTGTCGAAAACTTTGATTACTCAAAGATTTCAACTTGGTTCATAGCAATTTCCACAGGGAACTCTCTACCAAATCCTGTAACAGATACTACGATAGTACCCTTAGATTGGTGAATTTCTCTAACAATACCTTCTGAGCCTTCGAACGCTCCTGAAAGTAATGTAACCGCATCTCCAATTTGAACTTTTGGAGCTGGTCCAAAAAGATCGATTCCCATATTCTTGATTTCTTCTGGTGATAATGATACAGGTTTAGAGTCTGGCCCAACGAATCCTGTAACCCCACGTGTATTACGTACAACGTACCATGTATCATCAGTCATTACCATTTTAATTAATACATAACCAGGGAATGTTTTACGTTGAACAGTTTTCATTACACCGTTCTTCTCTTCTACCTCTTGTTGCAGTGGAACTTCAACAGCATGTATGAGCTCTTCCATGTTACGGTTCTTTATCGCTTTTTCAATATTTGCTTTTACTTTGTTTTCATATCCTGAAAAAGTATGAACTACATACCATTTCGCCTTTTCCATGTGTTGTTCCTCCATTATAGTACTCCTTGTACTAATTTCTCAATTATTTCGATACCACCATTTACTACGAAGTCCATGATGTAGATTATGATACCAACAATGATAGAAAATCCTAAAACATTTAATGTTAATCTTGTAAGTTCCTCTTTGTTAGGCCATATGACTCTTTTGCATTCTGCTAAGAAGTCTTTAAAAAACTCTACCATAAATCCACTTCCTCCCTGGCAGATTAGTTTTTACACAAATTATTTTTTAGTTTCTTTGTGTGTTGTGTGTGTTTTACAGAATCTGCAGTATTTTTTTGTTTCCATGCGGTCAGGATGTGCTTTTTTATCCTTAGTCATGTTGTAGTTTCTGCGCTTGCAATCTTCACAAGCTAAAGTAATTTGTACTCTCACGTTTTGACACCTCCACTTGAGTTAAATCTCTTTTAAAAATTGCCATAAAAAAAAGACCTATTTAGGTACAAACTAAATATATCATACTCTAAATAGGTCGTCAAGTTAATTAAACCGAATTTTCTTGTAAAATTTAGGATTTTAGCTGTTGTTTTTTATACGCTGCTGCCACTTGATTTGAACTAGGGGATATGGTCATTCTATCAATCTTCTTTTTAGAGAAATTTTGCATAATAACCATGTTTTGTTGTTCTTTTCTTGTGATTTCATCTTTCAATACTAAAATACGTTCTACCTGTGTTTTTAAATCTTTTATTTTATTACTTTTAATCAGCTGTTCTCTCTGTTTTTCATATTCTTCTTGAAAACATGCTTCTACCTTAGACAGCTCTACAATCAGTTCATCTTTGCAATTTACCATTTGTTCAATAAATTCTAAGGCATTATTTTCTTCTTCTATGGTCTGTAAGTCCCCTACCAATATCGTCGTTTGGTTATCAGTAATATTTTCTATTTGCTCTAATAATAATTGTATTTTACTCAGATATTCAAATACCTCATGCATGTCATATCATCCTTATCTTTCTTAATCTTCTTCTTATTGTAGCATACCTGATAACCTAAATAAGATCTTTTTACAGCCATTTTATAGCGGTTGTTATGAATTAAGTAATTGTAATACTTGTTGTGGTCTTTGGTTTGCTTGAGCCAGTATAGATATACCTGATTGTGAAATAACATTATACTGTGTATAGTTTGTCATTTCTTCTGCCATATCAGCATCATAAATTCTAGATAATGAAGCTGTTACATTTTCTTCACTTACATCTAGGTTGCTTACAGTGTATTCTAATCTATTTTGGCATGCACCTAAATAGCTTCTAATTGCTGAAGTTTGTTCTGCTGCTTGGTCGATTCTTGATAATAAATTAGGATCATCTACTGATAGTGGCGTCGTATTGTTCGTTGCTGGATCTGTATCTGTAATACATTGCAGTACATTTTCCATATTGATTTTAGTCCCATCAATTTCTAACATATCGCCACTCTTTACACCTATTTGAATAGGAATATTCTTATCAAAGTTTAATACTTCTTTACCATTAAATTGCGTATTTTTCCCTATTGATTCAATTTCTGCTATTAAGGCATCAATTTCTTGTTGAACTTTTTCTTTATCTTCATCTTGTAAAGTTCCATTTTCAGCTTGTACAGCAAGTTCTCTTATACGATTAAGCATAGAATGTACCTCATTTAGTGCACCTTCTGCTGTTTGAATAAGTGAAATGCCATCCATAGCATTATTATTAGCTTGACTTAAGCCTTCAACTTGTGTTTGTAACTTATTTGAAATGGCTAATCCTGCTGGGTTATCCTTTGCAGAGTTAATTTTTAATCCTGATGATAAACGTTCCATTGCTGTTTCAGCTCTTCTATTAGCTCTGTTTAAATTACCTACAGTCATTGTAGCAATGATATTACTACTTATTTTCATTGTAATCCTTCCTTTCTATTACCTCTAAATTATTGTTATTTAAGCTAGATTAAATCATTTCTTATGCGATAGTATTATCTTGTATGTATATCGACTCTTTCAGTTGCTTTCTTAATCTTCTCTCATATAAAAAATACGCTTTTCGCACCATAGATTCATAACCTCTATGTCGAAAAGCGCATTGATTTTTATTTAATTTATAATTGTTTCATTCGATTAATTGCTCTTTCGTATCCCCACTCTGCGGCTTTTAAGTAATAGTGTTTTGCCTGCTCCATTTGTCCAGCTACCTCATACCATGCAGCTAGATTATATGCAGCCTCATAGCTTCCTGTTCCTACAACACTATTATACTTACTCGTTTCACCTATTTCTAAGCACCTTAAGAAACTCTTTTCAATATACGGTAAGTAGGATATGTATTTATTAATATCAAATAACACTAACTCTCTATAAAAATGTCCACATACAAAATTAAAATCGGGAGAGTCATTATAAGTTTGTGCTTCTCTTTTCACAACTGCCAATCCCTCTTCTAATCTACTTAAGGCCATAAGGTTGTAAAGATAATCCACAATGGCATCACATCTATAACCTTCATTACTCTTACTAATCTTATAATATTTTTTATAGTAGTTATATGCCTCTTCATTTTTATTGGCCACAAATAATGTATGGGCTAATTGATATAGAATATAACTATCTTTAGGCTGGGCTTTAGCTAGCTTATATAAAATTTCTAAGTTTCGCTCTGATTTATCGGTATGCAGATAACCATCATGACCTATAATAATAGGTATTCTAACACGTTTACACTTACTTACTACTTGCTCATGAATTGCGCCACTATAATGGCCATCTTCCGGTATCATTCTAGATAAATAACTCTTAGACTGTTTGATTTCGCCTTCTTTTTCAAAAACATCTATAAGTGTAATGACTCCTACTTGATTTTCTTGTAATTGTGCTTTTACTTCTTTTTCATGCCACTCAATCACGTATTCATCTGCATCTAGAACAATCCTCTTATTATAGTTTGCCTTACTTAGCGCAAAATTTCTTGCTGCACTAAAATCATTACACCATTCAAAGAAATAAGTTTGTGCGCCAAATGCTTCTGCAATCTCTACTGTTCGGTCTTCTGAACCTGTATCCACAATAACCATTTCATCTACATAGTTTTTGATGCTCTCTAGACATCTGGCTAATACGTGTTCTTCATTTTTTACAATCATTACTAGTGATATGCCACTTTTCATAAACTAGCCTCCTTAATGAACTTTCTTTCCGCTACTACTCTTAGAATAGCTCTTATTTAACTAGTTTTTCATAGATGATTCTTCAATAATGGCATGCCATTCTTCCATTTTTTCTAAAATCTCATATTGAAGTAAATCTGCTAGTAAGACGTAATCCTTATTTTGTACACTTTCAATAATTTCTCCTAAAACTTCATTAATGGCTTTTATTTCGATTTCTTGAGTAAGTAATGTTTGACAGGCTGAAATCTCTTCAATTAATTGTTCCATTTTATGTGTCATGAGAACTAATACCTGAAACATTTCATCTATATTTTTATTTTCTAAATGCTCAATCATTGATTTAACCAGTAAACCGACTTCCTTACACCCTTGTTTTGCCTGTATTAATTGTTCCATTTGTTTAATACTCCTCTTTATCTATTTTAATTAAAATATGATCGTTTCTATCTTCCATTATGTGTATCAAACTGTCTTCCGACTCCCATATTTGAATACTGGTCGATATACATTTTATCTCTTTTGCTATAATCATTTAAATTCTTTAATTCTGCTTTTATTTGTTCAAACTGTTTGCTTAGCTCTTGATGATGTTCTTCATCTAATAGGTTAATCTGCTGTAAAATCTTTTTTTCTTCTTCATCTAGCTCTAGGTTCATTTCTTTCATTTTGGTAATAATGATTTCTCTCCTATCTCCTAGATATTGAAACTCATGCATATCATCTTCTACCAACGCCTGTCCTTGTCTTACGGTCAGTTCTAGTAATTCTTTTAAATATGGTTGAAGTTCCCCCATGATTTCCTCCTTATTTTCTATTTATTATCTTGATTCTGCTCAATAATATCTATAAACTCTTTACAAGCCTCAGTAATATTAGAATATAGATTGTAACTTTCTATTGCAATTCTAATTCCAGCTTCTATTTCACTCTCTCCAATTTTAGCTTTATTAGTTAAAGAAGTTTTTGTTTCATTTTCTAAACTAGAAAAAATCATTTTTACTACATTTTTTGTTTCACCTTGTTCCTTAATCTTAGCATCTAATTTATCTAATTTTCTAACTAAGCTTGCTATTTTCCCTGGCCTCATACCTTTATAGACTTTATACTCAGTTTTTAACTGTTCACTAAGCTCTTGAGCTTTTTTGGCTTCCTTCATAATATCTTTTAATATGCCTGTTAGCATATGTAGTCTCTCATCTACAGGTACTTTACATTCTACTCTTTGATCATATTCCTCAAAATTTGGCACTATTATGTCTTGGTATTCTTCAACCACGTCTTTAAAAGGTCTATTTATTGCTCCTTTGATTAATGCCCCTCCTTCTGTTGCATTAATAACAGTTAAGTTTGGACTGCGTTCTATAAATTCTTCAAACCATCTTAAAAATGATATCAAATCCATAGAAGATAAAATTTTCCCTCCATAATATTCGTCTATCCAAATCTTACTAGTTTTTATTGTACTAGAATCATTACTTTCTTCTCCAATTAAATCATTGGAACAATTACTTGCATGAATCTTCATATCTGTATAAGCACAATCTTGTCCAATTAAAACAATGGGATCACATCCTATATATTGTGCAACACTGGCACATAAAGTTGCCACAGAGCCTCCCATTGAGATTTTTGCAATGCCTTCTATCCCCAATAGCTCTTGTGAATTTGCATTAGTTTGAATAAAATATTTTTTCCCTTGATGTTCTTGAACCAACTTATTATTCGCATTATCATTTGAAATTAATGGAATATCTGCTTGCATTGTCCCACGTGTTGTATCAAATATAGCATCTTTTGGATCTGCTATGACCATAAAATCTGGTTTTACACCTTGTTCTAATACTGGTGCTAGGGTTCTATTCCCTACTAATATAATACCTTTAAAGTCTTTAATATATTGGATATTTTTTTGCAGAGAAGGGCCTGCTGATACAACTAAAGCTGGTATACCTTTACACATATCTTTTAACTTATCCAAACGATAACTTTTTTCAATAGCATATCTATTATTAATAACATTCTTAGTATATAACTTATTATATTTCCGTATGGTATTCATATCAATAATCCTAAAACAAAGTATATCCTGAATAACTGTTTTTATCTGCTCAAAGTATTCAAAATAAAATTTCAAATACGTACTCATACATATAATTTTTATATTGTTTATTTCTTTAGTTGGTATATAGTTAGATAATTTTTCTCTGAATTCACCATTTATCTCACCATATAAAAAGTGAATATTAGCTTTTTCTTTTAGCTCCATATTTTGTTCGTATTGCATTTGATAGTTTAACAACTCTTCATTTGGCTCTATTACAATAATGGTTATTTCTTCTGATACATTGTCTAATAACTCTCTAACAGTATATCCTAGTGCAAATCCTAGTATAATCCATACTGTTTGTTTGTTTCCTCGTTCATCACCTAGTCTCTGAATTGCATCCACTTTTGGTGTATATTTACTAAGTACATATTGCTTCATTACATCATTTTCAAAATACATTGTATGCTGCTGTTCTTTCTTAGCTTGCTCAATATGCACATTTATATTTTCTATCTTTACCATGCTTTGAATTCCTTTCAATAAAAAAGTAGAAAGAAATTAGCTAGTCCTATCATGCTAGCTAATTTCTTCCCATATTATACAATTTTCATTAATTCTTGCCATGTATTTCTAAAATCATTAATTAAGTCTTTTGCTTCTAATACCTTTTGGACATCCTTTTTAATATTAGCTTCCATTAATAATTCTTTAATATATTTATATAAAATACTAATTTCCTTTGAAATTTCATATTTTGTATCTAATGACAGTTCTAACTCTGTAATAATATCTTGTGCCTTCATAAGGTACATATGTTGCTTTTGTACTTCACCATCCTCAAAAGCTTGAATTGCTAGATTACAAAATTTGATTGCCCCATTATAGAGCATTAAAATTAACTCTTTTGGACTTGCTGTCATTACAGAGTTTTGTTGATATTTTTGATAGCCATTAGGAATCATTGCTATTCTCCTCTACTTTATTAATATGTACCCATCATGGATGCAAGAGATGATTGTTGTGAATTTAATTGACTTATCGTTTTTTCCATTGCAGTAAACTTTTTATATAATGCTGTTTCTTTGCTGGTATAACGTTGATTCAGTGTATAAATTCTATCTGCAACATCCTTTAAATCTGAAACGAGTAATTTGTCATTATAGTATGAACCGTATGACCTGAAATCTGTTGACTTAGATAGTGCACTAAAATTACTATTGATTCTAGTAAAAATACCTTGTGATGATGTTAAGTACTGTTGTTTTTCTTTATAAGATAATGCATTATATGCCGTTTGGGCTTCACTCTCTGAAACACTATTTTTTTCCATATACTCTTTAACAGCTTGTGTTGAATCACCAGAACCTGAAAATAGGTTAAGCACATCTTCTTGATTTTCTTGAAGTGCTTTTACAAAAGTTTCTTCATCAAAGTATAGCTTTCCATTTTCTCTCCAGTTGCCTGTTGTAATTCCCACTGAATATAAGGTCTTATACTTCTCATTACTTGCTACTACACCAGACATAGTATCTCTTAAAGAATCTCTTAATTCCATTAAATCAGAATCTCTATAGAATAAACCATCTTTAACATACTTTTCAATCTTCTCAACATTGGCTTCTGTTGTTGCTTCTTTTTCTTCGTCCGTTAAAGGTTCATAATCCTTACTTGTTTTGGTTTTAAGCTTCGTATTAATGTCTTCCATTAATTTATTATACTCGCTTACAAACTCCTTCATGAACTCTACCATTTCATCTGTATTAGTACTTCCTTGTACTGTAATAGGCTCTGAAGTTACTTCCTTAAGTGTCATTTCTAATCCATTGATTTTAACGGTATTTGAACTAGATTCAAAGTAATTCTTTCCATCAATAGTAGTATTGCCCATTCCATTATAGCTATATAGTGCATTTTTCCCTTGAGTTAAAGCGGCATCTCCTGTATGTACAAGTCCTAATGCATCTAAAAACTTATTTGCTTCCTCTGTACCACCACTAATTTGTGTTTGTGATTCTGCCCCTGTAGCAGTTGATGTTACAAAAAATTGTCCCATACCTGAGTCAAAGCTTACTGATAAATTGCTATCAGCACCTTTTATTTTACTAATCATTGAATTGATGGTATCATTCTGTGTCAAAGAAATATTCTTCCCATTTACATTTAATGTAAAATCAGAAGGTATAATTGGATTTCCATCACTACCTAAAAGATTTCCTAAAACTGTATTGCCATTTACCTCAGTTTCTCTAATCTGGCTTCCTATTACTGCTGTATCCTTTTCTAAAGTCAATTTACTTCCAGATTTCATACCTAACTTACTAAATAGGTTGCTACCTTCAATTTCAATTCCTTCAACTTCAACTCCTGCCTCATTAAGCACCTGATTTTCAACTACTTTTAATGCTATATCCTCATTAGATTTTAATGAAATTCCATTGGTACTTGATATAGATAGTTCTATCCCCTCATCCCTTAACTGATCCTGTAAGTCTCCCAATGTAGCATTAGGATCTATAGTAATTGTTTTATAATCTTCACCTTTTTTAATTTGAAGACTAATAGGGTCTGTTGGTAATGCTGACTCCTTTTTATTCATTATACCTAGATCTGCTAACTTGGTATCTACATCTATAGGCTGTACTGTCGTAGCATTTTGCTTAGTCATCATATAGGCACTTGTAGCAAGTTGCTTAATTTCTACCTTATGTATCCCATTTCCAATATTACTATTTTCACTGACACTTAATGCCTTATCATTACTACTTGTTACCTTAGTTTTAATAAATGTACTTTGCATTCTTAATTTATCAACATATTTTTCATTAAAACTATTAATTTTACTATTCATCTCTTTCCATGCTTCTTGTTTCCATGTATAGAGTTGTTGTTTTTTAGTTTGCTTATTAATTTTGTTTTGATCAGTATAAAGCATTGCTTTAACTAAAGATTCTGTATCCAATCCTGATGCTAATCCTGTAAATCTAATTGTATTAGATCCCATTATAATCCCCTCCTATTTTCTTTCATCTATATAGATACCTGCATTTTCACACATTTTAGCAACCATATCTAGAATTTTTTCTTCTGGAATTTCTTTAATAATTTCTTGTGTTTTTCTATTAATAACCTTAATCATGACTTGCTTAGTTTCTTCGTGTATAGAGAATTTAAACTCATTTTCTCTATAAAAGATTTCCTTATCAAAACTTAAATCTTCGCTTGTTAAACTCTCTTCTACTTGTTGCTCTTTTAGTGGTTCTTTCACCGGTTCTTTTTCAACAGTGTTATCTTTTCCCTGCACTAAACCTGCTTCATTTTCCGTCTTCTGATATTGTCGAATTTTTGATGATAATTCCATGTCATTATTTATCCCACTAATCTGCATCTCATTCTTGCTCCTTTCATAAACCAATATCATGACTTTCTTTTATTTTATATCGACTAAAGTTAGAAATTTTTTTATAGAAATCACAAAAAAGTACCTATATTAAATTATAGGTACTTTTTTAACTTCTATTTAACTATAGTATTTTCACTAATTATTATTGTAATAATGAAAGCACTTGGTTTGGTTTTGCATTTGCTTGTGCAAGCATTGATTGTGTTGCTTGAGAAAGGACGTTTGTTCTTGTGAACTCCATCATTTCTTTAGCCATATCTGTATCACGAATACGTGATTCTGCTGCTTGTAAGTTTTCTGCTGAGTTATCTACACTTGAAATAGTGTGTTCAAGTCTATTTTGTACAGCTCCAAGTTTTGCTCTAAATCCTGATACTTTATTAATTGCTTCATCAATAGTATCAATTGCACTTTTAGCACTTGTTTGTGTTGATATATTTAATCCACTTACGCTTAAAGCACTTGCTCTCATTGATTCCATTGTAATAGCAATAGTTTGCCCACTATTTGCCCCTACTTGGAATTCTACTTTCCCTGTTGAACCATTAAGTAAGTTCATTTTGTTAAATTGTGTTTTATTTGCAATTTCTGTAATTTCTGATGTAAGTTGATCTACCTCAGCTTGAATATTTTCACGGTCTGCTGTAATATATGTACCATTTGCTGATTGTACTGATAATGTTCTTAAACGTTGTAACATGCTGTGTGTTTCATCTAATGCACCTTCAGCTGTTTGAATCATTGAAATACCATCTTGAGCATTTCTTGATGCTTGATTAAGACCATTTACTTGTCCTCTCATTTTTTCTGAGATTGCAAGACCTGCTGCATCATCTCCTGCACGGTTAATTCTTAAGCCTGAAGATAATTTTTCTGATGCTTTAGATTGTGCTCCTGATGTTTTGTACATTTGTCTTTGTGTGTTGATTGCTGATAAATTGTGGTTAATAATCATAATTTATTCCTCCCTGAATTTTATGGCATCCATGCCTTATTTAAATTTTTTTACCCTGTACTTTATTTATTTACCTTTTAACTATTGTAATAATGAAAGCACTTGGTTTGGTTTTGCATTTGCTTGTGCAAGCATTGATTGTGTTGCTTGAGAAAGGACGTTTGTTCTTGTGAACTCCATCATTTCTTTAGCCATATCTGTATCACGAATACGTGATTCTGCTGCTTGTAAGTTTTCTGCTGAGTTATCTACACTTGAAATGGTATGTTCAAGTCTGTTTTGTACTGCTCCAAGGTTTGCTCTAAATTCTGATACTGCATTAATTGCATCATCAATAGCAGTAATTGCTGATTTTGCATCTGATGCATTTGATAAATTGATATCATTGATACTTAATGCTGTTGCAGTCATTTCTTTCATTGAAACTGAAATAGTTTGACCGCTATTTGCACCTACTTGGAATTCTACTGTTGATGTATCACCATTAAGTAGATTCATTTTATTAAATTGTGTTTTGTTTGCAATTTCTGTGATTTCTGATGTAAGTTGTTCTACCTCAGCTTGAATATTGTTACGATCTGCTGAAACATATGTACCATTTGCTGATTGTACTGATAATGTTCTTAAACGTTGTAACATGCTGTGTGTTTCATCTAATGCACCTTCAGCTGTTTGAATCATTGAAATACCATCTTGAGCATTTCTTGATGCTTGATTAAGACCATTTACTTGTCCTCTCATTTTTTCTGAGATTGCAAGCCCTGCTGCATCATCTCCTGCACGGTTAATTCTTAAGCCTGAAGATAATTTTTCTGATGCTTTAGATTGTGCCCCTGATGTTTTGTACATTTGTCTTTGTGTGTTAATTGCTGATAAATTGTGATTAATAATCATAATCCATTCCTCCTTGAATTTTATGGCATCCATGCCTTAGTTAGATAATTTTTTTATCTATCATCTTATTTATCGTCACACTTTATAAATTATTTATACTATTTTAAAAATTTTATTTTTTTATCACTTTAAAAATTTCAAATTATACTCAAACTGCATTGAGCATAACACTATTACAGCCTTTTTTTATTAATTATTGTAATAATAAAAGGCCAAATCTACTAAAATTAGATTTGACCCTTTATTGTTATGAACTATTTTTTTTACAAAAAGACAGTGATAAGTATTACCTTATCACCGCCTTTTTATCTTTGATTATTGTAATAATGAAAGAACTTGGTTTGGTTTTGAGTTTGCTTGTGCAAGCATTGATTGTGTTGCTTGAGAAAGGACGTTTGTTCTTGTGAACTCCATCATTTCTTTAGCCATATCTGTATCACGAATACGTGATTCTGCTGCTTGTAAGTTTTCTGCTGAGTTATCTACACTTGAAATGGTGTGTTCAAGTCTGTTTTGTACCGCTCCAAGATTTGCTCTAAATTCTGATACTGTATTAATTGCTTTATCAATAGTAGTAATTGCTGATTTTGCACCTGTTGCATTTGATAAATTGATAGCATCAATACTTAATGCTGTTGCAGTCATTTCTTGCATTGTAACAGCAATAGTTTGTCCACTATTTGCCCCTACTTGGAATTCTACTTTCCCTGTTGAACCATTAAGTAAGTTCATTTTGTTAAATTGTGTTTTCTTAGCAATCTCTGTAATTTCTGCTGTAAGTTGATCTACTTCAGCTTGAATATTGTTACGGTCTGCTGAAACATATGTACCATTTGATGATTGTACTGATAATGTTCTTAAACGTTGTAACATGCTGTGTGTTTCATCTAATGCACCTTCAGCTGTTTGAATAAGAGAAATACCATCTTGAGCATTTCTTGATGCTTGGTTAAGACCATTTACTTGTCCTCTCATTTTTTCTGAGATTGCAAGACCAGCTGCATCATCTCCTGCACGGTTAATTCTTAAGCCTGAAGATAATTTTTCAGATGCTTTAGCTTGTGCTGTTGATGTTTTGTACATTTGTCTTTGTGTGTTAATTGCTGATAAATTGTGATTAATAATCATAATTTATTCCTCCTTGAATTTTTACGGCATCCTTGCCTATTTTTTCACTGATTTATGTTATCAGTGTTACATAATATATTTCGGACATAAAAAAAAATACTTAACCCTATTTAAGTATTTTTTTTAATTTTTTTATTTTATATTAAATAACTCACTAAGTTTCATAAGATCTATATCTACTTCTTGTACTGCCGCTTTATTACTTTGACTTACTTGTAAATAGATTTCTTCTCTATAAATACTACACTCCTTAGGGGCTTCTATTCCAAGTTTCACTTTATCTCCCTGAATCCCCAATACTCTTATTTTGATTTCTCCTCCTATAACAATAGCCTCATCTTTCTTTCTTGTTAATGCTAACATAAATTACTCCCCCTCCCTTTTCAGATCAACTAATTTATGTCTTGTAGAGTACATTTTTTCTTCTGTTACAACCTGTATACCTAGTTTATTTTCAATATGTATCACAAGGGGACCTGCTAAATTAACTGTACTTTCTTCTATAGGATTTTTTAAGCATACAATACTATATAGTGCAAACTGTTTATCTGAACCTCCACCTAATTTTTCAAAGTATTCTTCGTTTATTATAGGTGCATAATCTTGTTTTAATTCATATGGGTTTACAATAACAAAACATATATCTCCATTCTCTATAGATTGTAAATAATGAAATGTTGGATTTTGACTATCCATAAAAATAAATTGATGCAATTCCTCAAACCCAGGAATTCCCTCTTTAAAGGTAATAATTTTATCTTTATTGATCTCTATTTCACCAAAATTTCTTGTATTCATTTTCATATATTTCCTCCCAAATAGTCTTTCTTCATTATACACTAAAAGGATAGATTATACTCTATCCTTTTAGTGTCTCCTGTATTTTAAAGATAATCTGCTAATGTGTTTGTAATAATTTTAGATGTTGCTTGTAATGCTGATTGATAAGTTGCATATTGAACATTAAATTTAGTATAAACTTCTTCTACATCAATATCCTCTGTTTCTGTTAATAAAGCTTTATATGCAATTTTTTGCTCACCTAATCTTTCTTGCACGTAATCAATACGGCTCATTCTACTTCCTAAGTCCGATGTTTTTTCTGAAATTTCAGCTAAATAACCATCTATCTCATCTAATCTATTTGAAAATCTTTTATTAAGCTCTGTAGAATCTGTTATTGTCTCGCAGTCTGTAAAAATCCCACTTGTTACTACATTCCCAGCTGCATCTTTTTCTCCATTAAACATAACATATAGCTTATTAAAAATGTCATCCATTCCCTCTGTATTTACTGTAATGGTGCTATTCACACCAATTTCATATTGAATACTTTGTCCATCTGTACCCACTATATCTGGATTTACTGCTCCATCTTTGATTAATGGGGTATCTGTTTTATATCCTGAGAAAACGTATCTTCCACCATATGTTACATTAGCTTCGTCTTGCAATTGTG
This sequence comes from Cellulosilyticum sp., assembly GCA_015058045.1. GTDB lineage: Bacteria > Bacillota > Clostridia > Lachnospirales > Cellulosilyticaceae > Cellulosilyticum. Next base: position 30,920 of record SVDC01000040.1, read on the forward strand.
TCCATAATTGCTCAATATCTGTTTTAATAGCATCAAGACTATCTTTTTCATATGTACCATTGGCTGCTTGCTCACATTTTGTGCGAATCTCTCTTAGCATCTTTGTCATATTGTCAAGGGCACTCTCTGTATTTTCCATCCAAGACATCGCTTCTTTTACATTGCTTTCATACTGGGTGGTCTCCAGTACAGTAGTTGTTAATTTTAATGCACGTCCTGCAATAATTGGATCATCTGATACCGTTTGAATCTTCTTTCCTGTAGACATTTGTGCATAGGTTTTACTAAGTGCATTCATATTATTATACAACCCATTAAGTGTTGTATTTCTAATCATTCCATTTGTTACGCGCATCTTCTTACCTCCTAGAAGTTACCTAATTTAAAGATTGTGGTCTCATATATACTATCAATTGTACTCATTATTTTTGCAGCAGCCTGATAAGCTTGCTGATATTGGATTAAATATGTAAATTCTTCTGAAGTATCAACTTGAGATACAGATAAACGTTGATTTTTAAGATTATTAGTAACAGCCACTTGTGTAGATTGATACATTTCTGCCTCTTTTGCATTAATCCCTAGTTCTGCAAAGATGGCTACCATATAATCCTTAGGGTCACCTTCTTTAAACATTTGTTTATTGTCTTTTTGACCAAGTAACTCTAGCATAAAGCTTGTATCTGAAGGGTTACTTGAATCTTTTAATGTGGTCATAGAAGTTGGGTCTTCTAATAATTCTTTAGAAATTGAGAAGTTTGCCGCTGTAATCTTACTATGATCTACGTTTACTCCTGATGCGACTGTATCCCCTTCAGCATAAGTGAATAATGCTTTTTTGTCATTTCCATACTTACTATATTGTTCATTCATTGTCTTAGCAAATGTTTGTACATAAGTATCTAATCTACTAAGATAATACGGAATACCTGTATAGTTATTATTTCCCTTACTATTTGTTCCTACCCCATCTCTCATATCAATAAGCCCTTTGAGTTCACCTGACATAGTAGAACTATTGATATCAAAGGTTGAACCTGTACTCCATACAATATCATAGAGTCCTTCTTGATCTTGTGGATTACGTTTGTCACCTATTGCTCTTGCTTTAATGTCTAATGTATTCACAGATAAATGATCCACTAAAGGTAATCCATCAACCCTAACTGTATATTTACTCATAGTATGACCTTTAAGCTGATATTCTTCTTCACTTACTTCAACATTGACAATCTCTGAAAGTCTATCGATACAATTATCTCTTTCATCTCTAAAGCTACTTGCTTCACTTCCATATAACTCGGCATTAAAGATTTGCTGATTTAAACTTTGAATACGTGTAGCTAGTGTATTAACCTCATCTACCATCCCTTTAATTTCAAAATTTAAATCTTTTTGTTGCTTTTGTAAGGTAGCCGCAATGTTATTAAAATATTTGGTAAAGCTTTCCATTTCCTCTACTAATACTACTTTATTCTCTTTAGAAGAAGGATTATTGCTTAATGTACTCATTGCTGAAAACATATTATTAAAAACACCGGTAAAGCCCGTATCACTTGGCTCACCAAAAGCTGTTTCCATCATGGAATTTTGAGTAACCTTAATATTATGTTCTCCTAACTGAGGATTTTGTGTCCAGAGTTTTTGATCAATATATGAATCTCTTACACGATTAACCCCTGTGGTTGTAACGCCTGTTCCAGTCATTCCAACAGATAAACCACTAATAGGGGTTGAAGCTTGTTGAGATAAAACTTGTCTAGAATATCCTGTGGTTGCTGCATTTGTAATATTGTTAGAGGTTACTTGTAAGCCTCTTTGTGCCGCAAATAAGCCGCTCATTGCAATATTTAATTCAAAGAATGCCATTTTATTTCCTCTCTTTTCTACATTTTATTAATGATCGTATCTAGCATACCATCTAACATGGTAATCATTCGAGCTGAAGCATTATATGCATATTGGTATTTAAGCATATTTGAAAATTCTTCATCTGTTGATACACCACCCATAGCTTGTCTCTCATTTTCAATATTGGTAACACTTATATTTTTCTCATTGGCCTTAGATGTAAATAATGATCCTTGTGTCCCTAAATCTGTTACTAACTCTGAAAAGAAATCTTTTAAAGTCGACGTCTTTTGATAAGGTGCGCTATCTCCTGCACCCTGGTACCAGGTTTTATTTTCATTCATCTTTGTTAAGAAGTCAGTAATAATAGAGTTATCTCCTGTATTACTACTATTATCTACACCATTTTCCCCTTTCTTAACCGTTCCTAATTTATTGTAGCCACCACTTTCTAAAAGTTCTGGATTTACTTGTATATTACCAGCTATCAAACCTTGTCCTTCATGTATCTGGGTAAATACAGTTACGCCATCTTTACCTTCATGGCCCCCAATACCTGTCCCTTTAAAGGTATCATTTACCAATGATACTAATCCTGATGTAAAATCATTTAGAAGTTTTTGTATTTTAGGAATCACAAAAGCATTTCCTTCAGCATCAACACTTAAGTTATCATTTAAGGCTATGTCCTTCCATTGGGTACCTTGGTTTACCACATTATTTCCTCTTGCAACAAGTAATGCTTTTAAACTTCCTGTATCATTGCCTTCAACAGAAGTTGTCTTTTCATCTAATTTATATACTCTTGAACCACTATCTTCCCAAATAGGTGAGCTAAATGGACTGCCTTCTTCTGTCTGTTCTAATTTCATTTTGATAGTGATCCCTTTGTTTACAACTGTATGTCCTTCAAATGAAACGGCTACGCGTCTGTCTGCTTCTTCATAGTAACTAATATTACCATATGTAGAAAGTTCATCTAATAAGAGATTTCTTTGGTCTCTATAGTCATTAGCATTTTCACCTGTTACTTTTTCGATGCTAATCTTTTCATTATATTCTGCGATTTCTTCAATAATTTCATTTATACGAGATGTAGCAGCTTCTACATCTATATTAAGCTTTTGCTGATACTCTGTTAATGATTCAGTTACCTTATTTACCTTACTAGCTAGTACTTTAGCTGTACTAATAAAACTCATTCTTTCTTCTACCCCAGTTGGAGAAGTACTGAGTTTTTGAGCTTGTGACCAAAAAGTATTGAGTAAATCACTAATAGTATCTCCGTATGGCTCATCAAACATAGACTCAATATCAGTTGTAACACTATTAAGCTTTTGATAATAATTTAAAACAGAAGATTCTGTTCTAAATCTTTTATCTGCTAAATCATCTCTAATTTGTCTAATTTCATCGCAAGTGACTCCAAGCCCCACTTGCATTTTATAACCACCATTAATGCCTACGGTCAAATAAGAAGAGTCGCTTTGTAAAAGTTGTTGTCTAGTGTATCCTTTAGTATTGGTATTTGATATGTTATGGCCTGTAACCTGTAAGCCTTTTTGTGCGGCATTAAGTCCCGATATGGCTTTTGTTAAACTTGAAATGGATGACATTTATTTTCCCCCTACTATTGTTTTTTATCAAATATACTTTGTTGTCTTTGGATAGCCATGTCTTCCCCCGGTCTATTATAATTTCCAACGTGGCTATATCCCTGTGTACTCCCTAGTGCATTAACCATAAAGTTAACTAAATCTAAAGAGTCTGTTAGAAGTTGTTTATTCAAATCACTTTGTCTTTTTAGGCTGTCTAATTCTATCCTAGTTTCATCTCTCAGTTTAGTGAGCTTTTGTCCAACTTCTGTATCCGGTCCAACCTTTTCTATAATACTGGTTACGGTTACCTGAGGATATTTCATTCCTGTTACGATGGCAATATCCTGCATTAAGCTTTCTCTCTTCTTTTCAAGATTACTTATTCTCCCTGTAAATTCTTCTTCCGTCTT